>JBFFEL010000027.1:0-38229 GCA_041558875.1 Anaerolineales bacterium
TGGACCGACCCCGAATCGCTGGGACCCGGCCCCTTCTGTGGAGGGGAGTGCCAGATTGGAGGCTCCTGGTCCTCTTACTGGTATAACAACTTCATCTATGAAAGCGATATCACCGCTGGTCTCAATATCTTCGGACTGAGCGACAAGGCACGGGCCGGAGCAATCCGTCTGCCGCGACTGAACCCACAGACGCACGAATTCTCCCAGCCCTAGCACCGAAACCAGGCTGCAGGTCGAAGGACAACACTGCCACTAATGGCATGCGTTTTCCAAGCTAGTAAGATGGCAAAGTGAAGTACCTGTGGTGCAAACCACAACGGGCGCAACATGAACGTTGCGCCCGTTACGATTCAGATGAACTGATCAGGCTGCGGTTTGGCTCCACTTTACTCACCACCCATATCTCTATGACAGAAAGTGGGCGCGGAGGGACTCGAACCCACGACCTCACGGATGTGAACCGTGCGCTCTGACCAGCTGAGCTACGCGCCCTTATTTTGTTATTAAGATGCCCCCAGTGCGGGTTATTCTACTTCAGGGATACCCCCTTGTCAACGCGAGGGGTTGGGAACATTTCTCCTTTAAAGTCCCTCCGTCGGTAATATAAAGGACTGGCGACACTGCATTGCGTAAATGGGGTGAGCCCGGATCACTGGCTAATCCGGGTCACCCCATTGTCTTTGAATACCGGTATGTTTTTCTCAAGTCCAATAGGAAAAATCAAAACACCAGCCCAAACAATAACACCAACGGCGCAACAATGAACAATCCCACCAGGACCAATACCGTCAAAGCAATTGCCAATCCCACACCGCCAACCACTAAACCGACCACTGCGCCAACCAGCCCTACCACCAGGCCAACAATCCCGCCAATAATCCCCAAAATAAAATCAACCATCGATCTTGCTCCTTTTTACCTGATTACTCCTTCTATTCATATATACGCAGTTTAAAACGAAAGGTTGCATTTAACCAACCTGAAATTTCCACAGGGAACGCTGAAAACACAGAGATAGCGATGGCGGAAATAATTGCATAAATATCAGAGCATAAATACTCGGAGGTTTGGGGTCTTGGAAGGATATCCACACAGTTTTTATAATCTAACAAAATAATCTGGGGTGGTTATCAAAATTGTTATCCATGTTTAGGGGTTCACTTGGTATGCTTTTACAACATAAAACCAGATAACTTTATCTCTGCGATCGAGCAAATAGGATGAACATTAACTCAAATTTAATAGATTCCGGTTCGATAAGACTTAATTCATTCGTAAAACAGGCAAAGGACCTGTTTACCACCCCGATTGTTACGCGCCAGCAATTTGGCGTGGTACTTTTTCTCGCTTTCCTTTATCTCTTCCTCCCCCAAAAACCACCGATAGATTGGGATTTATACAATGAAAACTTCTGGTCGGCAGGGTTGTATACATACCATAACCAGACTATCGTTTCACCTCCCTGGGCGTTCATATTGATGATGCCTTATTACCTGATGCGCGCGGAGGGTGCAAGAGCGTTTTCAGTATTAGTGATCGGGTGGCTGTCATATCGCCGCAGCTGGTCACTGTCAAAATTCTTCGCTATCATCCTCAGCCCATTTTTCCTGGTGACGATGTCGAAGAGCAACATGGATATCCTGGTTTTAGTATTCCCGATTTTGCTCTGGGAAGCAGCTCAAGGAACCAGGTGGCAGACACTAGGGCGCGGAATAGCTCTTTCGTTATTGTTACTAAAACCTCAGGGTGCATTATTAATCTGGCTTTACTTAATGTGGGACAGCAGAGATGATTGGCGGGGATTGGTTAAACCATTGATGATCGTGGCTTTATTAACCATTCCAATCAGCCTGATTGGCTCGCCCCCTTTGATCATGCAGTGGATAAACAACCTGATTAAACCTCACCCGCAAAATGCCTTCTTTTGGTCGATTAACAATATGTCCTTCAGCAGCTACTTTTCCTTGACAGCTGCCATGACATTATTGCTCGTCTCGTTTTCAATCCTTTTTGCATTTATGAAGTGGAAGATGAAACGCTGGTATAAGGAACATACTATTGCCAGCTTATTGTTGGTATCTATGTTCTTATCCCCATACGCGAGCCAGCAAAGTTTTTCATCTGCGCTAGCATTTATCCCCTCCTGGACATCATTCTTCACACAATTCATTGTAGTGAGTGTGTCTTTTAAGATTTTCGATTATTGGGATTATATCCCTCCATTAATGCTGATGATTGGAGTTATTAGTTTATATTTCTACCAACCAACAGAAAAATGGGGGCAGCGTGACAATCAAGCTCCGCTGAAGGTGAATTAATGCGATGAAAAATACAGCAGGGAGGGACAGAGCAACAGCTGTCTTTATGTCGAAAAATTTCTTGACTGCCTTCGTTGCGAGTTTCATCCTGGCTCTATCGCTACTATTTATCATAAAGTTTCCTTATCAACCAGGGTGGGATTTCAGAAATAACCTCTGGGCGCCTGCATTCTTGCTCATTAGAGGGCAAAGCCCATACAACATTTCACTTCTTTATGAAATGGGGACTGCAGTATGGATGCCAATGGCAATCGGGGTATTCTGGCCGATTGGGTTTTTGCCTCTCCAGCAAGCTAGCAATCTGTGGTGGATCGTCAGCTTGGTTTCACTGATTGCTATCGTCTGGTTGAGTACCGGTTGTTCACAGCCCCCAAAATTGGGTTTTGTAATCGCATTGTTCATGGCATTCCTTTTTCCGCCAAGCATTTCCCATTTCTCCCTAGGACAAATCACCATTTTGATTTGCCTGATCTTTTTAGTGATCACGGTTTTTGAGCCCAAGCTGCACCCTTTTTTGATCGCAGTTTTGATCGCCTTGACTTTATCCAAACCACAATTGACGATCTTTGTTTTGCCGGGTTATTTCTTTGCCTATCTCAGGGAAAATGGCATATCACGAACATTTAAGTTGGGTTCTTATTCAATTCTTGCAGTCGGGATCACCAGCCTGCCATTGTTCTTTTTATACCCTCAATGGATATCTGATTTTGTTCACAATCAATTGGTCAATCCACCCTGGGCACATCCATCTTCTTTGTTCATCCTGCAAGCCGCCTTCAACGAAACCGGAAGAGTGTTATGGTGGCTACTCCTGCTTACAGGATCTGGTTTGAATTTCTGGCTATGGATGCGTTTGCCAAAAAGGGAAGCATTGGCATGGAGTCTTGCACTCACAACGATTATCACCCCTTACATGTGGAGTTGGGATTTTGTTCTATTAATTCCACTGCTAATCAGTTATCTATTTCGAGAAATACCTAGATACTCAAGCTGGATACTGTACCTCGGTTTTGTAGCATGTTGGGTAGTGCTAGCATCCATGAAACTTACAGGCTATACCTCTGATGAACTCTATTGGTGGGTACCTTGGTATTTGATTGGATTAATTCTTATTGCCAACAGCCTAGTTTGGTCAACCACGAATCCCAGAATCAATCCAATCGTCAAATTAAGAATTCCGAATTTTCTAGTTGGTGATGACCGGAGTTAAGAAATAAATCCTCAATCTTGAGATTCACTTTTTTGGGAGGGAGATGTCAATTACCAGAACATCAAACAAATTCTTTGACAACATATTTAGATATTGGATCAATATCCTTTATTTTCAGAAGGGTAGACATTCGAGGTCCAACTCTGATATTCCTACCTCTAATCAGGATATTTCATTGAAAGGATAAAAAATGGGTAATGTATTTGAAGGCTTATCATTCACCGGGACTAGAAATACCCGTGGGTATGGATTGCTTGAGTCATTTCTTGCCAAACTGCGAGCCCAAGTCGCAGACCAACTGATTCCAAACGAACTTCGCCAGGGGCGAATATTAGATATCGGATGCGGCTCCTACCCTTATTTCCTTTCCCATACATACTTCAAAGATAAATTCGCGATCGATCAGCTGAAAAAACCTCAATCTGTATCTGAGATAAACTGGTTTAATCTCAACATTAATAAAGAGCCTTATCTGCCATTTGAAGATGAATATTTCTCCGCAATTACCATGCTAGCGGTAGTAGAGCATTTAAGCCCTACAAGTCTGGACATATTATTTACAGATGTTCATAGAACTTTAAAGCCTGGCGGAAAACTTATCATTACAACACCTGCTGCTTGGTCAGATGGAATATTAAAAGTGATGGCCCGGTTACGATTGGTAAGCAAAGAGGAAATCGACGAACATGAATTCGTTTATACATTGCCATTGCTTGGTTGGTACTTCGGTAGAGCTGGATTTGAAATGGAAAAAGTAGAATTTGGATATTTCGAACTTGTTCTAAATCTTTGGGCGACAGCTACTCGCTAAAAATCTTATTGGGGATTCAATTCATCGAAAAGTATTTTGGCAGTAAATTCTTCCCATTCGAAAAATTTCCTACAAAAACTCTTTACCTATCTTCAACAATTAGTCGCTATCTCGTCTAGAATTGTACTCAGTGCACAAATCAAATAGTCGAAAAACTAGTTACCTCAAGTTGCCAGCTACCCTGCGGATGTCTTTCTGAGGAGCGAAGCGACGAAGAATCTCAGTCCTGGGTGAAGAATCAGCTGAACTATGGAAGAATTCTTCTCTCGTACCTCCCTCAGAATGACGTGATGTCCGATTGGCAGCAACTTAAGTTAGTTATTAGAAATCGAGGACTCAAACTCAGCTATATTTGTTTCGAACCTTTGTTAAACATCAAAAACTTGCCATCCCGCTGAAATCAACTACCGAAGTAACATCCAAAAGAGAACTTCCCTTCGTTCAAATCAATTCGATATCAATTTGTTCAGTGCTACAGGCGGATTTCTTGAATAATTAATAAGCCTTTCAAGCACCAAACTATTAATAAAGGCAACCCTTGCAATGGGCTGCATCTTCATTTTCGAATTTCTTTAAATTGAATTTACTGCTCATACAATTACACTGGTAATTTGAAAATTTGCTTTGTGAAGGGGGATAGTGTAGAATTGTGAAAATTTTCATTGGAGAGGGAGAGTTGGCGCGTCCTGTCTGGTTTGTCAACCTGCTCAAGAAGGCCTTCCCGCAGCGCTTCTGGTTAGCGCGGCTGACGCACCTGCCTTTGGTGGGAGATTTAGTCGATTGGGGATTCTTTCACGGAGACGACATCCTCTACCTGCCCACAGATCGCTCAATCCAGATCAATGAACCGATCTCGAACAACGGGGATTACGTCCTGCCTTCCACAATTGTCGAACACTTTATCGATAATGCCAGCCACCACTGGTTGATGGATTTTTGCCTGTGCAGAATGGGGAATAACTGCCAAGATTACTCACAGCAAATGGGGTGCCTGTTCCTCGGGGAGGCGGTGCTGCAGATCAACCCGCGCCTTGGCCGGCTGGTCCCTAGGGAAGAAGCTCACGATCACATTCAGCGCTGCCGTGAAGCTGGGCTGGTGCATATGGTGGGGAAAAACAAGCTGGATGTGATCTGGTTAGGCGCTGGTCCAGGGGAGAAGCTGCTGACTATCTGCAACTGCTGCCCATGCTGCTGTTTGTGGAAAGTGCTGCCAGAGATAACCCCCCAGATCGGTTCGAAAATCAACCGCCTGCCTGGGGTATCCGTCCAGGTTGGTGAAGATTGCCTTGGGTGTGGGGAATGTACAGAGGGGGTCTGTTTTGTGGAAGCCATCCAGCTCGTTCATAGCCAGGCAGTAATCGGCGATCATTGCCGCGGCTGCGGACGCTGTGTCGAGGTTTGTCCGAACGAAGCGATCGAGCTATTCATTGGGGAGGAATATTTCATCGAAAATACGATCCAGCAGCTTGCTCAACAGGTGGATGTAGGATAGCGAGGGGGAAGAAGCAAATTGATTGTGAATAGTTATTGGTTATTAGATATTAGATATTTGATATTAGATATTGAATATTGGATATTTGTGAAACGGAATTATCCCCAAAACGTTAATCTATCTTGAAGATGGTAGCACCAACACCGGAATCCCTTCTTTTTTGCTGGTATACGCACCTCAGGATAGATGAACAGACTGCAACAACTCGCCATTCCAACAAAATCTAATACGATCCATGGCTTCATATTTGACCTGGCTGTGTTAGCAGGCAATATCTTTTTTGCGTTGAAGATCCTGGACCGGACCGAGAATCTGCCTGACGAGACTATTGGATGGTTAATGGGATTGGCGGTCATCACCCAGCTGACTGGTGCAGTCTTGAAATCTAATCCACTGCAACATCGGCTCAGTGAAAAATCGCCAAAGTCTGCAAGGGGCATACTGGATAAATTGATGGACGTGCTGCTTTTCTTCCATTTCATCCTTTTCTCGGTAATTTGCTTGATGGCAATGGATTTGTTAGGCCTGGTAGATTTGTCCGGGTCTGGAGAGGATATCTGGGTGGTGGTATCCCTGATTCTCGCGGCTGTCTTGACTTTTACCGTATGGCGAGCCGGGAAACGACGAGATGAACCTCCGACTAAGATGGCTAAATATCCAATTGTTCAAGAAACATTGGCTGATGGGCTGCTTTTGATCTCGGTGAGCATCATCACAAGGTTTTTTTGGGAGTCCTGGTACCTTGAGCTAGAACCTTCAAGGGGGATTGGATTCACTTCGCGGGCAATCGTTCTGCTGGTTGCACTATCGCTGTTATTCGTAGTGTTTTACCTACCCAGCAGGTACCTCTTCCTGGTAGAAGATTATCGTTATGGAAGGACATGGATCAGAATGTGGGTGGCGATGCTACCAATAGCCTGGCTGGTATTGGTTGGCTGACCTCATTTCTGGGCTTGATCTTGTAACTGCTCTCTATCGGTAATCTTCAACTCTGTCCGGTTGATTTGAATCACCCCCAGTTCTGCAAAGCGGTACAAATGCCGGCAAACCATCTCCCGGGTGGTGCCGATCCGGGAGGCCATCTCCTCCAGAGTCAGATCCCGGGTCTTGAATTCGTCCTCGGCATCACCAAACTCACTCAAGATCAGACCGGCCAGACGCGCCATCACGGGCTGGAAGGCCAGGTCTTCGACGATGACACTGGCCAGCTGCATTCGGCTGATCATCAGCTGACATAAACGCCAGGACATGTCCCCATAGCTCTTGATGATTGGCACCAAATAATCCCGATCCCAGAGATGAATCTTCGTCTCCGCTTTCGCCTGCAGCAAAACCGGCATCGGTGCGCCTTCAATAAAAAATGCCAGACCCCAGAAGATATCCCCTGATTTAAGCGTGGTGGCGATGAAGGCGCGCCCCTCCCGAGATTCCTTGACAGCATGGATCTCTCCCCGTTCAACTAAGAAGAGATAAGGCCAGACATCATCCTGGTGGACGATGATCTGCTGAGAACTGTATGACCTGGGGATCGAATTCCGGACAAGGTCGTCCTGAAGAGTCTGATCCAACCCGGTAAATAACGGTTCAGTAGCAAGGGTTTTGGTCAAAGTATCCACCGCAATTCTCCTCTATACTCGCTAGGATTATTATGCCTCGAAAATGAAATGAATGCACAAGATTTTACGTTAAGGCAAAGACAACACCTCCTATTTGTGCTATCTTTCACATACTATCTTCGACCAATCCTGGAGATTGAATGAAGTACCTGGTTTCCCTACCAATATTCCTGCTGATGATGATGCTGACAGCCTGCCAACGCGCTGAGCCAGCCTGCCCTGCAGGCAGCATTGCCTATCTTGCCGATTTGAGCGCAATACAAAACGCACCGCCTCAAAGTAATCCGAAGATCGAATCCCAGCTGGTAGAAATCAAAGGTCGGGAGGTTCAGGTTGATCGCATCATCAATGGAACATTGTGCAACGATAGCTGGCAGGGAACGGTTTACGTGCCCTGCGAGATTCAGATTTTAGAATGGGATGAAAACCCTACTTTCCTCGAAGAATGCAATTTGAGCATCGAGCCAGGCACCGTTGTTTATGTAGCAGCACACAATGATGATCCTTACTACCAGGGATGTTCATGCCACATAGGTGAAGAAGGGAATTAAGGAACGGGGATTCTTAGTTAGGAAGCAATTTATCAACACTTTTAAGGAGGCTTTGATGAAAATAAACACCAAGCTGGGAGGCTTCCTGGCCATCATCGGGGCGGTGATAGGCATTGTTGGGCATTATGTTTTGTTTATCAACTGGTATCGGATTGGGATGAGCGCAGAATCAGCGGAACCGGGTTGTGAGATCCTCTTGAAATACATCCATCCGGCTTTGGCTGATTTGGGCATCCTGGCAGGCGTGCTCTTTGCAGTCAGCGCCTACGGATTCTTCACCAAAGCCAGGTGGGCCTTCCTGCTATCATTGATCGGGATCACCTTGGCTCTATTGGGCAGCTGGTTCATCAACGTGCCATATATGGCCGCCGGGCTGCCGCCGATTTATTTCAGCCTTTTCTGGCCATACCTGATCATCTATTTCCTCCTGGCCCGAGGCGTCGGCAAGGTATCCTGGAGCATTACACTGCTGGCCTTGTTAACCGGTCTGGCTTATATCACATGCTTCATGAATGGTGTTTCCAGCACGAGCCGCATCATCACCATCGGTTCGCCTCTCTTTGTGCTGGTGCAGCGCCTGCACTGGGCTGCGATGATCGGTTGGGGAGTGGTCACGGTGGGCATTCTGATCAAACCTAAAGAATGGATGCGAGTACTCGGGTTGGTCTCAGGAAGCCTGGAACTGGCGGTTGGAATTCCACTGGCGTATGCCACAGCCATTAACCTAGGACGGTTCTCCCTGTTCGCCCTGGCTCCAATCGTCAGCCTGATCTTGCTGGTGCTGTTCCTGTGGCCGAACATCTGGTCCCGCCTGACGAAGGCAGAAGAAGGAAAAGATGTGCAGCTTGAGACTGATCTGAGCACGGCAGCTGCGGATTAATTAGCTGCTGTTGATAACATAATTGAAAGGCTTCTCTAAGGGCGAAGCAATCACGGCCAGGCAAACACACCGGACTATTCGCAGAAAAGCGCTTGCCTCGCCCCTACCAAAAATCATTTTCTAGTTTGTCAATCTGTAATAAAAAATCTTTCAAGAATTGTCCCAAGTGAGGCGGGACAATTTTCCCGGTTAACTTAGTATCCCTGCCCCATGACAATTGTCACCATCTAAGGGTAGGATATCACTCAATGAGGATGAATTATCCGTACACCTATTTACAGGAGGAGCATGATGAATGAATCTCGTTTAGATAGATTTGTCCCACTGACAGGCGCTGTGGTTGTAATACTGCTCGTCATCGGCGTGATCACCTTTAACTACTATGAATTTCTACCACCTGGTGAAGAGCTGGCCGATTTCCTGAACAGCAATGCCTCTCAGGTAGCCGCGGGAGGGTATATCGGATCATTAGCGGCCTTCTTTTTAATCTGGTTCACCGGCAGTGTAAGGAGTACGCTGGTAGAGCATGAAGGAGGAACAGGCAGGTTGTCAACGGTTGCCTTCGGTGGAGGAATCGCAGCTGCAATTGTCCTGGGCATCTCCTTTATCGGCATATTTGCTGTTGGTCTGCGCGCCAGTGCGCCGGGTGGGATGACGCCGGTCGGTGCAGTTTCGATGTATGATTTCTGGGCACAGCTTACCGGTCAATTATTCTCGATCTTCATGGCTGTTTTTATCAGCGCGACGGCAGTTGTTTCATTACGCAGCGGGTTGTTCCCACGCTGGTTCAGCTGGCTGAGCGTAATCGTTGCGATTGGATTACTTACACCTTATGCTTACGTCTTACTGGCAGTTGCCTTTGTCTGGATGCTAGTAGTAAGTATCTGGTTGTATATCAAGGGCGCGCCGATAGGGGAACCATCCGCCCAAGTTGAGCCTTCTTGAGAGGCAATAAAATGCAGAATTGAGAGCTTCAATCGCTTGCTGTTGCATTCGAATGAAGCTCTCTTTTTGATCTTCCCATCAAATATTGATCGTTCCTTTATCAGTGACACCTGTAATTCTTGCGATTTGTCGATGAATTCCCGCCAGTACCGGGAATTTTTCCTGCTTGATTCAGGTCTCTGGCCTCATGACATTTGCCTCCTGAACTGGGTAGGATCAGGTATATTAAAATGAGAGGTAAGGAACCATGGAAAAATGGATATATGAATTCATGTACCGCATTCCGTTCATACCGATATCCTGGATTTTCGGAGCTGCTCATGGGCAAAAAGAATATGCCCAGCTGTTTGAAAATGGGAGCATCCCTGTTGGTCGGGCGATTGACCTGGGGTGCGGTGAGGGCAGCAACGCGATTTATCTCTCTCGAAAGGGATTCGACGTGACTGGTGTGGATTTTTCCCGCACGGCGATCAAAAGGGCAATCGCAAACGCAGGATCAGCAGGTGAAGAGATCGCCTTCATCGAGGATGATCTCACTAATCTGAGTCGGGTCAACGGAAAATATGATCTGCTGGTGGACTTTGGCGCATTGAATGACTTGAATTCCACCGACCGTGACGCATACATGGAAAATGTTTTACCCCTGACCCACCCGAAAAGCAGCTTTGTTTTATTGTGCTTCACAAAGAGTGTTCCCCCCGATGAAGTCGAAGAACGTTTTGGCGATCGTTTTAATATTACGAACCTTGCCATGCGATCTGAACGAGTCACCTCTCGGACGATTGATTTGTATTTTATGACCCGTTGATGGTCTCTTCACACCGTTGGTTTCATTTTCACCCATATTCACCTTGATTTGGTTGTTTTTCGATATCATCTGACTGTATATTCGGAGCAAGTCGAAAGGGGAGTCGCTTGCATCCATAGAGTAATTGTGGGGGGAACCAGATTATGAGTGAGAGCTCCGGTCGCCTTCTGTGATACTTAACTGGAGCTCTCATTTTGATTAGCCCACCAAAAAATACCATCCCATTTTATTCGTAAGATTGCTATACCCCTGATGAAACGTCTAATTCCCGCTCCAAGTGGGAATAATTCCCGTGCAAATCGGGTCTCCAACCTCATGACAATCTATGCGCTAACTTGTACGATAACAGTGAGGAATTATCTAGAAAGAGGAGGATCAAATGATTTCTACCAACTCCATCGGGCTGCCCCAAGAACTTATCCCCATATTGATGGATGGCTTATGTGAATACGCCTCCCTCAAGGGAGATGGCACACCAATCACTTCGCCTGTGATCCCTTTTCCAGGAGAGAATGGATGCACTATCGATGTCCAAACGGGACTCACTTACCCAACAAAAGCTGAAAGAGCGCGAAAAAAACCAAAGGTTTGCCTCTTGTATTCTGAACCTAATGCATCGACAATTTCTAGCCCTCCGACCGTTCTTGTCTATGGACGAGCAACTGTCTACGATTCTGACCTCCAGGCAAACACCGATCGCTATGTCCGGTTGAATCTTGCCAGGTTTAAGATGTTCAGACCACTACCCGCTTTTTTACTGCGCCAGATGGATGGGTATTTAGCTCGAATCTGGATCGCCGTGACCCCGCTGAAAATTTTCTGGTGGCCTGAAGGTGACACAGAAACAACACCACAGCAGTGGATTGCTCCCAGTGGCACTCAGGCACCACCATCGGACCCGCCTCCGAAACCCCTGCATACTCCTCACAAACCTATCGTCGTTCCGGAAGCTGATTGGCGAGAGGAGCTGACCGATGCAATTGATCGCCTCGGAAAACCGATCCTGACCGTAGTTGACCAAGATGGTTACCCAGTACCTTTCAGGGTTCGGGTTGGTTCCATTGACTCTCAAGGCGTGTATTTACAATTGCCATTTACATTTCCCGTGGATCCACGCGGCCGGGCCTGCCTCACATTTCATATTATCAACCTCCAAAATGGTGAGATGGTCTCAAATGAAAACAAGTCTTTCGTAGGTGATGTGTCTGAAGCTGGAAGCGATGTATTTTTCAAGGTTGAGCGCTGCCTGCCAATTTTCAGCGCTAGCCGTGATCCGGCAGGCATGGTTTCGCTCATTTCAAATATATTCAACATGGGAAAGCGGTTAGAAATCGAAGCTAAACGGCGTGGACAACCTGTTCCCATAGTTCGCAAGCCACAAGAGTTCAGCAACCTTAAGCCAACAATGAAACCTAATTAATCATAAAGGAATCTGGATATGAAAAATAATTCAGTGTTCAAGTTAGGCAGCGTGGCTTCTTTCCTCTCCGCCATTTTTTTGCTGACTTATTTAATCGGCGGTGCATTGCGTCCCGAAGCACAAAATAGTGCAGACATCACTGCGTACCTGCTTTCCCTTGCTGAAAACTCAACATTTTCCCATTTATTGTATTGGAGCGGAGCTTTCTATGGTCTGTTCGCGATCGCAGTCGTGATATCCACCTCAGACCTGGTGCGGAACACCAACAAAGGACTCGTGCGCTGGACCAGCACATTGGCAATAATCGGTTACGCTGTTGCCGCGATCTGGTATTTTGCCCTTCAGAGTGCCAATCCCAGCCTGGCTGCCGGATATGCCCAGGCTGATGAAACCACACGTGCCGCAGTCGCTTTAATTGGGCCAATCTCGCTTGATCCCGAATTCTGGATGAGCTACGGCTTGACAGGCCTCTGGTTCATCGTCATGAATTGGCTCGCCAATCGCAGCGATCAACTACCCAAATTCCTTACCTACCTGGGAATGCTCGGGGGAATAACTTCCTGGCTTATCGTTGCCGGAGCAACCCTGGGCAACGGTAGTTTAGAGACAGCCGGGTTTATCCTGAGCAGCATTAGCCTCATTATCTGGTACGTCTGGACAGGATTTGTGCTCAGACGATTGAGCTAAAAAAAAGTGCCAGCAGAGGTTATCCGGAAATGTCACGACGCTAAGTATATCGCTACAACTCTACACAAGTGTAAACATTGGAAAACCTGAATCCGCCAATTAGATGCACAGCCTGGCAATCTATCGACTACTCACATACAGGAGGTGATGATGAAGACATGACATATTCCAACACTGGAAGCCTGACTTATTCACCAAAAAGATCCCGATTGATGTCCGGCAGTAAAAAAAGGAAGGTAATCGAAAAAAGGTTAATTTCACGAAATGAGACGAAATATTATAAGGAGGTATTGAAATGGTTAGAGTAGAAAAAATTGTGGTGATCAAACGCCCGATTGAGGAAGTATTTGCTTACGTGGCAAACCCCGAAAACGCCGAACAGTGGGCGGGACCGGTCACAGAATCGAAGCAGACATCTGAGGGTCCAGTCGGGGTGGGAACGACCTCGACCCGGGTGACAGAATTTCTAGGCAGAAAATCTGAAAACACTTATGAGGTCACTGAATACGAGCCAAACCGGAAATTTGCTGAGAAGACCACCTCGGGTTCCCTGCAGTCTACGGAATTAATCACCTTCGAATCAGTTGATGGAGGCACGAAAGTCACCGTGGCTGGTGAAGTAGAGGCGTCAGGCTTCATAAAGATGGCCGAACCTTTATTTGCTCGGATGGCCAAAAGACAATTGGAAACGGATATATCAAATCTGAAGGATATCCTGGAAGCTCAGGCGGAGGCGATTGCCTGACGATAATTTTATGGGGCAACGTGATTGAGAGGCTAAGCGCCATGAAGACACGTTGCCCCGCCAAGTAACCAGGGCTGCGGCACTGAAACAAATGGCAAGAGATACAAAAAGAGAGTTTTTAATCCCCATGAATCCCTTTCCATCAAAAGACACATCCCGGATCACAAATCCGGGTTATTATTAGTAGAAATGAGCCTGATTGGATAGGATAAGTCTTCTTCCTCGATGACGAAAGAACCTTCACCAAAATCAACAAACCCTGGAAACAACCGCTGGATGCGCCTGGCAAGTATCCTTTGGTATCCCACCGCGGCAGTTGCATTGATCATCTTTATCGTTGCCATACCGCGTTATTTCTATGGTTTCTCAAATGGAGCCCTTGACGAACTACTCCATCTTTCTGGCTCATACTGGAATTTCATTCTCAGATCGTTTTATGCAGGCGCATCTATCTCGGCAGCGCTTTTATCCCTGGTCTTAGCATGGTTACTCCATCGCCAAAAACCTGGCCAGAGAATGGCTATCTATCTATCTTATTTTCTCCTGTACTATGGAATAATCTTCGCCGGGCCTATCTGGATGCTTTATAACCAACGGCCCGAAGTTCCATCAGCGGCAATATCGCTTATCAGCTCACTTTTCTTTCCGCTGATGATCACCACAGTGTTAATTTTTCCAGATGGAAAGTTCGTGCCTTCATGGACGCGCTGGCTGGTTCTAGTATCGCTGGCTATTACCCCTCTAAACTTTGCTTTTTATCCCTCGATATCAACATTTCTCGCCAGCCCTCTCCTTTGGATAGGGATATTACTGCTTTTGCCAATAACTTTGATCGCTTTCTCTGCCCAAATCTATCGCTACCGGGTGGTTTCAGATCCGATCGAAAAACAGCAGACCAAGTGGGTTGTGTACGGTCTCTTGCTGATGTTCTTGTGTTTCCTAATTACAACCCCACCTTATATCAGGATGCTGCAACGCCCTCCCGGTTCCCCTCTCATGTGGTGGGGGGCGATTACATCCCTGATTTATTCCTTCTCATTAACTTTATTGCCCCTTTCACTAAGCATTGCTGTTTTGCGCTACCGCCTGTATGACATCGATATCCTGATCAACCGCTCGCTGGTCTATGGCGCTCTGACGATCACCACGATTGGCGTTTATGTGTTCATCGTCGGTTACCTGGGAAATATATTCCAGGCCTTCAACCAATCAGTTCTCGCATTTCTCGCTACTGGCCTGGTAGCCCTTCTTTTTCAACCTTTGCGCGAACGCTTGCAGGCAGGCGTAAACCGCCTCATGTTCGGAGAACGTGACGACCCGCTCGCTGTACTGGGCAGCCTTTCCAAACGCCTTGCAGCAACCGCAGAACCTGAGGCGATCTTACCTGGCATAGTTGAAACTGTTGGTCAGGCCCTGAAATTACCTTACGTCGCGATCGAGGTTTCAGAAGGAGGTGTCGCCGAACTGGTTGCTCAATATGGTGAGGTCCACCTAAGTAGCGAAAGTTTACCCCTTGTCTACCAATCGAATCCCATCGGGCGAATGGTTTTCGCTCGCCGAAGTCCGAACGAGACGATCAATGAGACTGAGCAGGAATTACTGCGTAATATCGCCCGCCAGACCGGGGCAGCTGTACATTCGGCCAAGCTGACCGCTGACCTGCGTCGATCACGGCAGCAGCTGGTTACGGCACGTGAAGAAGAAAGGCGCCGCCTGCGACGCGACCTGCATGATGGTTTCGGGCCCACCCTGGCAGGAGCAACCTTGCGAATCGATAGCGCCAGGAACAAACTAGAAAGCGATCCCGGTCTGGCAGATACCCTGCTGGTGGAGACGAAAGGTCAAATCCAGGACACGATCGGCGATATTCGCCGCCTGGTCTATGAACTCAGGCCTCCTGCCCTGGATGAATTGGGCTTAGAAAAGGCAATTCGTGCATTTATCGGCAAGCAGAAATCTGATGGCTTGAAAATCATCGTAGATGGATCGGACGAGTTGGGTGCTTTACCAGCTGCGATAGAAGTTGCTGCCTACCGGATTGCTTTGGAAGGAACCCGCAACGTGATCCAACATGCCCAAGCGACAAACGCATTTATCAGCCTGTACCCGGAGCAAGGAAATCTGATCGTAGAGATTAAGGATGATGGCGTGGGTCTTCCAGAGCAATTTTCATACGGAGCTGGGATGGACACAATGAGAGAACAGGTTGAGGAACTGGGTGGTCAAATAAAGTTCATTCGGCAATCACCTGGAACGATCATCCAGGCATGTTTACCCTGCCTCGAGGAGTAAGCATGGAGAACAATGTTCCTCTATTAACCATTGAGCAGACTGATCATGCAACCACGATCAGTCAACCCTGGCTGCGAATATTGCGTGTGGCATGGGTCATCCTGGCTATCCTAACCGTTATTATCCTTATCGCCTCTATCCCCGGCTACATCCTCCTCTTAGAGGCTAGAACAAAGTCAATCGAATTCTCTTCTGTTCCACCAGTTTGGATTGATGTGCTTAAAATTGGCATTACAGTGACTACTATCGCTACTGCTTCTCTTTCTTTGTTCCTGGCCTGGGTAATCTTCCGTCAAAAGCCAAAAGAAAGGATGCCGATCTTCCTTTCTTTTTTCCTCGTTCTGTATGGTATCGCAATTGTAGGGCAACTTGAGACAATCTACCCCTTCTTACCGAAGCTATCTAATTATGAATTTGGATTAATTTTCGCTTCTCTCTTTGGTCCTGTATTTGTCGCCCTGTTTATCTTGTTCCCTGATGGACAATTTGTGCCCTCTTGGACTCGATGGTTAATCTTACCCTCGTTATCAATTGTGCCAGTCTCCTATTTCCTTGAAGCATCCTCATTCGTGGTGATATTCGAACCCATATTTTGGGTTGGAGCTGGGATCGCGATAGGCACCCTTGCACTGGCGATGTATGCACAAATCTACCGCTTCCGGAATGTATCCGATCCATCCGAGCGGCAGCAAACCAAGTGGGTTATTTACAGTATCGGTATTTGGTTTCTTGTTATGGCGATTGGCAGCGTTCCATACGCTCAGGTGCAGCTGCTCCCACCTGGCTCATCAACCCCTTGGTGGCAGCTGCTCAATGAACTGGTATACATCATTTCATTTTCTTTCTTACCGTTATCCTTGACCATTGCCATCATGCGATACCGCTTGTACGAGATCGACCTCATCATCAATCGCACTTTAGTTTATGGCGCCTTGACTGTGGCCACGATGGGGATATATGTATTTATCGTAGGATACCTGGGGAATTTGATCCAAGTAATCGATCAAAGCGCCTTTGCTTTTCTAGCAACCGGATTGGTAGCAGTTATCTTCCAACCACTGCGCGAGCGGCTTAAAATCGCGGTCAACAGGCTGATGTACGGTGAACGCGATGATCCCTTAGCGGTATTGAGTTCCCTCTCGAAACGCCTCGAAGCTGCTTCAGAGCCAGAAGCCATCCTGCCAAGCATCGTCCAGACAGTCGCCCATGCTTTGAAACTACCTTATGTCGCCATCCAGGTATTTAACGGAAAAAATGTCGAAACAGTTGCTGCACATGGGAGATCCCAGGAGACTTCAGAGCGGCTACAACTTGTGTATCAGGCGGAAAGGGTCGGGTATATGATTTTCGCCCATCGCAGCCTGAATGAGGATTTCAGCGAGGCGGAATCCAAACTTTTAAGAAATATTGCCCGCCAAACGGGGGCAGCGGTCCACGCAGCCAAGTTAACTTTCGACCTGCGCCGTTCGCGCCAGCAATTAATCACTACCCGGGAGGAGGAAAGAAGGCGGTTACGGCGCGATCTGCACGATGGGCTTGGACCCACACTGGCCACACTGGCCCTCAAAATTGATACTGCCCGAAATCTATTAATCAGCCATCCGGCTTCGGCCGATGGCCTACTGGTGGAGACCAAAGAACAAATCCAGGACACCTTAGGAGATATCCGCCGCCTGGTATACAACCTGCGCCCACCGACACTGGATGAACTGGGATTGATAAAGGCAGTTCAGGCTTATATCGACCAACAAAACCTTGAAGGTTTAAGAATTACGATAAAAGATCCAGATGTGCTGCCCACACTGCCAGCCGCGGTAGAGGTTGCAGCTTATCGAATCGCCTTGGAAGGGATTACCAATATCATTCGGCACGCCCAGGCATCAAAGGCAGAGGCCCGATTTCATATCGAATCAAACAATCTGATCACAGAGATCACCGATGACGGAATCGGCTTCCCGGAACCAGTCCTGATTGGAGTCGGGATCACGTCGATGAGGGAACGGGCTGAGGAGTTGGGTGGCCTACTGGAGCTAATCCCTCAAAAGATCGGGGCTCGATTGCGCGCCTCTTTGCCAATCACCAAGGAGTGAACATGGAAAAAAACATCCAGATATTGATCGCCGACGACCACACACTATTTCGAGATGGATTGGTTGGCCTGTTAAATTCTGTTGAAGATATTGATGTCATCGGAACCGCGCAAAATGGACGGGAGGCAGTCAATAAGGCTGCAGAATTACAGCCTGAGGTGATCTTGATGGACATCCTCATGCCTGAGCTGAATGGAATCGACGCCACCCAGGCGATCATCAAAGATTTCCCAAGTATGGGTGTCATTATGCTGACCATGTTTGAGGATGATGAGTCCGTTTTTTCCGCCATGCGAGCCGGGGCGCGCGGCTACATCCTCAAAGGGGCTGACCAGGATGATGTGCTGCTGGCAATACGCGCAGTTTACCGGGGAGAAGCGCTGTTCGGTCCATCGATTGCTACCCGGTTGATGGATTTCTTCAGCCTCCGCCCTTCAGAGCCTGCGCAGGTTTTCCCGGAGTTGACTGAACGGGAACATGAAATCCTGGCCTTGATCGCGCGGGGGCTCAGCAATCATGAGATAGCCCATCAATTGAATATCAGCTTGAAAACTGTACGCAATCACGTATCAAACATTTACAACAAAATGCAGGTCACCGATCGAGTCCAGGCTGTCCTGCGCGCTCGCGAGGCCGGATTGGGTACCGAGGGAGAGGAAGATTAGTATTTATTGCACCCATATGATCTGCGGGTATAATTCAGCCCACACCATCGTCCAGGAGACAACCACTGAAAATGCGTACACCAGCGACCGCAGTTCGGGGGGTGTTCGTCAGTTTCATTGTCTTGGGGGTTATTTTCATCTCGATCATCAATGCGTCTGTTTCTACTGCCGGCAGTGAGGCATTAATCAGCCTCGATGAGACGCCCACAACTTCACCTACCACACCGCCTCCACTGCTGAAGCTCCACCTGCCCCTGGTTTTAAGGGTCGGGAGGCTCGAACTCAATGGGGCGTGGATTAATAATGCCGAGGGGGACAAACAGTACGGCTTCATGCCGGGGGATTCGCTACAATATGTGGTGGAACTCAATAACGACAGCGGATTTGATACCAAGGTAAAGCTCACCTGGGACCAGGATGGTCCTTGCGAGCCGAAGCAGGTAATTAATCAGGAATTCATATTGAAACCTGGTGTAAGCCAGGTGATCGCAAATGAAGTCGCCCCGGATTGTTTCGGCGTCTATGCAAACTCGATCGAGCTGGCTTATGGATTGGGGGTGGAAAGCGTCGCATTTAATTCTGTAGTGATCAATACCAGCAGCGTGATCCTTGCCGATGGCCAGGGATTCGATAACTGCACGCTACCCACCACCTCGCAGATGCAGACCTGGTGGGACCACAGCCCTTATTCAACCATCAATATCTACCTGGGCGGTATAAGTGCCGCCTGCCCAATGAATCGCGACTCAGGGTGGTTATACAATGTTTCCCAACAGGGCTGGTCCTTCATCCTGACCTGGGTTGGTCCCCAGGCACCCTGTACGAGTTTCAACCACCCGATGAGCAGAAATCCTGCCACGGCAAAACAGCAAGGCAGAGATAATGCTGATGCAGCGGTCGCATCTGCCAGGCAGAAAGGCTTCCTCGGAGATCTGGTAATTTATTACGATCTAGAATCTTATTCGAACGGCAAAGACGATCCAGGCTGCCGGGCGGCAGTAGCCAATTTTATGCAGGGCTGGGTTGAGCGGATCCATGAGCTGGGAGAAACTGCCGGCGCCTACGGCGCGGCGTGCACTTCCTTTATGTCCGAATGGGCAACGATCTCTGATCCGCCAGATGACGTATGGTTCGCACACTGGTATACGAATGATTATGACAAAGATGCCTCCGTGTGGGATGTGCCCTGCATCGATAACGGTTTATGGGCAAGCAACCAACGGCTGAAACAATATACCGGAGGGCACAAGGAAACCTGGGGAGGACTACAGAAGAGCATCGACAGCAATGTCCTGGACGGCCAGGTCAGTGCGATCTTAGAGGTACCGCTCCCAGCATCAGCTCAGCCTGGAAAAGCAAGAGAAAGCGCGCCTGAGATCATCAGGATGAGCAAACCTGCGTTTACAGAATTTCAGCTACTGACAAAACGGGCAGGTTGGGTATTGCGCGGCGGGCGACTTCTCTCGACCATGGATGGTGGTTCGAGCTGGCAGGATATTTCCCCCTCCACAGGTTCCCATGCAGAAATCCTGGGAGTGAAATTTATTGATTCCCTGCAAGGCTGGCTGGTCAGCAAGAGCGTGATGGACGGAAAGATCACCTTGCTGGGCACCGGAGACGGTGGCGAGTCCTGGCAAGTGATTTCGAAATTAATCTCTCAACCAGAAGAGGTTTACCAAATCGCATCTGCATCGCTTGAATTTATTGATTCGCAAACTGGCTTTATCGCCTTCAAGCTGCACTCCAGCAGTAATTTCAGCCTGGGCAGGCTGTTGGCAACAACCGATGGGGGTTTCTCCTGGCAGGAGCGGTCGCTGCCCCTAGGCGAACCGGTGAACTTCCAGAATGCTCAGCACGGCTGGATCAGCGGCGGCCCACAGGATCAAACTTATTTTACGGAGGATGGCGGCCAGACCTGGATTCTCAGCGGCAACCTCCCAGAGTCCTTAACATCGGATACAGATTCTGCCAGCCTGGCATACAAAGTATCCGAGGATTTCAGCAACGCGTGGCGAGGATTGGTTGAGCTCGAAATGGTCAATGACCAGAACGGATGGGCAATTGTTCAGGATGGCTCCTGCACAGGTTATAAGCTGCGCGCCGGTGAACACCCCGCTCAAGAATCGGGCAGGCTGCTATGTGAATCCTCGTCCCAACTATTGATGACCAGCGATGGTGGGGAAAGCTGGCAGGATATTTCACCACCGTAATGGGTTCAAGCCACGTGTAGGATGGGGAAAATTGGGGGATTGGGGAATAGATATTAGATATTAGATACTAGATATTAGATATTTGATATTAGATATTGGATACTAGGGATTGGTTATTCGAGATTTGTGTGTCGTAATATTATTTATGATTTCCCAATGGATAAATATGGTAATATGAATTGCTTTCAAAAGGCTCGAAATTAAACACATTCAATAAGGATCATCAGATGAGTGAAGATAAAAATCTCTCAGGAGAAAGCGAAAAAATCGAGGTGATCACCTATTCAAAACCATCTGATGAGCCAAAAATTGGCACTTTGCGAATGGTGATGCGCCTGGCACTGGGCGGCGCGATAATCGGCAGGGAAGAGTTAAAACGCCGCTTTCAAGAGCAGCAAAGCGTGTCGCATGTCTCCGGTGCAGAGCTCAACCAGGTGACTCCAATTGAGAGTGAAGCCGACCGCGCCCGTTATGCGGCGATCGGCGCGGCGGCAAAAACATCCGAAGGACTCAGGAGGCAGGCTTCAGCCTTAGGGCGGATCACCAACCGGATCTACGGCAGGTTGTCCCGTTCGCTTGAGCCGGTGACCGACAGCCGCCTGTTAGGACCCCTCCGCAAGCGTTATCAGCGCTATGCAGATCACGGTGACAAAGTGGTCTCAGAATGGGTTGCGGCAGGGCGCAGGGAGGAATATCTCAGCCGGCAGCTGGCTGAAGGCACCACGGTCGAGGTGATCGAGGAGACCCTAGACTACCTGGCAGAGAGCCCTGAAATGGATGAGTTGATCCAGGCACAATCCGGCGATCTGATAGAAGATACCTTTGAAGACATCCAAGAGAGCGCTGCGAACACAACCCTGATCTTGACTGATTGGTTTACCCGGACAATCCTGAGGAGAGCTAGACAAAGATCGGAACAAAAGCCTACAAATGATGCAGGCACCCAAGAAGGTTCAACAGGTGAGGGCAGCAAATAACCTCTGAGCACACTCCTTTGCTCAGCCGCATACTGGAAAACCAGATCCTGGACGAAAAAAAATAAAATAGGCACTAATATTCGCGCCCATATCATATCTCTTCATTGAACTCAAAGGCTGGAATAAGTCCTTGGATTTAATCCTCAATCGATGACAGTTCACACTCTCGAGAACTCAACCCTCCAGCTCACGCTGAATCCAGAACTCGCCAGATGGAGCCTGTCCTTACGGCGGAAAAACAGCCCCACCCTGGAAAACGTCCAGGTCAGTTTAACTTACCGGCGGGGATTTTCAAGGAATCACCTGCTCAATCGCTGGGATGATTACGCCATTTCAGAACAGGGCACAGTCGAATCCCCTCACGGGCCTATACGTCAAACCAGCCTGGTGATCGGCGGAGACGAGGCTGAGGTCCAATGCACGCTTACTTTTGGCCTACCTGAGGAAATACCACTGTTAATTTGGAAGATTACGATAAAAAACCAGGCCAATTTCCCGATATTTATCGACGAAATCGAAATGCTCTCTGCGGGGTATTTACATCGCGACAGGGGCGGTCTGGATGGCCAGATAATCTTCCCGGATATTGGTCGCCAAAGAAGTGACCAGTCGCGCCGCTTCCGGCGTGGGTCGCATTCTATTGATCTGGCATTTTTCTCAAACGGCTGGCAATCATGGTCACGCTCTGCAAGCTACCATTTTTACGATCGCTACCAGCAAACACGCCTAGGATTCCTGCGTACTCCAATGGTCAAGAATTCCGGGACTCCCAGTTCGGGAAGAGCAGGTATGTTTGCCAGCGACATGTACGGCGTATTGGGAGACGAGATTCTGCGTCAAGGAATGCTGTTCGGTTTTCTCTCTCAAAAACAACATTTTGGGTCGCTTGAGACATGGCTGGGGGGCATTTCCCCAGCCTTGAGACTGTGGGCTAACGGCGATGACGCCAGGCTCGATCCAGGTTCGCAAATCGAGACCGATTGGGCCTGTGTCCAGTTCCTGCACCTTGACACACCCGATCCCCTGGCTCCATATTTGGAGGCAGTTGCCCGTGAGCATCTGTTGAACCCAAAGCAGATGATGAAATCTAAATCCCCCAGCGGCTGGTGTTCCTGGTACCAGTTTTCGAGCGAGGATTACATCGGTAGGTTAAGCGCGGATGACATCAAAGAAAACTTGAATGCCATTTATGCAGTTAAGGAGCAGCTGCCGTTGGAGGTGATCCAAATCGATGATGGCTTTGAAACCCAGGTTGGAGATTGGTTCTCATTCAGTCAGGGTTTCCAATCAGGTTTATCGCCTCTGGCAAACGAGATCAAGGATAAGGGTTTTACTCCTGGGCTGTGGCTGGCGCCGTTCATCGTGAACCCACGATCTAAACTATCCGCCCAGCATCCGGATTGGCTGCTGCGCAATAGATTCGGCCTGCCGGTGAGTGCCGGTCTACAATGGAACTCCTTTACCAGAGCACTCGACCTGACTCACCCAGATGCACTTGCCTATGTCCGCAAGGTGATCGATACAGCAACCAACGAGTGGGGATTCTCATATCTTAAGCTCGATTTCTTGTATGCAGCTGCGTTAGCGGGTTGTTATCGCGATGCAACCCAGACCAGAGCCCAGGTTCTACGGTCCGGGTTGGAAGCGGTTCGGGAGGCGGCTGGAGAAGATACCTTCTTACTCGGTTGCGGATGTCCATTGGGTCCCTCTATCGGCATCGTTGATGGGATGCGCATCGGGGCAGACACCACCCGGCGCTGGAAACCATCTTATCGAGGGATCGAATTCTACCTCAAAGATGAAGTATCGTTCCCTTCAGCTTTCAATGCCGTTCACAATGCGCTGACCCGCGCAGATATGCACCAGCGCTGGTGGATCAACGATCCGGATTGTCTGCTACTGCGTCCTGAAACCCATCTCACCATTAGCGAGGTTCAGTCGATTGCTACAGTGATCGCACTGACCGGCGGATCACTCTTGATCTCGGACCATATCCCGGATCTTCCCCCCGAGCGATTACAAATAGCCGAACGTTTACTCCCCTTGATTGGAAAAAGACCTTACATTCTGGATTGGTTCGATAGTCAAACACCAACCCGCATGCAGCTGGATTTAGTTGGCCCAATGGGTGCCTGGCAGCTCATCGCCTTGTTCAACTGGGAAGACACAGCAAAAGATCTTTCCCTTAAGAAAGCTGATTTCTATCTACCCGAGTGGGGAGATCTGTACGCCCGAGAATTTTGGACTGGACGAGTTTACTTGATTTCAAGCGATTCAAATTCGGTCCAAGGACTCGAGTTCCCCCAGATTTCTCCACATGGAGTGGTTTTGCTTGCCGTGCGACCACAGCATCCTTACTCGCCGCAATACCTGGGAGGCGACCTGCACATCTCACAAGGTCTAGAAATTGCGGAATGGCAGACAGATGAAGGATCGCTAATTTGTGAAGTTGAAAGACCTGGCAATGCCCAGGGACAAATTGAAATTGCTACCCCAAAACCTGTTAAGAGGGCATCAGTAAATGGTTCCCCGATCCCCTGGACAGAACGATCTCCTGGTGGAAACCTATTCAACCTGGAATTCAACAGAAATGCCAGAATAGAGATAAGCTACTGATGAAGACTGATCCTTCCCTGACACCATTTTTCAACCCACAAGGAGTAGCCATCATCGGCGCCTCCCTTGATCCCACCAAGTTGGGCTATGGGCTTTCTCGAAACCTGGTGCAGAGCGGTTTCAAGGGCGCCATTCATTTCGTCAATCTCAAAGGCGGGGAGTTGATGGGCCAGCCAGTCCACAGGCATATCAGCGAAACCCCAGATCCAGTCGACCTGGCAATATTATTGATCCCCGCACCAGCAGTACCGGAGGCGATCGAGGCTTGTGCCCAACGAGGGATCAGGGCATTGATCATCGCCTCCGGCGGGTTCCGGGAAACGGGAGCCAAAGGCGCAGCTTTGGAAGAAAAATGTCTGGTTATCGCCAGAAGGCATGGTGTGCGACTACTAGGACCAAACTGTATTGGTTTGATAGATACGCATCTGCCAATTGACACCACCTTCCTCTCCCCACCAGGACCGACTCCGGGCGATGTGGCCTTTATTTCTCATTCGGGGGCGATCTGCGCGGCAGTAATCGACTGGGCCCGCGGTCAAGGCTTCGGCCTTTCGCGGATGGTCAGCCTGGGAAATCAATCGGATGTCACCGAGACAGATTTGCTCGCCCCAGTCGCTGAAGACCCCCATACGCGCGTAATAACATTGTACCTGGAGGGGGTGAGCGACGGAAGGTATTTCTTAGAGCAGGCCCAAAAAGTGACCCGCCAGAAACCTGTAGTTGCACTGAAAGTTGGGCGTTACGAGCGCGGGCAGCTGGCGGTAGCTTCCCACACTGGTGCCCTGGCTGGACTGGAGAGCGCTTACAATGCCGCCTTTCGCCGGGCAGGTGTCATCCGGGCAGAGACAACCGAGGAGCTCTTTGATTGGGCAAGGGCGCTGGCCTGGTGTCCCCTCCCCAGTGGACGCTCGGTCGGGGTGTTAACCAATGCCGGCGGTCCAGGGGTCACGGCAGTTGATGCGCTTGAAGCACAAGGACTGAAAATCGCCAACTTGAGCAACGAAACCCAGGCAAGCTTGGGAGAAATCCTAGAGCCAGCTGCTTCGCTGAAGAATCCAGTCGATATGCTTGCAGCAGCCTCTCCTCAACAATATGCCAACTGCCTGCAAATCCTCTTATCCGATCCACAGGTAGACAGCGTGATGGTGATCCTGCCCCCACCACCAATGCACACCACGGCTGGCATCGCCAAGGCCATCATCCCTGTCATCTACACCGCAGAAAAACCGGTTGTAGTTGCCCTGATGGGCGAACGCCTGATCCAGGAAGCGGTTGAGCACTTTCGAGCCGCGCGGGTACCAGAATACCGCTTTCCTGAGCGAGCAGCCGAGGCGTTGGCCGTCCTCGCCCAAAGGGCAGATCACATGGCCTCGCTGGAAACCCCGGGCGTTCCAATGAAAGAACTCGGAGATGTGGATCCTCATCTGGCAAGATCAATTCTGTCAGAGTATGGAAGCGGTGAAATCATCAGTCCCGAGGACACATTCCGCCTGTTGGATGCTTATGGCATCCCGACCCTGCAGCCCCAGCTATCTAAAACCCCTCGCCAGGCAGCACGGCTGGCAGAAGATATGGGATACCCGGTGGCGCTCAAAATCGCTTCACCACAGATCACACACAAATCAGATGTCGGGGGAGTCCGGCTCCAACTGAAAAATCCCCAGGAGGTTGAAGCAGGGTTCAACCAAATCGTGGAGAACAGCCAAGCAGCTTTTCCTGAGGCGGAGATCCTTGGAGTTCACATCCAGCGCATGCTCCCACCTGGACAGGATGTGATCATTGGCGCCATCCAAGATCCCCAGTTTGGTGCGCTGGTGATGTTTGGATCGGGGGGGATAGAAGTCGAAGGTCTGAAAGATGTCGAATTCGCGCTGGCCCCGCTCTCAAGAGCAGAAGCTGAGCAGCTTATTACGAATACCTGGGCCGGGAAGAAATTGAGCGGCTATCGAAGTTTATCCCCCGCGGATCAAAGCGCGGTGGTAGACATCATCACCCGCATAGCCCAGTTGGCGTCAGATTTTCCTCTGCTGGCGGAGATAGAGATAAATCCATTAACTGTCCAGGAAGAGGGCCAGGGAGCCCACGCCGTGGATGTGCGGGCGAAGACTGGGATCAATCACGATCCAATCCTTCAATAACCAGTCTTAGTTGATTCAAGCCCTGCTCCAATGGGGCAGTGTTGATGTATTCATTCACTGTGTGGGCGCCATTCCCCGTGGTTAGACCCAGACAAACCGCCGGGTAGCCGAGGCTGAGAGGGATATTCGCATCTGTAGAACCGATATTCAAGCGCGGCTTAATGCCAACTGATACCAACCGATCCACTACCAGTCTAACCAGCGGATCGGTTGGTGAGAGTTCCCCAACAGGTCGGTCACCAATCAGCTCTTCACTGACTTCAACGCCGGGTATGCGAAATTCTTGAAGGGTCGCTTTGACCGAACCTTCCAAGGAATTTAATGTCTCGACTTGCTCGGAGCGGAGATCCAGATCCAAGTGCGCTTCGGAGGCGATCGTATTCACGGAAGTGCCTCCTGAAATCACGCCCACATTGATCGTCGTGCGTGGCTCTTCAGGTATCTCGATCTCCAGGAGGCGGGAGATGATCGAACTCAATTCGTGGATCGCTGACCGTTTACCATAATCGACCCAGGAATGGCCACCGGAAGTGTTCACAGTAATCCGGTAGCGGCGCACCCCCAATCCCCGGTGGTATACCTGCCCTAAGGCCATCCCCTCCAGGACGATATAAGCCTTGACCCGGCCTTCAAAGCGCTGGACCACTTCCCGCATGCCGCAAAGATCACCCAGACCCTCTTCACCTACGTTGGCGACCAACCATAAATCAGATGCCAGGGGAACTTGGTCAGCCTGTAATTCCCACAACAAGCCAATTAATCCTGCCAAACCAATTGCGTTATCACCGATGCCCGGTCCTGATATCTTATCTGTCCCGCGGCGCAAATCTAAATCTGTGCCGGGTGGAAAAACCGTATCCAGGTGGGCAGAGATGACAACAGGCAGCCCAGATCCAGATCCTGGCAAACGCCCAAAGACATTGCCAATCGCATCTATCTGTATGTCCTGCAGGTTCTCCTGTTTGAATCGCTGGTGGATGAATTTTGCCCGCTGAGATTCATTGAAAGTGGGCGCCGGAATCTGCTGGATTTCAGCAGCCAGATCGAGCACCCGGTTGACCAATTGGGAATCCATATAAGATTACATCTCACGCACGGTTTGGCTGAGGGCCTCCAACCTGGCCTGGGCAAGACTGGGCAACGAATCAAGTGCAAAGAACGGTCCTTGACCCTCCATGACCAACGAGGCAGAGATATTGCCATGTATCGCGGCCTGCACCGGATCGAATGTACGCCGATAACCAGCCAAAAAACCACCGCAGAAGGCATCACCAACGCCGGTTGGATCAACCCTCTCAACATCATATGCGGGTACTTCATAATGCTTTCGGGTAGCTGAATCATAGACCAGCTGCCCGCCCTCCCCGCGTTTTATCACGATGATCTCACAGCCATAGGAGGCCAACGTCTCAGAAATCTCCAACAGGTCTGTGCTCCTTCCATGGAATAAACCACGCGCCTCCTCTTCTGAGGACAAAAAAGCGTTGAGCCCGGTGATGATTGAGGCGACATCATCCCGGAATGATGGAGTCATGTACCCAGCGGGTGGATCTAAAGTGATGAAAGTGAAACCAGCCTGCCTTAATATGGCCGGCAGCAAGCTGTGGGAAAGGAAATCCAGAGGGCATATATGAGCGGCAGTCGCTTCCATGTACTCTGAGATGAGATCAGCCTGCCTGAGCGAGGTCGTTGACAGGCGAGTGCGGCTATCCGGTTGGGCAGCATCAGCCTGGTATCCAAGGAGCGCTTTCGGGAAAGGCTGTCCTAGAGATGAGAAATACCCCATCGGATCATCTTCAACTCGCTGGGTCGGATCGCGATAAGCATAAAAGGAGCGCAAATCGACAGGATGATCAAGGACATTGATGCCGCGCACATCAAAGCCATGCGCTGAGAACTCTGCCAGCCAATCCTGGGGATAATCTTCTCCAACCCGGGCAACCAGGCCGGGCGGCGGGGAAGGTTCCCAGACAGCTAAGCCAGCTGCGGCATACAGCAGGTTCCCGCCGGGGACATCCAGGCAAACCTGCCCATTGGGAAGGACAACAAAATCTCGCCTGAGCTGTCCGGCGAGAATGTTGCGCGGGTAAGGTCCTTCTGGTATCGAATTCACAAGGAAATTATACGTCAGGATAATAATTAATGGAAATGTAAGTTGAGTAGTAAACTCACACGTTCCTGCTGGATCACATGTATAATTCCCCCCATGAGCGTCCAAAGATTGAAGGCTCTGCTGATTTCGATGCGGCCCAAGCAGTGGCTGAAAAATGTGCTCATCTTCACCGCCCTGGTATTCGATGAGAAACTACTCGATCTGCAAGCTCTGCTGGTGACATCTCTGGGTTTTATCCTTTTTTGTTTGATCTCCAGCTCAGTATATCTGCTGAACGATATCACCGATTTAGAGGCGGATCGCCAACACCCGAAAAAACGCAAGCGACCAATCGCTGCTGGAGAGCTGCCGGTATCTCAAGCTCGTTGGGCAGTTTTCCTGTTGTTGCTGATATCAATACCCAGTGCTTACCTGCTCTCACCGAGCTTCTGCCTGATCCTGCTGGTTTACTTAGTGCTCAACTTCAGTTACTCGCGCTGGTTGAAACACATCGTGATCATCGATGTTTTCATCCTGGCCAGCTTTTATGTGATCCGCGTGTTCGCCGGTTTGACTTTGATCGAGGTGACTCGCTTTTCCCCCTGGTTGTACGTCGTCACCACCCTGCTAGCCCTGTATATCGGTCTGGGTAAAAGGCGGGCTGAGCTAACGCTGCTCTCGTCGGACGCTAGCACACACCGCAAGGTACTGGATGGGTACTCGATCCCCCTTTTAGACCAATATATCACTATCGTATCAGCAACCACAATTGTAGCTTATAGTTTGTATACCTTCTCTGCCCCAAACTTACCCGCAAATCATTCCATGATGCTAACGATCCCGTTCGCGATTTATGGAATCTTGCGTTACCTGTTTCTGGTGCAAACCAACCATGGCGGCGGTGCACCCGAGGACGAATTGTTTTCAGATCGCCCGCTCCAAATAACTATCGTACTGTGGGGATTGTTCGTTTTGTTCATTCTATATCTGAACTGAAGGACGATGCCAGCCATTACCGCAACTGCTCCAGGAAAAGCCATATTATTCGGCGAACACGCGGTGGTATATGGTCAACCGGCCATCGCGGCACCTGTGACGCAGGTAAAAGCCAGGGCGATCGTATCCCCCCAACCCGATCGGCCACGGGGTTGGGTTGGAGTACAGGCACCAGATATCGGCCTTGAGAAAACCTTATTAGAACTTCCAGAAAATGATCCCCTCTCACGAGTGATCGGCGGAGTTCTTGAGGCCACCGCGACACCTCAACCTCCTGCCTGCACAATTCGCATCACCTCGACCATCCCCATCGCGGCGGGATTGGGATCTGGCGCGGCGATCTCCGTGGCAACCATCCGGGCATTTTCTGAATTCTTGGGCCGACCAATGAATGATGAACAGGTTTCCAACCTGACTTTCGAAGTGGAAAAACTGCACCATGGGACCCCTTCAGGGATCGACAACACTGTGATCACCTACGAGACGCCGATCTATTTTGCGAAAACCAACACTGACGCAGAAAATCAACTCGTGATCCTGAAGGTCGCCAGACCTTTTACGCTGGTGATCGGTGATTCTGGAGTCTCCAGCCCTACTGCGTTGACGGTGGGAGATGTACGCCAGGCCTGGTTGGAGAATGGCGAGTTTTATGAGGAACTATTCGTAAGAACAGGTGATCTCGTCAAACATGCCCGGCAAGCAATTGAAAAGGGCGATATCCAAGTCCTGGGGCAATTGATGGACGAAAACCAAGCCTTGCTGGAGAAAATGGGAGTTTCATCTGCCGAGCTGGATCGATTGATCCAGGCGGCCCGCCAGGCTGGCGCCTATGGAGCGAAGCTCTCCGGGGGCGGGCGCGGAGGAAATATGATCGCCCTGGTCCCAGATGATGCAGCCGGTGAGATTGCAGAGGCATTATTCACTGCTGGAGCAACGAGTACTCTTGTGACGATCGTCAGAAGCTAATTCCGGACCGGTTCAGGTGATATATGGCAGAAATAGACGATAAATTCCACTCCCGGGTCTTGCTTAAATTGGGCGGATCGTTGATTACGGATAAAACCAACCCTCGGACTTTGCGTGGAGAAACTTTAAACCGGCTAGCAAGTGAGATAGCCAGTGCCAGACAACAGGATCCATCCCTGCAGCTGATCGTCGGGCATGGGGCAGGTTCTTTCGCGCATGTATCTGCAAAAAAGCACGACACCCGGCGAGGAGTTTACACACCCGACCAGTGGCTCGGATTTGCAGAAGTGTGGTGGGATGCGGCCACCCTCAACCGATTGGTGATGAAAGCCTTTCACGATGCAGGAATACCCACTATCTCTTTACCACCCTCAGCCAGCGTCACTGCCCGGGAAGGAAAGGTGGCCAGTTGGGACTTAAACCCGCTCAAGGCAGCCCTGGAAGCAGGATTGGTTCCAGTCATCTATGGAGATGTTATATTCGACCTGCAGCTCGGTGGTACGATCCTTTCTACTGAGGATTTATTCACCCACTTGGTAAGCCAATTAAGGCCTGGAAGAATGTTGCTGGCCAGTATCGAACCAGGTGTCTGGCAGGATTTCCCCAACCAGACTGAGATCATTCCCAAGATCACGCCTGATAACTACCAAGACATTCTGCATACGCTGAGCGGCTCAGTTGGGACGGATGTCACTGGTGGCATGGAGAACAAGGTTCACCAGGGTGTATCGCTGGTCAAAGAATTCCCCGACATAGAAATCCTGATTTTTTCCGGAGATGAATCTGGGACACTTAAGGAAGTTTTGCTGGGATCAAGTAGTGGGACCGTGATTCGCAGGCACTAATCTCTCCACGCAAATCGAAAAAGACCAGGGGGATGAAGTAAAAAGGCCGCTTAAGTTATAATTCATGCAATTATTCCCCAATCAGATCCCGTTATTTAGTACATAATCCAACTATGTATACCAAACGTGAACAGCTAGAAGCTAACGAAGAGCAGAATTTAGCTCCCTATGGGTTAAAAAGCGCGGCTACCAAGGGTCGCTTTTATCCTGAGGATGAACCAGAATACAGAACCGCATTCCAACGTGATCGGGATCGCATCTTACACACAACCGCATTTCGCCGTCTGGAGTACAAAACCCAGGTTTTCATCATCCACGAAGGCGATTACTACCGGACACGCCTGACACATACGCTGGAAGTAGCCCAAATTGCGCGCACAATAGCCCGGGCCTTAGGGGCAAACGAGGATTTAGAGGAAGCAATCTGCCTGGCTCACGACCTGGGTCATTCGCCGTTTGGTCATTCTGGTGAAGCCGCCCTGAGTCGATTGATGAGAGATTACGGTGGATTCGATCACAACAAGCAATCACTCAGAATAGTGACCGAGATCGAGAAGAGATATCCGGATTTCCCCGGTTTAAACCTGACCTGGGAAGTGCGTGAAGGGATCGTGAAGCACGAATCAGAATACGATATTTCCGATGCATCAGATTACAGCCCCGATTTACGTGGCCATTTAGAGGCGCAGATCGCAAATGCAGCAGATGAGCTGGCTTATACAGCTCACGATCTTGATGACGGATTACGCTCCGGGATGATCAACCCACAGATGCTGGAGGGGATCACCCTGTGGGAGATCATGGTGGAAAGCGTAGGTTGGCGAGGCGGCCAACTGGATGACCTGGCTCGTCACCGGCTAATTCGTCGTCTGATCGGCCTGGAGGTCTCCGACTTGGTAGCGACCACGGACCAGTGCCTGAGAGAAAACAGCGTTCGCTCGGTTGAAGAACTGCAGCAGCTGCCGTTCAATGTGATTGGTTTCAGCGAGGATATGTACCGCCGCAACCGGCAAATGAAGGATTTTCTCTACGCAAATATGTACCGGCACCATCGAGTCGTGCGCATGGCGGTCAAAGCGGAGCGCATTATCTCGGATCTATTCAACGGCTACCAATCCGAACCGGAAATGCTGCCCCAACACGTACAGGATATGGTCGATACACACGGTTTAGAACGCACTATCTGCGATTACATTGCAGGAATGACCGATCGTTTTGCCTTACAAGAGTACAGCAAGCTTTTTGATCCAACCTCATTACCGTAATTTCCTTATCAAACTCTTAAATAGAAGGTAAATGATGATTTTCGTTTCGGGGTATAATACGCCCCTTGGAGTAGACTTATGGGTGATGAACAATATCTAACATATGAAGGTGCGCAGAGCCTGCGTGAAGAATTAGAACGCTTAAAAGGTACAGAGCGAGAAGAACTCGCCAAACGACTGAGATCAGCCATCCAAATGGGCGATTTATCCGAAAACGCTGACTACCATGCGGCCAAGGAGTACCAGGCATTCCTGGAGGGAAAGATCCAGGAGTTGGAATTCGTGCTAAAAAACGCGGTGATCATCGAAGAGATGGAGGTCAATCGCGAGGTCGTCACCATAGGAACGCAGGTGACCATTCAAGAAGCTGACTACCCTGCAGAGACTTATCATGTAGTGGGGGCAAAGGAAGCAGATCCTAAGAATGGTCGAATTTCTAACGAGTCCCCGATTGGCACAGCCCTCTTGGGCGGTAAAGAAGGCGACGAGGTGATCGCCGAGACGCCAGCAGGTCAATTAAGATTGAAAATCTTAAAAATCGAATAAGCAGGATAGAATAAAAAATACAAAAAGCAGTGAACCGGCGGTTCACTGCTTTTCGGTTAAATCAACTTCGTGGGAAAAATTTCCTGGCTAAACTTTGGGCCAGGCGACCAGTTCGAGGGTGATGCGGTCGAAGAAGCTTTCAGGGGGCAAAGCTCCGGTTCCATATGACATATCCACCACGCGAGCCTCCAGGCGGAGGGTGGCCGTCTCGAGGATCATCTCCCTGCTGGGCTCTGCCTGGACTGGCTCACCCTTGGCAGCCAATCGCTGTCGGGTGGCATCGTCGGCAAAGGCATTCTCGCTCATCAATACAGTCGTGACCGTTTGGATATCATTCTTATCGAAGAGCCAGACTTCGAATGCCGAGACCTTCTTCGGTTCACCAACGCCAATCGTCTCGGAAATGCCGACTCCGCATTCGCCCAGGAATTCACCCGCCGGGGAGTCAATACTGAACGAATCGTCAAACAGGTCGTTTCCAATCTGATACGTGGTCATGAATTGAGCGAGGGGAGGTTCTGCTTCGGCGGTCGTGTATTCTGGATATTCAGCCTCAGGCGGGGCTTCTTTGCGTGAGGAAGGCAGGCTTAATCCTAGCGACCGGTTACGAAGCAAGAAGACGGCCACCAGCGCTCCTGCGAGGAGCAAGGTGATTAAACACAACCAGGGGAGCCACCTGCGGGCGAAACTGGGTTCCTCCTCCGGAGGCGGTGTGGCTTCTTCTGTAGGTTCTGTTTCAGTGAACAACAGGAAAGCCTGGATGGAATCCGAGTTTTGAGTTTGCGGGTCGGCAGCGATATTGGCCAGGATTTCTGGAGCGTTCTCCCCAATTTCAGCAATACGCTGCTGGGCAACTGCCGCATCCTGGTTCAGCGTATACGAATCGATCGCCATGCGCAGGTAGATCTCCTGGGCATCGGGGCGCAGGTCACTGGGAGCTGCGTCCGTCCACTCTACAGGCCACAACCACCACCCCAATACGACCAAACCGATGATAAGTCCGACGACGAAGCTGATGATCCCGACCCAGAGTGGTCTGTTAAGTTGCTCGCGGATGTCATCCATAATCTTCTCTCCGATGAATTCTAAAATATCAAGATAAATTAAATTTTAGCACAAAAGTGCGAAATTTATCACATTTTTTGGTGCAAGACTCATGCCGGAACGGTCACTTTGCCTGAATTTCCTCGACTGAAACCTCTTCCAGGGAGAATTGTTCTTCACAATGAGTACACTTGGCGTGATTTTTATTGTGGACAACCAGCAGATTTCTGCAGTTAGGACAGGGCTGCTTTAATGGCTTTTTCCAGGAGGTAAATTCACATTCTGGGTAATTCGAGCACCCGTAAAAAGTACGCCCTTTTCTAGTTTTTCGCTCAACTACCTCGCCTCCATCCAAGGGGCAGGTAACACCGATCTTCTCTAAAAATGGTTCTGTATGGCGACATTCGGGGAAATTGCTGCAGCTGATGAACTTGCCATAGCGTCCCCAGCGGATCACCAGGTCGTGACCACATCTGGGGCAGGCCCGGCCGATCGGTTCGAGCTCCACTTTCATCTCCGGGATTTTCTCTTCCGCGACTTTGACATCCTCTTCGAATGGGTCATAGAACCCTTTGATTACGTTCACCCAATCTTCATCCCCGGAGGCAACCCGGTCGAGATCGGCTTCCATGCGAGCAGTAAAACCGACTTCGATCACGTCCGGGAAATGTTCAACCAGCAAGTCATTGACCAAAATCCCTGTTTCGGTGGGGAAAAGGCGCCTGTTCTCGCGATAGACATAACCCCGCTGCTGGATGGTGCCCAAGATGGGGGCGTAGGTCGAAGGACGGCCGATACCGTTTTCCTCCAACGTACGCACCAGCGATGCTTCAGAGTAGCGTGGTGGAGGTTGGGTGAAGTGCTGTTCGGGGATCAGCTGCAAGAGTTTTTGGGGCTGACCTTCTTCCACGGTGGATGGAATGCTAACCTCCTTTTCCACCCCATTTCGCCTGTTCTCGGCTTTTGACGGTTCGTATACGATTAGATAACCCTGGAAGCGGATGGAGGATCCCGAGGCGCGCAGGAGATATTCATGCCCATTAGATTTTCCTGTCACATCCACAGTAATTGTGTCATATATGGCAGCTGCCATTTGAGAGGCGACAAATCTCTGCCAGATCAAACGGTACAACCGGTATTGGTCGCGAGTAAGGTGATCCTTTATTCCCCCAGGCTGGCGATTAACCGAAGTTGGCCGGATTGCTTCATGTGCCTCTTGTGCTCCGCGGGTTTTCTTGCTATAGATGGGAGTTTTCGCAGGGAGGAATTTCTCTCCATACCGTTGAGCAATGAATTGGGAGGTTTCTTTTTGAGCTAAAGGTGATACATGCGTCGAATCGCTGCGCATATAGGTGATCAGACCGACCAAGCCACCATTGCCAACGTCAATTCCTTCGTACAACTGCTGAGCGAGGGCCATCGTGCGGCGAGCGCTGAAACCCAAGCGACGAGAGGCATCCTGCTGGAGGGTGCTGGTGATGAACGGCGGCCGCGGCTTTCGATTGCGCTCACCACGTTTGACCCTCGTGATCTGGTATTGGGCGCCCTGCATGTCATTCAGCAGCGGTTGGACATCCTCTTCTGTATTGAGGGTTGGTTCCTCTTTATCCACCCGGGCTAATTTGGCGACAAACGTATCTTTACTGCCATCTGGCTGAAATTCGGCTTCGATTGTCCAGTACTCCTGGGGGACAAAGACCTCAATTTCACGTTCCCGTTCAACAATCAGGCGCAGGGCAACCGATTGGACTCTGCCTGCGGATAAGCGGCTGCGCACCTTACGCCACAACAATGGGCTGAGGTTGTAGCCAACTAGACGGTCAAGAATTCGCCTGGCCTGTTGGGCGTCAACCAGGTCCATATTGATCTCTCGCGGCTGGTCGAAGGCTTCGGCAATGGCAGGTTTGGTGATTTCATGGAAGACGACCCGCCGGGTGACCTCTGGTTCCAGTTCAACTGATTCCTGGAGATGCCAGGCGATGGCCTCTCCTTCGCGATCTGGATCTGTGGCAAGGTATATTTCTGCGGCGTTCTTGGCCAGCTGTTTGAGCTCTTTTACCACCGGGCGTTTATCATTCGGGACCCGATATTTTGGGGTGAATCCATTTTCGACATCAACCGAAATCTGGGAGCGCAACAGGTCACGCACATGACCAACAGAGGCTTTGACTGTATAACTTTTACCCAGGAAGTTACCAACCGTACGAGCTTTAGCTGGGGATTCAACGATCACGAGCTTGCCTTTGCGCTTACGATTGCGACTTCTCTTGACCTTTTCAGGAGGGGTCAATCCTTCATGCGCGGGTGTACGTCCCATCCGGAAGAGCGTGGTCCCGCATACCGGGCAAGTACCGCGAGTTCCAGGAGTCGCATTAGCTGTAAATTCTGGTTTCGGGTCAACCATTTCCCGTTTTGTTTTACACTTTACACAATAAGCTTCCAAAATAAATACCTCACTCTAAATAAATTTATCTCCAGATGCTCTCAGCTGGCTGACAATCTGCCTGACCTTTTGAGCATCATCTTTTTGACAAACCAACAACACATCGTCGGTGTCAACAACCACCAAATCTTCAATGCCTATCGTCACTACCAAACGATCACCATTTTTCCGGTAGATCAGTGAATTACTGGTCTCCAGGCCAATGTGCTGACCACCGATGATGATATTTCCGGTCTGGTCCGGGGAAAGCACTTCAAATAAGGAGTCCCAGCTGCCGACATCATTCCAATTTAGTCCAGCAGCTGGAATGACAGCCACCGCGCGGGCACCTTCCATGATCCCAAAATCGATCGTTTCAGGATTTATCTGCGGCCACACCTGGTGCAGAACCTTTTCCCGGTCAGGCGTACCCCAAGCCTGGGATATTCGTTTCAACTGACCAGAGAGATCCGGCATCTGGCGAGAAAATTCCTCCATTACCTGGTTCACCTGCCAGACAAACATGCCAGAGTTCCAGGCGTGATCGTCAGTTGCGATCAGTGACGCGGCCAACTCCACATCTGGCTTTTCCTTGAAGCGTAAGGCCTGGTAGACATTCAATGCCTGGTATGTGCCAATCAAATCCCCTTGCTGGATATAACCATAAGCAGAAGAGGGTGAAGTGGGCTCAATTCCAAGGGTGACCAGGTAGCCATCCAGGGCAACCTGTTCAGCCGCCTGGAGAAGCTGCAGAAACTTCTTTTCATTTCCAATGAAGTGATCAGAGGTGAGCACAGCCGTGACTGCATTTGGGTCCCGGTTCTGCAAGGCGATCGCAGCCAGGCCAACCACAGAAGCGGTGCCGCGCGGCATAGGCTCCAGCAGGTAATTCTCCTTTGGGATATGCACAGCCTGCTGCTGCAAGGCAGCTGCCTGATCTGCGACTGTAACCACCAGGATCCTATCAGGTGGGAAAAGGTCCTCGAGGCGCTGGACAGCGATTTGAAATAAACTCCGTTCATCAATCAGCTGCAGCATTTGCTTGGGCTTCGCTTTTCTCGATAGCGGCCACAAGCGGGTCCCGCCGCCTCCAGCCATGATGACGGCATAAAAATTATCTGACATGCCAGCTCCAAGTATCAACCTGCAATTTTATTATCATCTTGATAAGCCTCTTTTACCTCGCGCAGGGCGATATACTGCATACCACCTACCTGGCGGACCATCCCCTTGAGCTCCATCAAGGCCAGGGTGGCGGTCACTTTCTCGATCGGAATCTCCGTCCGGGAGCGGATTTCATCTATATGCAGCGGCTCATGTCCCAGCGCTTCGAACAGCTGTGCTTCAACTGCATCAGCAGGTAAGACAACCCGGGCAGTTCGCTGCTCCGCTACCATGGTCAGTTCCAGGGTTTCCAGCACCTGCTCAGGATTTAATAAGGGTATGGCGCCATCGCAGATCAACCGGTTAGTTCCTTTGCTTCCCGGAGAAGTGATGTTCCCAGGGACGGCAAAAACTTCCCGACCCTGATCGGCTGCAAAAGAAGCCGTGATCAGGGCACCGCTGGTATTGCCTGCTTCAA
>JBFFEL010000028.1:0-36479 GCA_041558875.1 Anaerolineales bacterium
AGCTTTGCTGAAATCGGCCATTAGATAATCCACTTCGTTAGGCCGGAAATAGCGTTCATCGATGCGAATGAACTCCTGCCAATCTAAACCCACGTAACCAAATGCTTCCTCGAGAAAATCACGCACGGAATGCGCCTCCCCGGTGCCAATCACGAAGTCGTCAGGTTTATCGAGCTGCAGCATCTTCCACATTGCGGCGACGTAATCCGGTGCATAACCCCAATCGCGTTTCGCATCCAGGTTACCAAGATAAAGGTACTGCTGTTCACCCGCTTTGATAGCGGCCAATGCCCGGGTGATCTTGCGAGTCACAAAAGTTTCTCCCCGGCGAGGAGATTCATGGTTGAACAGAATTCCATTGCAGACGAATAAATCATATCCCTGGCGGTAATTACGGGTCACCCAATATGCGTAAGCTTTTGCGGCGGCGTACGGACTTTGGGGTTCGAAAGGTGTGTTTTCATCTTGGGGAGGTGACGCACTGCCGAACATCTCGCTTGAAGAAGCCTGGTAAAAACGCGACTTGATCCCGCTCTTCCGGATCGCTTCTAAAATGCGCATGGTTCCCAATCCGGTAACGTCACCAGTATATAAGGGTAAATCGAAACTCACTCTCACGTGGCTTTGAGCTGCCAGGTGATAAATCTCGTCAGGTTGAACGTTGTAAATCAGATCGACCAGGTTGCCCGTGTTGGCCACATCCCCATAATGCAGGAACATCCGGTTAGAAATGCCGTTATGCGGATCGCGATAGAGATGATCGATTCGCTGGGTGTTAAACGTGCTTGCTTTGCGGATTAGACCGTGTACTTCATATCCCTCAGACAGCAATAATTCTGATAAATACGATCCATCCTGGCCTGTGATTCCGGTAATCAATGCTTTCGGCAAAATAAACTCCTAAGTATTCTTCATGACAACAATAAACTTCTTATGTGAATAGAAATCCTGAGCAGGCATGCTCCGCCCTTCCGACATCCAAAGGGATCTCGTTAATGATGGTCCTTCCTAATAAATTTTTGTTGCTCCTAGGCTCAGCTATCTTTTATGTTTACGTTCTACCTGACCAGCTTTCAATTCGACTGGAATGCTGCGATCGCTCAACATCTGGATCAATACCCGAACTCTTTCGGTTCCGGGAAGCCGGGCATCAAATATCGCCTCGTAACCAGCAAATGGCCCGCTGCTGATCCTGACTGGATCTCCCGCTTTTAAGCCGTCATAGAACTCACCACCAGCCTCGGCGATCTCATCTACTCTCTTGCGTACCAAATGAATAAGATTCTCCGGCACAGTGGCAGGTTCACCACCAAAGCTGACCAAGCCAATGGCATGAGGCATCCAGTTAAATTTCGATAACCCTACCTCCTCAAGATCAACATAGACAAACATGTACCCAGGGAAGTAGGGTCTTAATTTCCGCGATCTGGGATTAACCGGGTTGACCCGAATGCGAGGAAAGTAGACTTCAACTTCCCTTGCCAGCAGCTGCTGCCAGAGGACTTCCTCTTTGCGCGGTTTACTGCGCAGCGCGTACCAGGCTTCAGACATAAATCACCTTTAGTAACTTGTTCTGGATCCGAAATTTTGTTTTATGAGGAAGATGGGATTTCATTCTTCAATAGTGCCCGGCTGCCACTTTAACGCATCAAAGCTCTTCTGGGTGACGATGAATCTCAAGCGCCCCTTCTCCACAATCAGGCGCAATTCACCGTAATCTCCCAATGCAGAAAGCGCCTCGTCTATCATTGTCACTTGACGCTGGTCAAGAAATGATAAGAGGCGACTGGCCTTCAAACTTTTATACTGATCGATGTTCGCATTGCTCATATCTCTACCTTGCCTTTTTGCTGACATGAATGAATTCATGAACAGCACTAGGTTTCAAATAATGGAATTTTCCTGAGAATGGGGCTATTGGTAATGATTGCTCATGACCAGGCAACAAAAAAACACCCTCGTGGGTTTATTCACCTCTGCGATGTGTTAGATATGTTTATCTTTTTCCGATTATTCCCTTTCAATAAATGAATTCTATCACGAATTCAATGTTAGTGTATTGGGGTAAAAGTACTTATTAGACCACCTTTAATCCTGTCATTTTCTGCAACAACTGTCGAAGCATCCACATGGGTGGGAGCAGGATTAGATGCACCAGGGCGCTTAGCACAAAGATCAGCGATAGGATGTGGACAAAGCTCAACAGCGATGTGCCCAGGTTCTCCCACAACCATGGACCCGCACCGGAAATCAGTAGCAAGGCAACAATAAGTGCCACAAGAATCAAGATTGGCATCCAGGCTCTGCGGTCAGAGGCAGATGGAAACATCGTACTGCTCACGACAAATATAAAATAAAACCAGATCCAGAAATCTGGCTGATTCATAACTTGGATATATCCGGGGAAATCCCCGTTAGATATTTGCTCCCATACAGGAGCGAATTCTAATCGGACAAGACCAGCATAGGCAATGAAGATGCTGCCAGCAATTAGTGGAGCTGTACCTATCAGTGCATCACGGAAAATGTCTGTGGAAGCAGTTTCCACATATCCCATTCGAAGACGTCCATCTGGCAGCGACTGCGGAATAATTGATATATTACCGACTGGTACGCCAAGTAAACGGGCAATTAGATAATGACTTAGTTCGTGAAGCAAGACACCAGGTAGAAACAAGATCGAGAAAATTGCTAATGCAAGTTCAAGTCGCCTGGTGATGAGGAAAAACACGCTTTGAATTTCGATGTGCAGCCATCGTTGCAGGATCGCTAAACTAATTACTCCAACCAGAAACCATCCCAGGCTGCTTAAGTCAGGAGTCACTGAACAGCTGCATTCGTAATCTGAATGTAATCAGTGACTTTCAGACTCGCTCCTCCCACTAATGCGCCATCCACCTCGGATTGAGAAAAGAAATCCTTTGCATTTTCACCATTCACCGATCCACCGTACAGCACCCGAATCTTCTGTGCCATATTGTCACCAAACAGCTCCCCTAAAGCTGGACGGATTACCTCTCCAATAACATTGTTTGCATCAGCCGGAGTGGCTGCGCGGCCTGTACCGATACACCATATGGGTTCATAAGCTATGACCAAATTGTTGCCGTCACTATCTCCACCTTCAAATTGAAGACCTTCTAGACCCATCTTTGTTTGCCGGAAAACGACTTCGTATGTCCGGTCTGCCTCGTATTCTTCCAAGGTCTCACCGATACAAACAATGGGAATTAATCCATGCGTGAGGGCAGCCTGAATCTTTCGGTTGACATCCTGATCAGATTCCGAAAAAAAAGCCCTTCGTTCAGAATGACCAAGGATTACATATTCGCAATACTCTGCCACCATCGCTGGAGAGATTTCACCAGTATAGGCACCTGAAGTTTCCCAAAACATGTTCTGGGCACCCAGGCTGATGTCTGTACCCTCTAATAAAGAAGATACCGCCAGTAAAGCCGTGTGGGGCGGGCAGATAACCTTGTCAACACCGGTTTTCGACTGCAATCCTGGCACCATTTCTGAAACCAAATGCCGTGCATCTGCAACCGTCATATTCATTTTCCAATTTCCTGCAACCAATGGTTTTCGCGTCATTGTTTAGGATTCTCCTTTTGCGAAAAATTTCCCGTGTAAATTAAAACCAGGATATCACCAACCCTCCCGATACCAAGGTGAATGAGCGATATCCTAGTTATCTATGTGTCAATCTTTGTCCGCCAAGGCTGCCATTCCAGGTAAGACTTTTCCTTCGAGCATCTCCAGAGAAGCTCCACCACCTGTTGAAATATGGGTGATCTTATCAGCTAATCCCGCTTGTTTGACGGCAGCCACAGAGTCTCCACCCCCGATTATGGATGTCGCGCTGGATTGGGCAATGATTTCTGCAATTCCAATCGTTCCTTTTGCAAATTGAGGGAACTCGAAAACACCCATCGGCCCATTCCAGACGACAGTTCGTGCTTCAGAAATTGGCTTCTTGAAGTTACTAATCGTTTCTGGTCCAATATCGAGAATTCGCCAACCATCCGGAATAGGTCCCATGCTCATGATCATCTGATCTGCATCTGCCTGAAATTTATCACCAATGACGACATCCACCGGTAGACGCAAGCGATTATCAGCCAAATTTAATAATTCTCGCGCAGTTTCCAGCGCCTCATCTTCAACCAAAGAATCTCCAATTGGATATCCTTGAGCCTTGAAGAAAGTGTTCGCCATTCCACCACCAATTAACACCTGGTCAGCACGATCAAGGAGGTTCTTAATCACACCAATTTTATCGCTTATCTTTGCGCCACCAAGAATGGCGATGAATGGGCGAGCAGGATCGGCAATGGCTTGTCCTAAGTAAATAATTTCTTTCTCCATCAGAAAACCTGCCACGCTGGGCAGATATTGGGCTACTCCAACAGTTGAAGCATGAGCTCGGTGAGCAGTCCCAAAAGCATCATTCACATAAACATCTGCCAGATCTGCCAGCTTTTTTGCCATCTCCTGGTCATTCTTCTTTTCACCTGCATGGAAGCGGGTATTCTCCAGAAGTAAAACATCTCCCTGGTTGAGCTGGTTAGCCACTTTTTCTGCAACAGGGCCAATGCAATCTTCCGCAAATTGAACCCGGCGATCCAGAAGCCGGCCAAGGTGGTCGGCAACTGGCTCTAACGAAAATTCTGGTTTAGTCTCACCTTTTGGTCTTCCGAGATGGGAGCACAAAATCAAGGTTGCCTCATGATCCATCAAATACTTAATGGTTGGCAGGGCGGCCTGGATACGTGTGTCGTCACTAACTTTTCCATCTTTGATCGGGACATTAAAATCCACCCTAACAAGAACCTTCTTCCCGGATACATCAATGTCTTCAATAGTCTTCTTATTGAACATCAGAACTCCAAGAATAATTAACGTGGAACAGGAAATTCTCCCTGTTCCACGTTGAGATAGTTAATCTTATAGCGATTTTGCCATCATTGCTGCCAGGTCCGCGGTTCGAGCAGAGTATCCCCACTCGTTGTCGTACCAAGCGACAATTTTAGCAAATGTATCTGGACCACCACCCATGATCATGGTCATTGGTAGATCGATGGTCGAACTGTGCGGATCGCCCTTGTAATCAACACTCACAAGAGGTTCATCAGTCGCCTCTAATATTCCCTTCAGTGGTCCATTGGCAGCTTCACGGTATGCGGCGTGCAATTCCTCTGTTGTTGTTGGTGTCTCGAGCTCGACGGTCAAATCGATGTAAGAAACCGTAGGAGTCGGCACCCTCAATGCATAGCCATCGAGCTTACCATCCATCTCGGGGATTACCAGTTTTAAGGCTCTGGCTGCTCCGGTTGAGGTTGGAATAATGCTCAAAGCTGCTGCCCGTGCCCGGCGAAGATCTTTATGGGGCGTATCAAGTATCCTTTGACCGTTTGTGTATGCATGTATAGTTGTCATCAAACCACGCTTGATGGTGAATTCGTCATTCGCCACTTTCACAGCTGGTGCCAGGCCATTGGTTGTACAGGAAGCATTTGAAACGACATGATGGTTAGCGGGATCGTATTTATCATCGTTGACACCCAAAACGATTGTAATATCTTCCCCCTTTGCGGGTGCAGAAATGATCACTTTCTTTGCTCCGCCCCGAGTTATGTGATTCTCCGCACCTTTGACCTCTTTTCCTTGCGGATTGACGCTATCCTTTTTTTGTTTAAACAGACCGGTACTTTCGACAACTATCTCAACTCCCAAATCCGACCACGGCAAATTCCCAGGATCGTACTCGCTAAAAACTTTTACTGGTTTGCCATCGATTACCAGCTGATTCTCGCCCACCTCAACCGTACCGTCAAAGCGACCGTAATTCGAGTCATACTTCAACAAGTGCGCCATCGTTTTCAAATCACCAACATCATTAAAAGCGACGACTTCAAGTTCATCAGAATGGTAATCACGAATTGCTTTCAGAATCTGTCGCCCCACCCGTCCAAATCCATTAATTCCTACTTTTGCAGTCATGCTAAGCCTCCATTGAAAATTAAAATATCGAAATCTATCTTACATGAAGCGACCTAGGTGAACTCCACCTTATATCCTGCAGAGTGCTCCCTAGATCGGATCTTACGTGAAATATATCACTTATAATTCTACCAGAGGTCCAGTTCTTTCCTCCAGTAAATCAATTATAACTTGTGATAGCGCCTCGCCATCATGTCTCCAAGGATTATTTGGATCTACCAGATCGGCAGAATAAACTGCCGAATACATGTTGAGCTGCTCATCCATTGTGATCCATTCGATGCTATCCGGTAGTTTACCTGTGAAATTATTATTGGCGATGACAATATCGAATAAGCCTTTCCCAGCGTGATTGTTGATTGCCTCTATATGATCATCACACGAGTAACCCTCTGTTTCTCCAACTTGAGATGCGACATTGCAAATGTAAAGTTTTAAAGCTCGGCTTGACCGAATCGCATCCGCGATATCAGGAACCAATAAATTAGGTAACAAACTCGTATACAAACTGCCAGGTCCAATAACGATCACATCTGCAGTCAGCAGCGCATTAATCGCTTGGGGAAAAGCTGGAGGCGAATTCGGTTCAAGCCAAACTCGGCGCACTTTGCCATCCGTTTCCGGAATTTGACTTTCTCCAGCAACTCGAACTTCAGACAATAGATGTGGAAGCCTGACATCTGCTACCAGCTGCACATTATGTAATGTTGATGGCAGCACTCGTCCACTCACAGATAACACCCGACCGGATTCAGCTACTGCTTCCTCGAAACTCCCCGTGATATCAGACAAAGCCGAGATGAACAAATTGCCAAAAGAATGACCATCTAGCCCGCTTGAACCATTTGGGAATCTGTATTGAAAAAGCTGAGTAAGCATAGCTTCATCATTTGACATGGCAGCCAGGCAATTACGAATGTCTCCGGGGGGAAGGATGCCAAAAGACTTTCTTAGTTTTCCAGAGGAACCACCATCATCAGCTACGGTAACGATGGCTGTGATATTGTTTGAATAATTCTTTAATCCTCGAATCAAAACTGACAAACCATGCCCACCCCCAATAACTGTAATTCGTGGGCCTCTCCTCCTGCGTCTATGTCCTGCCAGAGCATCGACAACCTTTGCACCGGGTTTGAGAAATGGCGCCATCAAAGAATGATTGATACCCCAAATTCCAGTGATGACCAAAGAGATACCAATACCGCCGAAGATGATCGCTCGTAAATACCTTGGCAAGAAGCGCAATGAGGCGAAAGAAATTATTGGCAACCACCAGGTTTCTGGAGCAGTTCGGTAGACATCCAGAATCAAAATTGCCAACCCGACACCCAAAAACGTTATCCCTAACATCACCAATAAAAGCCATCTTTTTACCCCTAGTCCAGGGGTAAGCCACCTCAGAGATTGCCGAAATTTTCCACCCAGATCTGATAGCCAGTTGTCTTCTGATTTGATCTCCATAGGTTTCCATAATAGCAGTGTTTATATAAGTCGTCAACGATCAAACAAAATTGTTTTTGAACCTTCCAAAATCTCACTTACGATTGTGCTATACTTCTTCCAGCATCATGGATAAATCGTCAAAAAAGTGGCAAATTGCGCCGGGCTTAACCCCGGAAGCAGAAAAAACATTAGCTAATTTTCAACAACCTTTAAGGCAAATACTTTTCAATCGGGGTTATTCAACAGAAAGCTCAGCACTCAACTATCTTGCAGCCGCTCCCCCTCCTGGCTCGGAGCCAAATAACTTGCTAGGAATGGATGAGGCTGTATCACGTCTCACTTCAGCGATCACCCACCAGGAGAAGATAGCTATCTACGGGGATTACGATGCTGATGGCGTTACCGCTACTGCATTGATGGTCCAGGTGCTCACTGCGCTTGGCGCCAACGTGGAGGGATATATCCCTAATCGATTCGACGAAGGGTACGGCTTAAATAATGAGGCTCTTGATTATCTCAAAGAGCGCAGGGTCAATTTGATAATTACTGTTGATTGTGGGGTCCGTTCACTCGAAGAAGCAAACCATGCCAAAAATCTTGGCATGGATTTAGTAATCACCGACCATCATCATCCTTCAGATGAGCTGCCCCAGGTCATCTCGGTTATCAATCCGAAGCAAAACGACGATCCATACCCGGATAAAAACCTCGCCGGAGTTGGGTTAGCGTATAAGCTCGCCCTGGCGTTAATTGACAGTGAACAAAAAAGAGGTTCTTTTCAAGCTGACGCGATTGATGAATTAGATTTATTGGATCTGGTCGCGCTTGGTACTGTTGCTGATCTGGCACCCTTGATTCAGGAAAATCGCAACCTCGTGAGAGCCGGCCTAAATGCCATTCGAAATCCCCGCCGACAAGGGTTGCAGGCATTAATTGGTGTGTGCGGATTAGTGCCCCGCAGGGTCAGAGCCTCAGATATTGGTTTTGTGCTTGGGCCGAGATTGAACGCTGCCGGTCGCCTTGACTCAGCGTTGGCGGCATATGAACTGCTGACCACCCAAGATATTAATGAAGCAGGACGTTTAGCCCAACAACTAGATAATCAAAACAGAGAAAGACAGAAAATCACCAGAGAAATCCAGAGCAGGGCTGAGCAAATAGCCCTCTCCGAAGATCCCGACACTTTACTGCTCTTTGCTGCTGATCCAGATTTTAATCCTGGGGTAGTGGGCCTGGCTGCCTCCCGATTGAACGAGCGTTATTACCGGCCAGCTATCGTTGCTCATCAAGGAGAAGAATTTACCAGAGGGTCATGTCGCAGCATCCCAGAATTCCATATTACCAATGCCCTAGATGAATGTGAAGATTTGATGGAACGACATGGTGGACACGCAGCCGCGGCCGGCTTTACTATACAAAACCAAAACCTGCCTGAATTAATTGCCAGATTAAGGGAGATTGCCAATGAGCAACTGTCAGACAAAGATCTCAGGAAAGTCATGCATGCCGATCTGGAAATTCAATTATCCGATCTAGTTCCTGAGATACTCGAGCAGCTTGAAATTCTCCAACCAACAGGTTACGGGAATCCCCAGGCGATGTTCGTATCTCGAGAATTAAAAGTTGTCCACCACCGCCTAGTAGGAAGAGATGGCACCCATTTAAAATTGACTGTGAGCGATGGTTGGGTAACCTATGATGCCATCGCTTTCGGGCAGGGGCAATGGCACACAGAAATGCCCCTTTTCATCGATTTGATGTACACCTTTGAAAAGAATGAATTTAACGGCAAGGAAAATTTGCAGTTAAATGTGAAGGACATCAAGCCTTCAAATTCCGATTAGTGTATATTTGATTCAAATTTTCCCTCTCCCCCACAATAAACATAGCTTAATCAAATTCAATCCACAAAGCGATACTTAATCAATGCCCAAACAGCTTGAAAAGCGTCTGTAATGCCGATTTTCTTGCCTTCATCGTAATCTCGCGGATTGAATGATATGGGGACTTCATAGAGGCGTGCTTTTCTTTTAAGTACTTTTGCAGTGAATTCCGGCTCAAAATCAAACTTGTTCGCGCGAATATTCATCCCTTCAACGATCTCTCGCTTAAATACTTTATATCCGGTTTCCATATCTGAGAGGATAGTGTTGTATAGCAAATTCGTCATGAAAGTGAGTAATTTATTTGCAACCATGTGCCAAAACATCGCTGTTCTACGTGGTCCCCCCAAGAATCGCGAACCATAAACAACATCGGCGATGCCCTCTTCTATGGGCTGAAGCAACGCCGGGTAATCCCGCGGATCATATTCCAGGTCAGCATCTTGAATTAAAATCACTTCCCCGTTAGCATTCTGAATTCCGGTTCGAACTGCAGCTCCTTTGCCCTGATTCTTGTCATGTAAGAACACCTTGATATGTTCCTCATCACTCAATGTACGTAATATCTCCCGAGTTCCATCTGAGGAACCATCGTCAACGATTATTATCTCGCTGGCAACTTCCTCCGCTTCAACCCGGCGCAGAATTTCTTTGATTGTGTGTGCTTCGTTATAGACGGGAACGATCACAGATACTTTCATAATTGAAAACACCCCATTTAGTCACGAATTTATCAGGGAATTCTACTATACATACTATGATTTATGGAATTTACACTTATGAAGGGTGGCCTTTACAAACCGATTTTGATGCTGTCCGCATGCTATAATTTTTTCTGAGATTTTATTTGTCATTATTGGAGAACAGTCGATGGCGGGATTACAATCAACATTTCCACCAACAATTCGGGATACATTTACCGGTGATGGATTCTATCCTCCCGCGATCAGCAAAATGGAGGACACGGGCCTTTCAGCGCTTTGGCTCCAAGACCTGGCACTCAAAATACTCTATTTTCAAGGGTATTTAACTGGGTTCACCATCGCTGAAGAAATGGCGCTACCCTTCCCTAATGTCGTTGATCAGATTCTGGAAGCCCTTAAGCGAGAGAAATTCATTGAGGTTAAAACTTCGCAAATTGGATTAGGAGAGGGTGCCTATCAATATGCGATCACAGGGGCGGGGATTGCACGTGCTCGCGAAGCACTTGAACGAAGTCAATATGCAGGTCCTGCCCCTGTCCCACTTGATGTCTACAACCTATCTATCCGCAACCAAAGCCGGACACGCACGAATATGAATCAAAGAGATGTCAGAAAAGCGCTTTCCCACTTGGTTTTGGCGGATACGACTTTTCATCGCATTGGACCAGCGATCAATTCTGGTACCTCAATTTTTCTTTACGGTCCACCAGGGAACGGCAAAACGAGTATTGCTCGCGCTATTGGAGATATGATCCTTCAGGAAAGCATGTACATTCCCTATGCAGTTTATGTTGATGGACAAGTCGTAAAAATTTACGACTCGGTGAACCACCAGGCATCTCCAGAAGAGGAACCCCCGCCCAACTCCGGGTCGCTGCGCTCGAGCACCAGGAAGGACCCACGCTGGATCCGCATCCATCGACCATTCATTGTAACTGGCGGTGAATTGACCCTCGCTGGCCTGGATCTGGTCTTTGACGATGTGAATAAATACTATGAAGCTCCCTTCCAAATTAAGGCCAATGGCGGAATCCTGTTAATCGACGATTTTGGCCGTCAGCTGGTCCGACCCAGAGATTTATTAAACAGGTGGATCGTACCTCTTGAAAACCGGATCGATTATCTTACATTACATACTGGTCGGAAAATCGAGATTCCTTTCGATGTGTTGGTCGTCTTCTCCACCAACCTGCCTCCCAGAGACCTGGTTGACGAGGCTTTCCTGCGCCGGTTGCGACACAAAATCGAGGTTGGAGATCCCAATTATGATGACTTCCGGGAGATCTTCCACCAAGTGGCGGAATCAAAAGGCGTCACCTTCAGCAACCAGGGTTTGGCATATTTGCTCCAGGAATGGTATATCAAACCAGGCAGAAAATTACGCGCTTCTCATCCCCGCGATCTATGCGACCAAATCGTCGATATCGCGCAATATCTCTCCGTTGAACCAGCATTGACGCGCGAATTGATTGATATGGCTTCCATATCTTACTTCGTGGACTTATAAACCACCCCAACCTTGTAGTTGATCAAAATAATAACCATCTGAAGACTGATAATCAGATCATGAGCCTCCATTGGCGATCCCCCTTGATATTTGCCCATCGAGGTGCATCTGCACAGGCACCAGAAAATACCCTCTCTGCATTTGAGTTGGCCGTCCAGTCAGGGGCTGATGTGATCGAACTTGACGCCAAGTTATCAGCAGATGAACATGTTGTCATAATTCACGACCACACTGTTGACCGAACAACAGATGGCACCGGAAATGTGAGTAACTTGCCATTGGCAGCCTTGCAAGAACTTAACGCGAGTATTAATTTTCCCGAATCCTCTAATAAGGAGCATATCCCCACACTGGAAGAGGTGATTGAGTCGCTCCGCGGAAAAACGCTAATCGATATTGAATTATCTAACTATAAGTCGCCGTTTGATGCTTTACCTGCCAAGGTCGCTCAGATAATCCTCCACTTTGGTATCCACGAACATGTGCTGGTTTCTTCATTTCATCCCATCCCATTGAAAAAATTTCATCAGTTGCTGCCATCAATACCCATTGGGTTTCTGGCGAAACGCGGTTTTCAAGGTTCATTATCACGCAGCAAATTGGGCAGGTTGATAGTACCTCATCAAGCCTTGCATCCCGAAAAAAGTGATATTTCCCCAAACCTGGTGCTTGCTTCTCATCAATCAGGATTGAGAGTACATACGTATACGGTAAATGAACCAGATGAAATTACGAGATTATTCAAACTGGGGGTAGATGGCATAATCACAGATAATCCTCTGCTCACTCGTCGAGTCCTTGAATCCTTCACCGAATTTGAAAGTTGACTTAAGATTCTTCCCACATTGACCTTGATGCGATAAATAGTCCTGAATCTGCAGGACAAATATTAAACTAGGCCACCGATTAGAAAGGCTTAATCTGTACCTTGAACAGGGCTTACTTGGTAAAATTATCTAGGAAACAGCCCATGGTACCACTTGTTAACCTTGGAGATTTTGAGAGAACTGAAACCAATTGAATTCTGATTGAAATGGACTACACTCCCGATGAAATCATGGTCGTCTGCATCGCTCGCCAGGTTCGAGATGCTGAAATTGTGGCACAAGGATTGGCGACGCCGATTGTCGCTGCTGGATATTTACTTGCCCGCCGAACCCATGCGCCGAATTTATATTTTTCTTCAGCCATTGGACAGGGAGTTTGCCGCGAACCAGCCCCATTGAAATTATTACAGGTCGAAAGCTTATGGTTAGACCGGGCAATCATGAATATTGGTTTTGTACGTGCTGTTGCCGATGTCTTGCCTAGTCTGCGACCACTAGAATTTTTCCGTCCAGCCCAGCTTGATCCGCGGGGCAATTTTAACAATATCGCCTTTGGGAGAAATTATCACCAACCGAGACTTCGACTGCCCGGGACAGGTGGAATTCCTGACGTGACAACCTTCCTCAATGATATTTATCTATACGTCCCCCGCCACTCAAGAATTACCTTTGTCCCAAAGCTAGATTACCATTCTGGCTTGGGGCATAATGGAAAGAGGACTCATGGTAGCGGTCCGCAGTACTTGGTAACTGATTTAGGACAATTTGATTTCAAGGGAACCGATCCCAATTTTCGTATGCGACTAATCTCATACCACCATGGGGTCAGTATAGAGCGAATTCAGACCAAGACTGGTTTTGAATTTGATATTGCACCCGATATTCAGGAAACTCAGCCCCCAACAGATGAGGAGTTATTTCTCCTTAGAAACGAAATCGATCCGTTAAGAATCAGAAATTTGGAGTTGTTGAGCGGCACCCGACGTCGATCACTCTTGCGGGATATCATCAAGCAAGAAAATGATGAACTTCGGTTGGAAATATGAGAACTATCAGGAATGCGCTCAAACGCAGGCATAGACTTATCGTCCACCTCCTTCTGCTTGTGCCTTTGATAGCAACTACCTTTAGAGGGTCAACTGGTCATGCGGAATCTTTTCAGCAAAACAACTCCGCCGAGGAACATGCACAAGCACTGCTGGAAACTTTGACCCCCGAGGAAAGAGTTGGCCAGCTTTTCCTAGTTACTTTTGATGGCAAGGACGTCAATTTTGAGACCCAGATTTATGATTTGATCACCAACCAACACATTGGTGGCGTCATTCTGCAGCAAAATAGCGACAACTTCCTCGCCCCTCCACAAACAGCTAACGGCACCTGGCAGCTTATCCAGGAATTACAAACCACAGAGTGGTCTGCCTCTCAATCTAACCAAATCGAACCAGAAACCAATGAAGAATTTCGCCCTGCTTTTATTCCTTTGTTCGTTGGCATCTCACAGGATGGCAATGGACCACCAGCAGACCAAATATTTAACAATTTGACTTTATTGCCTTCATTCATGGGTATCGGGGCAACTTTCGAAACAGACTTGGCACGCCAAGTTGGTAATGTCGCGGGCAGTGAATTATCAGTCTTAGGTATTAATCTTCTTCTAGGGCCCTCATTAGATGTATTAGAAACCCCTATCGAGGAAGGCACCGGGGATCTTGGGGTGCGAACATTTGGTGGCGACCCGTTCTGGGTTGGTGAAATGGGTCGCGCGTACGTGAGCGGCGTGCATGAAGGAAGTGAGGGTGGGATTGCTGTGATCGCGAAACACTTCCCGGGACACGGCAGCTCAGATCGCCTTCCAGAGAAGGAAGTGGCAACGGTCAGGAAATCCCTCGAACAGCTTAAACAAATCGAGTTGGCTCCATTTTATGCAGTGACCGGAAATGCACCATCCGAATTAGCTACAGTAGATGGATTATTAACTTCCCACATCCGTTATCAGGGTTTCCAGGGCAACATTAGAGAGACTACTCGTCCAGTCAGTATGGATCCCCAGGCACTCGATCAGCTGATCAATCTACCACCTTTCGCTGATTGGATCGAGGCGGGGGGCATCATGATCTCGGAAAACCTAGGTAGCGAAGCCTTCCGCCGTTTTGAGGATCCTTCGGGACTCAATTTCCAGGCCAGGTTCATCGCCAGAGACGCATTCCTGGCCGGGAATGATCTCTTATTTGTAGGAGATGAATTCATCTCTACCAGCGATGAAGATCAATATAGCTCTATCGTTAGTACCCTAGATCTTTTTGCTCAAAAATACAGGGACGATCCCGCATTCCAGGAGCGGGTTGACGAATCAGTGCTAAAAATCTTGACTTTGAAATATAAGCTCAATAACAGCACCATTTTTACCCTGGGTTCAACAATTCCACCTCAAGAGAATCTGGTTGATGTCGGTAATTCGGATCAGGTTTCACGCCAGGTCTCCCAAGAAGCGGTTACTTTAATCAGCCCCACTTTCACGGATCTGGCTGAGACAATTCCAGTACCACCAGATATTAATGACAAGATCGTTTTTATCACCGATGAACGGTCTGCACAACAATGTTTTACATGTCCTGAACAACAAGTTTTCCCAAAATCTGGATTGATGGATGCAGTTCTCAGGCTTTATGGGCCTTTAGCTGGGGGGCAAGTCGTCCAGCGCAACCTGTTTACTTACTCATTTGACCAACTGTTAGCCTTGTTGAACAGGGCACCAGAATTTGATTACACTGTTCTTGAAAGTGAACTTGACCAAGCACAATGGATCATATTCTCATTAGCCAATGTGAGTTCTGATAACCCCTCATCTCAAGCACTTTCCCGGTTTTTAGCAGAAAGACCGGATCTTTTTCGGCAGAAGAATCTGGTTGTGTTCGGATTTGATGCTCCGTATTATCTTGACGCAACTGAGATTTCAAAATTAAGCGCTTATTACGGTATATACAGCAAAATCCCCCAATTCGTGGATACTGCGGCCCGGGTGCTATTTGGAGAGATTCCCGCTACGAAGGGAGATTTACCCGTCTCAGTTTCTGGTATCAATTATGATTTGATATCTGCTACTTCACCCGATCCAGATCAAACAATCGAATTGTTCATGGATGTACCTGAAGCTATTCTCGGTACACCGAATCCAACTCAAATGCCTGAGTTAACCATTGGCGATTTAATTCCAGTACGTACTGGTGTGATTTTCGATCACAACGGACGCCCCGTACCTGATGGAACGATAGTCGATTTTGTCCTAAGCGCTGGGTTAACTGAGATAGCGACACAAAAAGAGACAACTCAAGATGGTATCGCTCGGACCACATTTTTGATCGAAGAATCAGGAACAATTGTGATTCACGCCCGCAGCGATCCAGCCCTCGAATCAAATTCCCTCCAAATTGATATTCCTCCTGAAGGAATTCCAACAATAGAATTCGTGATCACCCAATTTCCGACGGAAACCGCAACTCAAGAACCGGAGCCAACGGGAGTAATCTCACAAACTGAAACCCCTCCACCCCCGCCCTCTGCTGGAACGATAAATCTGGTCGATTGGTTTGTTGCTGCCGGGGTCTCTATCATCGTCGGGGCTGTGATTTACTGGCTCACGACTACTTTTGGTTTAATTCGATGGGGAGTGAGATCGGGCTTGTTAGCAATTATTGGTGGATTATTGGCTTATATGTATATCGCCCTGCAACTTCCAGGAAGCGAGCAGCTGCTGGATGTACCTGGCGCCTGGGGAGTGTTATTAATTACTATTTTAGGGGCTGCAATTGGTTGGGGAGCTTCGTACGGATGGCAAAGGATTGCAGAATCGAGCTGAGTTTACTAACCTTCGAGCAATGTAACCAGCAGAGTAACAATCAACATTAAAAGAACAAAAGCTATCAGAATTCTGTCGATTGGAGTGCTAAACAAGTCAGCGATCGTCATTTGGGGAAGAGAATAGCCGGGTTGTGTAGCCGGATTTTCACGACCAACCAAACTTTGCCGAAACTCATCAATATTTTGGGGGCGTTCATCTGGATGCAGTTTTAGCGCCCAAAGTATTGCACGTTCGGTCTTTCCAGAAATGGCGGAATTGATCTGTCTCGGTGGAATGAGGGATTCAGGTCGCAAGAATCTCTCCCTGGCTTCGACTGGCGCGCTGTTAGTCAACAAATGGTAGAGCGTCGCTCCAAACGCGTAGATGTCACTACGCACATCCGTGTGACCTGTATCCCCACCGTATTGCTCCAGAGGAGTGTATAGGGCAGTTCCCCGCCCTTGCAAGATGGTGATCGTCATCTCTTCTGAGGCCATGAGTTTCACCAAACCAAAATCAACTAACTTGATCAGTCCAGATGGCGTTAATTTGAGATTGCTGGGTTTAATGTCCCGGTGGAGTATGGGTGGATCTTGTTGGTGCAAATAATCGAGTGCATCTGCCAATTGAGTAGACCAACCCAATACATCGCTCTCTGCCAGGAATTTATTTTTCTGCCGTGCCTCGATCATCAGGGTCCTTAAATCCTCACCTGGGACATAATCCATGACCAGGTATTCCCGGTTTTCCTCAGAAAAGAAATCAGAAACTTTTGGTAAATTTGGGTGATCCAGCCTGGCAAGGATTTGTGCTTCGCGAAGGAATTGATCCTGAGCCTGTTTAAGAGCTTCTTTCGATAAGGAGCTCTCATGCTGGACTTCTTTAAGCGCGCACTGCCGTCCCTCCAGCCGGATGTCCTCAGCCAGGTATATTGAACCCATTCCGCCTTGACCAATGATGCGGTGGATTTTATAACGATCGCGTAAAATTACTCCAGGCTCGATTGGAGTTGGCATTTCTCTTCTTCAATCCTCAGATTAAATGGTATTATACACGCGGAGGTTCTTGTTATGGATCGAAACAACGATGATACTCCTGTGTTGGTTGGTCAATCCGGGCCTCTCAACGGTCAACGTTGGATGGTCGGTGACAAGATCATTGTTGGGCGAGATATGGAATGCGACATCATTATTCCCAGCCGACAGGTATCACGCAAACATGCCCGTCTGACTGTGACGAACTCAGGTGCTACCTTAGAGGATTTAGGAAGTAAAAATGGGACTCACCTCAATGGATCCATGTTGACCGAACCCGAGGCATTGAAGGATGGTGACGTGGTCCAGATAGCCTTTGCTCAACAGTTCATCTTCCTCAGTTCCGATGCCACAATGCCGCTTGAGATGGGCACGATGGAAGGTACTGCATCTATCCCTGAGGGACTGCTTAAACTTAAAAAGAGCTCCAGACAAGTCTGGATTGGTGAAGAGGAGGTTCTTCCACCCCTTTCAGCCTCTCAATTCCAATTGCTTGAGATGTTGTATGAACGTCAAGATCGAGTCGTCCCCCGTAAGGAAATTATTGCCGAGATTTGGGGTGCGGAAAATGCCCTTGAGGTCTCGGAACAGGCACTAGATGCCCTCGTCAGGCGTCTCCGAGATCGATTAGCTACGATAGACGCCTCCCACCCATTTATCATCACGATTCGCGGTCATGGTCTGCGTCTCGATAATCCACCCAAGTGACCGAAACCTCAATTATTCTTATCTACTAATATCTGCTTGAAGACTTCAACCACCCTAGGCGCAGTGTGTCCATCCCAATAAGGGGGAAGAGATCTTTGTGGACTCGCTTCGGAAAGTTTCTTTTTCATTGCATCGATCAATGAACCTTTGTTGCTCTCAACAAGCTGATTCGTCCCCATCTCAATTGTCACTGGCCTCTCCGTGTTAGCGCGTGCAGTAAGACAATGCACCCCAAGGTAGGTCGTCTCCTCCTGAATACCACCAGAATCAGTGAGGACTAAGGCAGCTTGCATCTGTAAAGCCAAAAATTCGAGATACCCAAGGGGATCTAGCAATTTGAGATCTTCATTAATCTCCCGAAGTCCTATTTCATCAATACGCGTCCTTGTTCTCGGATGAACTGGAAAAAGGACTGGCACATCATAACTGATCTCATTCAAAGCTGAGATAATTTGGGAGAGCGTATCCGGATGATCGACATTAGAAGGTCGATGGATGGTAACCAGGACATATCTTTCAAATGGATAGCGTTCTTTAATGTGGAGCCATTTCTCTTGTGCCTTTGGGAGAAGCTCTACCAGAGTGTCGATCATCACATTCCCCACCATGTGAATCCGGTCTTCAAGAACTCCTTCACGAACCAGATTGAGATCCGCATCTCTAGATGGGGTAAACAGAAGCTCAGCAATTTGATCCGTCACCAGGCGATTAATTTCCTCGGGCATGCTGCGATCAAATGAGCGCAAACCAGCTTCAACATGAGCTACTTTTATGGCTAATTTGCTGCAAACCAGCGTGATTGCTAAGGTTGAATTCACATCCCCATAAACAACCACCCAATCTGGGTTGGAATCCAACAATACTGGCTCAGAATGTGTCATTATCTGAGCAGTCTGCCAGGCGTGGGAACCAGAGCCGACCCCCAGATTGACATCAGGCTTAGGTAATCCAAGTTCGTCGAAGAACACCTTGGACATCGCTGGAGCATAATGCTGGCCAGTATGGAGCAGAATCTGCTGGAATTCCCCCGGGTAAAGTGCCATTTCACGGATAATAGGCGCAGCCTTCATGAAATTCGGGCGTGCGCCTACAACGTGCAAAATTCGCAATGCTACTCCCCTTGCAAGCTAGACTGCATTGAATACCGTAATACCTGGCGATTAATCGCTTTGATTTTATCTACTAATACTGGATCCTGGTTGGTTTCGGTGACCTGGTTCATCAAACCAGAAATCATTTGGAATAGTTCAGGTGTTACCTTATCTTTGTTGCTATCGAGCAGTTCTTGTCTGGCTGCCTCGTCCTCCGCTTCAAGCAATTCTTCTAAAAATTCAATCTCAGGTGGTTGGGCGGTTGCCTGGCGAATCACTTCTTCGAGCTGGCTCAATTTCGCGCTTCTTTCTAGATCTCCGCTTTGCCTCGCCTGATCTAATGATTGCTGGACTGCTTGTACGAAGAATTCATCTATCGCGGAGGCATTTTGCTGGATAGCTTGGGTGACATCCTCCGCTTCAAGGATCTGATCAAGCAGTTGTTGAGCAGCATCCGATCTTTGTTTTACCTGTTCGTCGATTTGTTCTGTCAAGGTGAGTATTTCTTCTCGCAAGTTAGATAATCTCTCTTGCTCCTCACCACCTGCAGCATCAATTCGTTGGCTGAGAATTTGGAAAAACTGATAATCCATTCCGGGTCTTGCAAGACTGACCAACGCGCTCAGGCGAATTTCATTCGGAGCCTCGATCACCAGGTCAACCAGCTTTTCTCGGGTTAATTCCTGACCTGCCTCTTGCAAGGATTCGACCGCAGCCTGAACTTCATCAGTTTGCTGCTGAATTTGTCTCCCAATCTCAGTATTCACAATCAAGAGGCTTTGAATCTCTTCCAATTGGTTCATGGATTCCTGATCACCCGTTGCAGCAGCGGTTTGCAACAAGCGAGTGAGAAGGTTAAAGAGATCAGCATCAACCAGGTTTTCGTTTTCTTTGAGCATTTCTAGACGTGCTTCCTCATTTGCCGTCGAAGATAATTTCTGAAGAAATTCCAACTTGTCCTGCTGAGCCTGGATCATTTCTTTGGTAATGCCATCTGCTTCCAGGACCTTTTCAACCAATCCCTGCATGGTTAAATGAGCTTGAGGGGTAAACAGGTAAGCTTTCCGTTTCTCTGCTGGCAGGTTGTTCACAACCTGGTTGATCAAACTTCCCAACAATCGTTCTTGTTCATCGTGGGGTAATCCAATCTCTGCTGGAACAAAAGTCAGCAATAATTCCTTCTCTGGATCATGGTAAACAATAGGTGTTGCCAAAGCTCCTTGATAACCACATACCTGGCACTGAACGAAATTAGAAAAACCAGAGAGCAATCTTGATTTCGAACTAGGATCTTGAGCAACATCAAAAAGCTGCTGTACATCAGCCATAATTGGTGATTTGCAATTCGGACAATTAATTTGGGTTTGGGCCATTCTTTACTCCTGAAAAAGTGTTCAACGGAATTTGTTACCGATAAATTTTAAATAATTAAAGTTAATAAGGTTTGATCACTTAATGAAAACAAACTGCATAGAAATTGATTACTTAACTCCAAATCATTGGATTCGAAATTTTGGACACCCGGATGATTATACCCAAAGTACACTCAACGAGGTAATGAAAAACAAATTCGGGCGCCTTGGTTCGGCATGGGATCTACCCAAATTCTTCCCCCATGCGCTTCTAGCACTGCTCTGGATAAAAATAGACCTAATCCAGCGCCCTTGGTTTTCTTACTCGCTTCTGGAGCACGGTAAAACCGGTCGAAGATATGGGGAATATCTCCTGGCGCAATACCAGGTCCTTGATCAGAAACACAGATGATAATCTGTTCGCTGCGTACCTGCCCGACGATCTTGATTTCGCCTCCATCCGGGGAATACTTGACAGCATTTGAAAGCAGGTTATACAAAACTTGTTCGAGCCGGTCTTCATCACCCATGATCACTGGAAAATCATCCGGGAATTCCACGAAGAATTTATGGTTTGGTGATTGGACAGTAAAACGCTCAACGACCCGTTCGGCGGTTTGTCTAATAGCTAAATCTGAGCGATTGAGCGAGATGGTTCCACTCTGCAATCGGGTTGCGTCCAAGAGATTTTCGATCAATTCAGTCAAACGGTCAGCTTCATCTTCAATCACTGCTAAACTATCTTGCACTATCCCCCGATCCCAGACTGCGTCCTCCCTGCGCAGGGTACCTACATAACCTTTGATCAACGCCACCGGGGTTTTCAGCTCATGACTTATAACGGAGACAAATGTCCGTTTAATTTCATCTGCTTCACGGAAATGGGAGATATCGCGGATGGTAGCAACAATATTTATTAATTCACCTTCCTGTGACAACAACGGTGCATATGTAATTCCCACCGGCAACGGCATCAAATCCTGCCGCTCAAGATCTCCCTCGATATATAAAGTAGCATGCGGAGTGAGCGGCCAGCCTTGGATCAATGCTTGCTCGAGAGGAATACCATTTTCAATACTATTCCAGTGAATGACATCAGCATGGGGTCGGTCGATGATTTCGCTGACTGGCCTACCCCATAGATTAGCAAACGCCGGATTACACCTTTCGATCGTTTGATCGGAATTTAAGATCAAGATACCATCCGCCGCGGAGTCAAGCATTGTATCCATACGCTGTTTTTCACGACGAATTTGGGTGTAAAACTGGGCATTCCTGACTGCAATCGCGGCCTGATCCGCAAAACTTTGCAACAAGGCCCGATCGTTGTTGGAAAACCTTCCCGAGTAATTGCGGAAGATGAAAATCATCCCTACCACTCGTCTGCGAAAAACAAGCGGTAATCCAACCCCATCTAAGAATCCAAGACTGGCAACCCGAGTAACTTCTTTTAATAACGTATTGATCTGAGGTAACTCAAATTTGGCCGGGTCTTCTTGATCGGGAATAGCTTTTAGCAGTGGGTCCAGGTAATTCAGAAAAGTATCAGGGATTCCATGTGAAGTGGCAATGTTCCAGCCACCCTCTTCACCCCTTAACGCGATTAATCCTGCCTGACCAGCCAGCATCTCCACTGCAATGTTCAGGATACGGGCAAGCAGCTTATCCAGGTCGAGCTCTTGAGTGATGGCTCGTCCAATCTCAAGTAAATAATCCCGCTGGCGAACTCGAAAATCAGGCAACATGGGTCATCTTTTGCTTCTCTTCTGCAAAGGTGATTGCTTCATCTAATATTTTCAAACCCTCGTCAATCTCGCCTTTTGTAATACTCAACGCAGGAGCAATGCGGAGGGAGCTTTTCCCACATCCTAAGAGTAATAATCCCCGCTCAAATGCCAGATGGATGATCTGATCGCGCAGTTCAACATCGGGTTCCCGGGATTCTCGATCTTTTACAAACTCGATACCAATCATCAAACCCATCCCCCGCACATCACCAATACTCGTGCGACGTAGTTTGAGTTCCTCCAGAGCGTCCAATGTATATTCTCCAACCTCTGCCGCGTTGAACACGAATTTTTCTTCCAATAATTCAATTGTCGCCAATGCAGCTGCGCAGGCAATGGGATTGCCCCCGAAGGTGTTCCCATGCGTGCCTTTCGTCCAAGAGATCAAGCTTTTCCTGGCAATCATCGCACCAAGTGGCACTCCGGAAGCGATGCCTTTGCCAACACAAACGATATCCGGTTCAACCGCGAACTGCTCGATCGCAAACCACTTACCAGTCCTACCCATCCCAGATTGAACCTCGTCCACGATTAAAAGGATTTGGTATTTATCACACAGTTTACGAAGTGCCGGATAGAAGCCAGCTGCAGGGACCACATATCCCCCCTCACCCTGGATCGTCTCGACAAGGATGCCAGCCACGTCCTGGTGAGGCAGAACCTTATCCAGGATTTGTTCTCGTATGTAACGAACAACCGCCTCCCCATAGTATTCTCCACTCCGAGACTGCAGCACCGGGCGATAAGGATCGGGAAATGGGACATGGGTGACGCCATTCATAAGGGGGTAAAACCCCTGGTGATAATGAGGTTTGCTGGCGGTGAATGCCAATGAACCCATCGTCCTTCCATGAAAACCACCCAAGAAACTGATAAATTGAGAGCGACCAGTGGTGTGGCGGGCTAATTTAATCGCTGCTTCAACACTCTCCGTTCCGGAATTCGTCATGAAGGTGACTGCTTGCTCTTCAAATGGGGCGATTGAATTTAGTTTTTCCCCCAATGCGACCCATTTTTCGTGGTAGTAATCCGAGGAAATATGAATAAACTTCTCAGCCTGGGTTTTAATTGCCTCGACCACTTTCTGGTGGCTGTGGCCTGTCGAAGTCACCGCGATTCCGGCTGCAAAATCCAAGAAACGGTTCCCATCAACATCCCAAACTTCTGAGCCGCGACCATAATCCATGACAAACGGATAATCCCTGGGGTAGGAGGGAGAAATAACTTTTTGATCGCGATCGATGATCGCCTTGGCCTTCGGGCCAGGCAATTGAAATGCCGTTGGCATGTAGTTCTCCTTGATGAGAAAGGTATATTTGTTAGACAATTGAAATTATAACATTGGAAAAAGGGTATAATCAACGACTGTGAGTGACCCCATATTCACTTATCAACTTGAAGCTCTCCAAGGTAGAGCCCGGGCTGGGAAATTTAACACTCCACATGGTGAATTACTCACACCCGTATTTGCTCCGGTTGGCACATTAGCTTCGGTTAAATCATTAACCCCGATCCATTTATCGGAGGTGGGTGCCTCTTTAATCCTGGCTAACACTTACCACTTGTACTTGCGACCCGGAGATAATTTAATCGCCGAGATAGGCGGGGTGCATAAGTTTATGCAATGGTCTGGACCAATGCTGACGGATTCCGGTGGTTTTCAAGTATTCTCTTTGGCGAAGAACAGGAAAATTGATCAGGAAGGCGTCACGTTCAGAAGCCATATCGATGGCTCAACCCACCGATTAAGTCCAGAGATTTCTATCGCGATCCAGGAGAATCTTGGAGCGGACATTATTATGACTTTCGATGAGTGCGCTGAGCCATATGACAGGTCATATGCTCAACAAGCGATGAACCGCACCCATCAATGGGCAGAGCGAAGTTTGAAGGCGAAAACACGTTCCGATCAAGCGCTCTTCGGCATCCTCCAAGGAGGCATATTCGAGGATTTGCGTGAACAATCAGCCGAATTCATCGCTGGTTTAGGATTTCCCGGGCATGCTATTGGGGGACTTTCTGTTGGTGAGACGAAAGATGAAATGCACAGGATTTTAGATCTGGTTGACCAAGTTCTCCCAGAGGATAAACCCCGTTACTTAATGGGCGTAGGAACTCCGCAAGATTTGCTTAATGGCGTGGCGCGTGGAGTGGACATCTTTGACTGTGTACTGCCAACTAGACTCGCCAGGCATAACGCAGCAATGACCCGGTATGGCAATAGATTAAACGTTGTGAATGCAAAGTATGCCCGTGATCCGAAACCGATTGATGAAAGCTGCCAGTGCTATACCTGCCAGAATTTCTCTCGGGCCTATATCCGCCACCTTATTGTGGCGAAAGAGATGCTCTCTGCGACGCTCTTATCGATCCATAATTTATCCACTCTGATCACCCTGATGACCGATATCCGCCAGGCAATAATAGCCGGTCAATTTTCAGATTTTTACGATGGCTATTTTCAGCATCCGACTCAACAATCGCCGGAAGTGGAAAGTCTCTAATCCAAACAATATTGCACCACGATCTATTCCGTTATGACCGTCATCCAATCTATTTTCCTCGGCATTGTGCAGGGTCTGACTGAATTCTTGCCCATCTCCAGTTCGGGACACCTGGTGATCGTCCCCTTCTTGTTGAGCTGGGAAATCCCACCCTATGAAGCTTTTGTGTTCGATGTGCTTGTACAGGTGGCTACTTTGATCGCCGTACTGGCTTTTTTTTGGAAAGATTATTACGTTATCCTGCGAGGTATGATCCGCGGTATTCGCCGGCGAAAACCGTTTGAAACCCAACCGGCCAGGCTTGGTTGGTACTTGTTGTTATCCTCAATACCAGCCGGGATTGCAGGATTATTACTGAAAGGTGTTGTAGAGAGGGCCTTCGCAAATCCGTTGATGACTGCAATTGCTTTATTCGGAACGGCGATCTTATTAATTGTCGCGGAACGGGTTGGAAAACGCCAGCGCATCCTGGAAAGCATAACCTGGTCTGATGCCTTGATCATCGGTTTATACCAAATCCTGGCATTATTCCCTGGTTTATCCAGGTCTGGTTCCACAATTGCAGGTGGAATGACCCGCGATTTGAACCGGCCGGCTGCAGCCCGGTTTTCTTTCTTGATGGCTGTCCCGATAATGCTGGCGGCAGGAGTTTCAGCTACATTTGATCTGATGTCAATCCCGAACCTGGAGACCATCTTACCAGTCTACATCCCCGGATTTATCGCAGCAGCCGTGGTAGGGTATTTAGCCATTGGTTGGTTGCTATCTTTCCTCACCCGCTATTCTCTGTATTTCTTCGCTGCTTACTGTGCCCTGGTTGGATTAATCGTCCTTCTGGTAGCAGGCTTGTGATTCCCATTGGTCCAATGTCTCGCCCCCAAGGAAAGATATTTTTGTTGGTGTTACTCATCGGATTGGTTTCCTGCAGTCCTCCACCGACAGCGACGATTCCCTCATCCCCACAACCGATCAAGGTAGCCATCTCTCCTATCTTGGAACCTGCCAGAAAAGCACTCCACTCCTGTGCGATTTCCCTACCTGGGATGTCATTTATTTTGGAGGTAATTCCGCAAACTTCCCAAAATTTCAACAGTAGTGATTTGATCCTCTGGTGGGGAGACAAGCCTGAAGAGGTGGATTTTGCATTTCAGATTGCTGAGGAGGAATTGGTTGTGATAGCTAATCCAGATAACAAAGATACTGGATTGAGCGCCAGCGAATTGCAAACAACCTTCAGCGGAAGGGTTGAGAATTGGTCTGAAATCAGCACATTTGAAGAAGCGGTCACAGTATGGATTTATCCAGAAGAAAGTTACTCAAGCAAGATTTTCAAATCGGCCGTGTTGGGAGAGTATGGTTACAGCCGCCTGGCTAATATCGCACCTTCACCTGGCCCGATGCTGGAGGAAATCAGCGCATACCCTGGAGCAATTGGTTTTGTTCCAGGAGCATGGTTGTCTGCGGAGGTATCTCAAGTCGATATCGAACCGGATATCCAATTGGCATTAAACAAACCAGTTCTCGCTTTGACGAAATCTGAGCCGCTGGCAGGTGTCAAAGATCTTATAGCTTGTTTGCAAACCGGTGATGGGAAAGAGGAATTAGCAAACGAATACTCCCCGATATCAAAATGAGCTTTTACGCTCTTATCGAGAGATAAAGATAAGGGAAATTATCTGCCGGAAATCCCCCTACCAATTCTTCATCCCAAACAAATTCTCCTGGCACCATCAAACCCTCAAGAATTCGATCCAGACCGCTCAGCAGTTCTCGCTGAACAGGTGGTACATCTGAGGCCTCTTTCCCCAGGAATTCAAGCATCACTCTGCGGTTTACTTCATATCCATACCGGTCGATATTACCCTCAGGATCTTTGCGAAAATCCTCCAAGTAATTCCCCCACAAGTCCAATCTTGAACGAAATTCTTCCTTTGCCTTATTTCCCCAGGCAGTTCGCCATTTCGTCCGGATGCGATCAATTTCTTCTCGCAGATGTAAAAACCTTTGATCTTGAATTGGGGTCAATTGACGAGCCTGTAAGCGCGCCTCTGCAAGCATAAGGGCTCCTAATGTCAGTGTTGGAAAACCTGGCTCGCCTGGAGGAGAACTGACATTCAATTTCCAATATATCTCTTTAGATAAAAGGTAATCTTCTAATAATTCGACTGCTGCATCGAGATAACCGGAATCATATTCAACTGATGGCATCTGATCCTCAATTCAAACACTAATTATTTAATGAGCTGAAAATATTTAGAACTAGACTTCGAGATGATTGAAATGACTTTTCACTCACAATAATGAAGAGTTTATCATATCCTCTTTCACCCTTTCCCAGCAAACCTTCCAGATCGTTTACTCGACCTTGTGGAAATGTATCCATCAGACCATTCTCCCTGAGCAAATAATAATTTCGACTCGATCTCAAAATATGCTTTAATAGACCTATGTTTTTGCAGGTTGCATTCTATACCTTTACATTGTGGCTGGGTGTTTACCTCATCGCTCGTGACCTGAACAGCGCCCGCCTTCGCTGGGCTGGATTAGGTCTCGTGGCATATGGCCTGGCAATTGGTCTGGATCTACTGGCTCTCCAGGCTGGAGGCACAACGAAAGATGTACTTTTAAGGCTGCATTGGACCGCCATGCTGTTCCCACCAGTTTTCTGGACGGGAGCCGTGCTCGGATTAATTCCAGAAGAAGATAAACGTAAGCACCGGCTTAATAAAATCTGGCAGCGCGTCCTGATTCCTTTCGCACTGATTGCCGGGTTGTTCTTTGTTTTCGGTTGGGGCGTTTGGGCAGATGAAAGTCCTGAATTGACTGGTTACTTAATATTCGGTGTGGTTAGCTTGTTGCCGTTAATCGCGCTGCTATTCCTGCTGCCCAATTTAAGGAAATCCGAATCGACCCGGAGAGCATTTGGATTGGTCATAATCGCAACTATCTTTTTCGCACTCGGTGCAGGAATGGTGTTTTTGGGTAGTAACTTGATTCCCCACACCTGGGTGGTTTTGGGAATAGGTATGGATATTGTCTTGCTTGGATTGGCAGTGGTCTATTTCGATGCTTTTGAACAGGGTGAAGCACTTGGCAACGACTTTATCCGCTCATTGGCAATATCGACTCTGATCCTTCTAGTTTTTGGTGGGCAGGTCATCTTTGTAATTTCCATCAGTACGGGCCCTACACTGGCAATGCTCGCTCTCCTGCTGGCGATACTGGCTGCAGCAATATTGGTAGCTGGATTTGCAGGGGAAATTCAGCGTCTCTTGGATAATCTAGTATTCGCCCGCCTGCCGAGATTACGTGCCGAGCGCAGAGAATTGTTTGGAATGGCTCGTGCACTTCCGAAAGCCACCCAAGATCCTGATCCGGCAGAAATGAATGATGAGTCATTTTATAAAGCTACTCGGCGGGCTCTCAGCCATTTCAATACCTTGCCCAAGCTGGCCGTCAACCCATTGACTGCGCTACCTGAAGTAACCAGGCAGCTGCAATCCCGCGGCGCGCCTGATAATACCCTGGAGCGTGCCCAAGAACTGCGTATCTTACTGGCAGATTCTATTGAACGTTTGAAACCGGATCCAGATGAAACGTTTGGAACAACAGACGCCTGGCGTTATTACAATGCGCTATATTTCCCATATGTAGCCGGTCTGCGTCCCTACAGCCGTCGGGCAGACCATGATCGCAGCGATCCAGTGATTCGGGCTGCCTTAGATTGGTTCCAGGTACAGGTGCCTGAGAGGACCCTGTATAACTGGCAAACAGAAGGAGCACAGCTGATTGCACAAGATTTGAGAGAAATGATGGGGGATTGAACCCAAACTGGCAGTGTTTGGCAGTATTTTTCATTCCAATGGCAGTTGTTTTTGTAGATAATGTGTACAAATTCAAAAATTTAATAAGAATTTTCTGGAGGTACACAAAATGTCTACACAAACCACATCATATTTTACGATTGAGAAAAAGTCCTTCTTACAGCGATCTTTATTAGGAAATGCTGCATTTTCTGGAATCAGCGGATTATTAATGGTGTTTGCCGCTGGACCGATCAGCCAGTTTCTAGGTCTCAACAATCCATTCATCCTGACGATTATCGGGATCGTTTTGCTGCTTTACGTGCCGTTCCTGGTGTGGCTGGCAAACCAATCACCCGTTCCCAACTGGATGGCCTGGTTGGTCATTGAGTTGGATGCACTGTGGGTGATCGGCAGCCTAATCTTGATTTTCACCAGCCTGGTGCCGCTCACTGCCGGTGGTAAATGGGTCGTGGCTATCACAGCGGATATCATCACCATCTTCGCGGTTTTGCAATACTTTGGTCTGCGCCGTCAGCAGCGAGACGGAGAATGATCAGTCGAAATCAATGATAAAAATCTCACGTGAAAAAAAGAGCGGCTTTTGGCAGCCGCTCTTTTTCATAATCTTATTTCTTACTTATTTGGTGGATTAACTTGCCTGCCGGTACGCTGGACATCTGTGTGAGGCAATGGTCCCCCGCTTTTGAGAGATTTGCGAATATCCATGCGGTGCATGGTGTTATGACGATAGATCAGCTTCAGGTACCAACCTATCTCCCTGTCATCAAACCAGGGATGGTTAGCGATCGTACTCAGATCGTCCTCATCCAATTCTCTAGTTAAATTGATTGTTTCTTGCCGGACTTGCTGGTAAGTGTCAAGCAGATGTGCCGGGGGATCTTTCATTGTGGCAACTTCAGCCTCATTAAACTGGTCGATATTCATGGAATCTGGAGCACCGGAACCACCTTGAAGCACATCCTGGAGATAATACTGATAAGCTTTTTCCGCTGAAATAAAATGCGCCAGAATATCACCGGCTCGCCACCCCGAACCAGTGGTATAAATTTGTCTCTCCCAGTCCTCGGGTTCGAGTTTCTTGAAGAAAGCTACCGTTTTTTCACCCTCGTCTTTCAACCTTTTCCGAATATGCTCTAAACCATCTCCCATCTGTTCACCTACATTGCCAGATCTGGTGCTAGTAACCTCAACGGTTCCTCAAGATACTTGGTTAATGCCTGCAGAAAACGGGCAGCCTCAGCTCCATCACTCACCCGGTGATCTACCGAGATTGTTGCTTTCATGCGCCAACCAGGAACGATGGTGTTATCTTTTACTACCGGCACTTGCGTGGCAGAGCCGATAGCCAGGATGGCCGCTTCGGGGGGATTGATGATGGCGATGAATTCCTCCACATCAAACATGCCTAAATTACTGATCGAGAAGGTCGAACCCTCAATGTCCTCAACTTTTACCCTGCCCTCCCGGGCACGGGTCGCCTTCTCACCAACTTCTTGGGAAATGTGACGGACGGGTTTTAAGTCTGCATCGTGGCAGACGACAGTAAGCAAACCGCCTTCAACCGCGACGGCAACCCCAATATTGACGTGTCCAAATTGGCGTACTGCGCCATCCCCCTCTTCGAGTCTGGCGTTTAAATTTGGAAATTCGCGCAAAGAAAAGGCAACTGCTTTGATAATATAGTCATTCAATGATGTCTTTTCACCTTCCGGGAGCAGTGCATTAACCTGCGCGCGCATATCCATCAGAGCCTGGACATCATATTCATGGGTGACAAAAAACTGGGGGAATTCGACTTTGGACTGTACCATGCGCTTTCCAATGGCGCTTCTCAATCGGGATAGAGGAACAATCTGATCAGCGGGTATCTCCGAGTAATCGATTGGAGGGGCTGCCAAAGGTCGAGCTCCATCTACGCGAGCACCAGCCTGATACGCTTCGATATCCGCTTTGACAATCCTGCCACCCGGTCCACTGCCAGCTACACTGCGTAGATCGACTCCCAAATTCTGCGCCATCCGGCGGGCTAAAGGTGAAGCTTTTACTCCACCAGGAAATCCCGCGCCTTCCAATACTGCCTCTGCGTCAACCTGAACTTTTTCAGGAACTACCGGTGCAGCTTCCTCCTGAACTTCGGCAGCAGCCTCTTGTTGGAGGGATTCTCCAACCAGCTGGTCAAAATTAATCTCCTCGTCGGCCTCACCGATCACCGCGATTGGCGAGCTGACGGGAACTATAGCCCCCGTATCAACAAGATGGCGTCGCACCACGCCGGTATGGGGTGATTCGACTTCAACAGTAGCTTTATCCGTTTCAATCTCTGCAAGTACCTGACCTTGTTCAACTGATTGGTCCTCATTAATTACCCATCGGACCAAGGTGCCTTCAGCCATGTCAAAACCCAGTTTGGGCATATTAACGATTTCAGCCACTAAAGCACCTCCTTCACCGCTTTGATCACATCCTCTACCTGGGGCAAGGCCATTTGTTCCAAGTTGCGGTTATATGGCAGCGGAACTTCTTTTTGGGCCACACGCTGGATCGGTGCATCCACATAATCGAATGCCTGTTCATAAATTCGGGAGGCTACTTCCGCACCCACACCATACGAGCGCCAACCTTCTTCTACAATGACAGCTCGATTGGTCTTTTTGAATGAGGTCAGGACCGGCTCCATATCAAGGGGTCGTAAGCAGCGCAAATCGACGATTTCGACCTCGATCCCTTCCTTGGCTAACTCTTCAGCAGCCTGTGTGGATTTCTCAAGCATCTTGCTGTAAGTTACCAGAGTCACATCGCTGCCCGGACGTTGGATTTTCGACTCATCTAACGGAGTTGTATACTCCTCTTCCGGAACCTCTCCTCTAACCTGGTACAAGGTGGCATGCTCAATGAACATGACCGGATCGTCAGATCTTATGGCCGATTTGAGCATCCCCTTAGCGTCAGCGGGTGTCCCCGGCGCGACAACCTTCAATCCAGGAAAGTGGGCAAAGACCGCGTCAGGGGTTTGCGAATGCGTTGCTCCTAGCTGGCGACCCCCACCGCTTGGTGTGCGAATAACCATGGGTATAGTGAACTGTCCGCCAAACATGTAGCGTAGTTTTGCTGCTTCGTTGACAATATGATCCATCGCTGCGAAGGCGAAATTGATCGTCATCAGTTCTGCCACTGGCCGCAAGCCATTCATCGCTGCGCCAATCGCGGCACCCACGATCGCTGCCTCAGCGATCGGAGTATCGCGCACACGTTTCGGACCAAAGTGATCATAAAATCCTTTCGTCACTGCATACGTTCCACCCCATACCCCTACCTCCTCCCCCATGATGAAAACGTTCTCATCTCTCTCCATTTCCTCCCATAAGGCCTGTGAAATAGCCTCACGCATTGTAATTCTGGGCATAACGCGTTCCTCGGTTTCCGATTCTGTTCTTACTGATGTAGGTGCAATAGAATTCATAATCTGCCTCAGTAATTAATCAGCATATATATCGGTGAACAATTCTTCTGGGGCAGGTTCAGGGCTCGATTCAGCAAACTCGATGGCTTCTTGAGTCTCGATCTCAACCTGATTCTCTACCTCATCCAGCTCTTCAGCCGTAGCAATTTTTTCATTCAGGAGATATGCACGATAAATTCCAATCGGATCTTCCTCCTGCCATTTCTCGATTTCTTCTTTTTGGCGATAGCGTTCCGGATCGCCCATAGAGTGTCCGCGGAAGCGATATGTTACAGCCTCTAGAAAAAATGGGCCATTTCCAGAACGGATAAACTCCAGGTGCTCTTCTGCAGCCTGACGGACTTCTATCAAGTTCATCCCATCCACGCGGGCATTGGGGATTCCGTAACCTTCGGCTTTCTGGATGATTTCTGAAACAGCCGAGGCCCTTTCGACAGCAGTCCCCATGCCATACTGATTGTTCTCGGTGACCCACAAAACAGGCAAATTCCACACTTTTGACAGGTTTACCGCCTCGTGGAAAAAGCCAATATTTGTGGCACCATCGCCAAACATGCAGATCGTAACGCCATCCGTGGATTTATATTGATCGCCAAGTGCCAATCCGGCAGCGATCGGTAGATGAGCACCCACCACTGCATGACCGCCCCAATATTTTTTCTCAGCATCGGCCATGTGCATCGATCCGCCTTTGCCCTTCGAAATTCCAGTGGCTTTCCCCAAGAGTTCAGCCATCACTTCTTTGGCCGAAATTCCCACATTGATCGCAACACCATGATCGCGATAAGCAGTGATCACGCTATCTTGAGGTTTGCGTGCGGAGATCAATCCAGTACTGACAGCTTCCTGTCCAATATAAAGGTGGAGAAATCCTCCGATTTTTCCCTGTTGATAAAGCTCGGCAGATCTCTCTTCGACGCGGCGAATGAGTACCATCTGGTGGTATAAATCAAGGTATTCTTTTTTGTCCATACAAAATTAGGTCTCCAAGCCTGCAAATTCAATCAATTCACGAAAATAACACCGGGAAATACCCGGCGTTAAGGAATACAGATTTTATTACCAGCAAGATCAAGAAAAAATTATACCAGATATATCGAATTAATCTCCTTGAGGAGCGCCGAAACTCTACTCCAGACCGTTTCGAATTAGCAGGTAAGATAACCCCCAATCATGGATATGCGAATCCCGTACGATCCAATATCCTTCCACTATGATTTTACTGGTAAATTGAAATAGTTCACATGCTGATACTTATCTAATTCCCAGACCAGCAATTTGAAAATTCCTAAGTAAATCCACACTTTTGAGGGAGGCAAGCCCCTTCCATGGGATGTTGATTCATGTTCAACATTTTGATATGCTATACGCGTGACGATTTACCCAACAAATGATGAGGAGACTTGAATGTACTGCTCGAACTGTGACTGCGATTTCGACGGTTGGAGAGGCAAATGCCCAAACTGCAAGAATCAACTTGAAGATACGGAACCCCTGATCAGCACGGATGAATTTGAACCATTAACCTATGAGTCCATCGTTCAATCCATTCGGGACAATGGAGGCAAAATAGATATCACTATCGATGCAAAAGAAGTTGGAAAATCAAAATCTTTACGCTTTCCTTATACAGGATTCGGATATGCGTGGACAAAAAGAATGCAAGGTGCTGAGCAGGGAATTGGTGTCGATTTGAACACCACCAAGGTCGGAAAGGATCGAAAAAGAGGTTTCCCATATTTAGGACACGGTTTCGCCTGGCAGCAAGAAATGCAGGGAGCGATTGGGGGTCATGAGGTGAATCTGACTGCCAAGAAAGTAGTTAGAAAAAAGAGCTGGAGTTTTCCCTATCGCGGCTTTGGTTACGCATGGACGGAAGAAATGGCCGGGCAACTGGGGGAACAAATTCAGGTTTCAATGAAATCCTCTACTGTAAAGAAGAAACGCGGCTGGCAGTTTCCATATTTTGGATTTGGTTATGCCTGGGTAAAAGAGAGTGAACTTTCTCTGATACTCAACTGAACAAGGCATTAATTGCTTTTCCCGATCCCGGAAGTATTTGTATTCCCAATTATTGACAAAAAAAATCACTTTCCAGGAAAGATGAGATGATTGACGAATATGGCTCAATCGACTTTTTCATTAACGAGGATTTAGAACTCAGCCAGCAAGAAAGAGATAAATTGCAAGATGAACTTCTCGAATGATTGATGACTGAATTGTGGTTAGCACTACTTCCCATTTTGCTGGCGATGCTCATCTCCCCAGCTCGCATGATCGCGGTGATCTTGCTTTTACATACCCCGAGACAGGCATTGACTGCTTTCGCGTATGTATGTGGCTTGGTTAGCGCAATGCTGGTACAAGGCATCTTGCTCGGTTTTTTATTCTCATTTGTGGGCTTGACGATGGACGAAAGGGGACCAGAGCTGATGGTTGTGGTCTCGGTCATGTTTATCCTGGTAGGCATCATCATGCTCACTGGAGCGGCGAAATTCCTTTTCCAGGAAGATGATGACGACAAACCACCTCCGGCCTGGTTAGAAAAGATTGAGTATCTCGATCCCCGAGCAGCTTTCTCCACCGGATTTGGATGGATAATGGTTAGCCCAAAACAATGGGCGTTTGTACTTACTGCAGTGGCTGTGATCTTTACCGCAAATTTGAAACCAATCGCCAGTTTAGTTAACTTTTTTATTTTTTCCGTGCTCATTCAGTTGGTGTATTTCATCATCATCGGAATACACTTACTCATGCCCAGGCGTTCGGAAGCAATCCTGGATGAGGTTTTCAAGTGGATCAAAATCAATTTCAGGACGGTTGCTATAAGCCTGTTTACAGGTTTCGGCATCTTCTTCCTCTATAAAGGCATTTCAGGTCTGATTGCATGAAAAAATAATTCATTTCGGCTTGTTTGCCATTACTTGATGTTGCACATAGTAGCCTCAAATAGGGAATAATTCATCAAATTGTTAATTTATTTTCATTCGGTATATGGAATTGATCCTTTCACCTACTCATATTAATTGGTATTGGTGGTAAGATTTATTGCGAATATTCTTGTCCAGATTCTGGCTTAGGGAAATAATTTATTAAGCTAGATCAAAGTAAAAAAGGAGAATTTTAATGACAGATAGTTTTGTTCATGACGCCGAGTATTATGTTGTTGAGGTCCAAAACAAGGAAAAATGGGCAGCTGAAGACAAGGATCTCGACGCCCGCTTAGCAGAGCTGCGAGAGAAGCACGGCACACCGCCTAATATCATCCATATCATGTTTGACGATCTCGCCTTTGGCGATCTGGGCATCCCTGCCCTTGCCGCGATTCGCGGCTTCAACACACCCAGCATCGATCGTATGGCCCAAGAAGGCGCCCTGTTTACCCGCATGTACACGGAGCCTGCCTGCACCCCCAGCCGTGCGGCTGTAATTACAGGACGGCATCCAGTACGTTTTGGAATGGGCGCGGTCGATTGGCCGCTGATCTTCGGAGGGCTTTCAGGTGATGAGGTCACCACAGCCAACGTGTTATCCGATGCTGGCTATGCCACGGCCTTCTACGCCAAGTGGCACCTGGGAGATGTCCCTGAGAGCTACTGCCACAACCAAGGCTTTGACGAAGCACTATTTTTACCCTATAACCAGGTCAGCAGCATCTGGAATCCGATCGGTGATGCAGCTAACGCGGCACCTGGGTCTGCTCACATGAGAAAGGACAATTACAATGAGATCGACAAGCTTGGTCTGAGAGGTGAAGGGTTGGTTCTGGCCATCGATGGCAAGAAGGATGGGTTCACCCGTGAATGGGGGACACCGGACCCTCAGACTTATGAAAAGATCGATCCCGAATGTGAGAAGCGGTTAATGGATTTCATCCATCGCAACAATGAAGCTAAGAAGCCGTTCTTTATATCGTATTGGCCAAATCTATTATCTTTCGCCCCGCCTCCAATTGAAGCAAAGAAATCTTATAATGGCGGCGGCTCCGCAGAAGCACTCGTCAGGCTGGACGCCTTCATTGGCGAGCTGATGGACGAGATCGAGAAACTCGGTATCGCCGAGAACACACTGTTAGTGGTCATGGCGGACAACGGTCCTATGATTCATAACCCACCCACTTTGTTTGGTATGGCGGATACGATATTTCGTGGCGGCAAGGGCGATGTCACTGAAGGTGGGGTGCGTGTGCCCGCCTTTGCCTGGTGGCCGGGTGTGATCAAACCGGGAACAATCCTAAATGATATTGTCCATGAAACCGACCTATTCACCACCTTTGCTAGTTTAGGTGGGGCCACCGATAACATCCCCACTGACCGGGTGATCGATGGCGTAGACCAAACCTCGCTCCTGATGAATGGTGATGCACATGGACGGCGTGACTGGGTCTTCATTTACACAGGAGATGAACTCGGTGCAACCGTAAAGGGTCGTTACAAACGGCACTGGATCGGTCCAGAGTCTGGTGAAGGTGCGGGTACATCAGCAGCTTTCTATGATCTAATCACAGATCC
>JBFFEL010000029.1:0-35229 GCA_041558875.1 Anaerolineales bacterium
ATTCGCGATCACCCACACATCCCACCACCTTACTGCTATCGCTGTCCCTTTGGAGCTACTTATCCTTCCTGTGACCTGGCCTGCGCGCAAGCATTGGAAACCGAGATTCTAAACCAGGGAACAGACCGGGTTATGGCCTTCATCGCTGAGTCGGTGGGGGGAGCCACACTCGGGGCTGTGGTACCACCGGAGGGCTACTGGTCCAGGATAGCTCAGATCTGTGACCAATACAACTTGTTTCTTATCGTGGACGAGGTGATGGCTGGTTTTGGGCGCACCGGGCGCTGGTTCGGTATACAGCACTTCGGCGTGGAACCGGATATTATCACTATGGGCAAGGGAGTAACCTCAGGGTACTTCCCTCTGTCCATCACTGCCGTCCGGGATTCAGACGTCCAGATAATACTTGACGCGCACGGAGACTTCGCCCACGGGGGCACCTTTTCTCACCATGCCGTCGGTGCGTCTGCCGCTCAAGCGACTCTGGACTATCTTGAGCAGCACGACCTGGTGACAGCAGCGGCCAATCTCGGCACTTACCTGGGTCAAAAACTGAAGGCTGAATTAGGTGAGCTCCCCTTTGTTGGTGATATCCGTGGATTGGGAATGCTGTGGGGAGTCGAGTTCGTAGCCGATCGGAAGACAAAAGACCCAATCTCGCCTGAGGCACAGTTCAACCGTCGTGTTGGAGACCTGGCTTTTGAGCGGGGAGTTATCTTCTACCCGGGATCTGGCAGCGTGGATGGAGTGCGCGGTGACCATCTGCTTATCGCGCCTCCCTTCATCATCACCGAGTCAGAGATTGATGTGATGGTTGGTCTGTTGCGAGAGGTTGTTCTCGAAGTATGGCAGGGGATTAAGTAAATTGCATACTGCTCAACTGCCCAATCTCCCCATCAGGACAAGATTCCCACGGCAAATGTGCTGGTGATTTCCCCCTGGAATCTCTTATTAGATGATGCCCAACATTAAGATCAATATCACACCCCCCGCTACCACGCTGCCTAACTGCCCAGCGGTGTTGGCGCCCATGGCATGCATCAAAAGGAAATTCTCGAAATCGTACTCTTGCCCCACCCTTTGAACGATACGAGCAGACATCGGGAAGGCGCTGATCCCAGCTGCCCCTATCAAGGGATTGAATTTCTTTCCAGAGAGCACATACATTAATTTACCAAAAAGGACCCCACCAACTGTATCCAATACGAATGCCAATAATCCAATTGCCAGGATCAAGACCGTTTCCATGCGCACAAAGTTGTTGCCTGTCATTGTGCTTCCGATGGTCAATCCCAGGAAGATGGTGGTCACATTGACGATTTCGTTCTGAGCAGATCGGCTCAACCGCTCCACAACACCAGATTCGCGCATGAGGTTGCCGAACATAAGTGTCGCAATCAATGGGGCGGCCTTTGGAGAAAGAAGTGAAATCACTATAGTGATTACGATCGGAAATAGAATTTTGGCAGGTTTGGAAACCTCACTCTGGATGTAAGGCATGCGAACTTTACGTTCCGCATCCGTGGTCATCCACCTCATGACGGGTGGTTGAATGATGGGGACTAAAGCCATGTAACTATAGGCGGCTAAAGCGATTGGGCCTAACAAATGGGGTGCCAATTTAGTTGAAACATAGATCGCTGTCGGTCCATCGATCGCCCCGATGATGCCAATCGAGGCGGATTCGTTAAGATCAAATCCAAGGCTCAGTGCTAATAACAGAGTGATAAAGATACCTATTTGACCAGCTGCACCCAGCAAGGCCAGCTTGGGGTTGGCGAGCAGGGGCCCAAAATCGGTCATCGCCCCAATGCCGATAAAGATCAAGAGGGGGAATAGCTCAGTGGTAATGCCCGCATTAAACAGCACGCTTAAAAATCCATACTCGCCAGCATCTGCGATGCCTGTCAGGGGCAGGTTGGTCAGGATGGCCGCAAAACCAATCGGTAGCAGAAGCATGGGCTCGTAATCTTTGGCAATTGCCAGATAGATGAGCAATCCGCCCACAGCCATCATGACCAGATTCTTCCAGGTCAGGGCCAGGGGAGCTTGTAACAATTGGATGAGAGTCTCTACGTCCACAGCGGCCTCACTCGAAGGTGATCAACACGTCCCCATGATCTACCGATTGTCCAATACTGACTTCAACACTAGCAATTTGTCCATCGCGCGGCGAACGAATTTCGTTTCTCATTTTCATGGCGTCGATAACACAAAGCGTATGCCCTATGCTTACCTCTTGGCCAGGTTGAACTTCAACATCGACGATATCCCCTGGAATCGGTGCCAGCACATGGTTTTCGCCGAGAGCTGTACCAGGCTTCTGTACTTCAAGTGGCTTCTCAACTGGAGGAGTGCTCTCGGTAGCGGTGGGCTTTGGTTGCTTGCCAGGAGTTTGGTTTTCAACAACCACCTCGTAAGTATGACCATCAACCACTACGACGACAGGCGAGGTATTCAGATCGCCCACCTCAACCAAATATTCCTGACCATTGACTTTCACAACAATTCGTTGGCTTGAATTATCCATCATCATCCCCTATGGCGAGTACTTCTCCACCACCTGCCAGGGGGTGTCTCAAGTAAGTGACCTAGACTTGTATCTGGTTCTACCCTGGATTTTTGAATCGCAACTGCTACAGCAATACCAGCTGCCTTCATGCGGTCGATATCTTGAGCAGACTTTCCCTCATCTGGCTTCTTCTCTTGTGAAGGAACTTTGAAGATTTCTCTTAGAAGCACCATAACCAGAATCAACAACCCAAAATAGGCGAAGGTGATCAGAATACCTGCTAAACTCAGGCTTAGCCCTTGAGAAATACTGCTCAACGTGCAGTCTCCTGTAATGAAAAGCTTTTCTATAGAGGCATATTTCCGTGCTTCTTAGGGCGGGACTCGACTCGCTTATCCTTGAGCAATTCCAATGAGGAGATCAACCTGGGCCTGGTCTCCGAGGGGATCAAAATCTCATCTACATGACCGCTAGCGGCAGGGATGTAAGGAGTGGAGAATTTCTCCCGGAATTCAGCTTTGAATTTCCTCTGGGCTTCTTCGTGTTCACCCTTATCTTCAAGCTGCGTACCGCGCAAGATGTTGAATGCCCCTTCGGCGCCCATCACCGCAATTTCAGCAGTCGGCCAGGCGAAGACCAGATCTGTGCGAATGTATTTGCTGCTCATCACAATGTAAGCACCGCCGTAAGCTTTGCGCGTGATGACAGCGATTTTCGGCACAGTAGCTTCCGAATAAGCATACACAATTTTAGCCCCATGCCGGATTATGCCGCCGTGTTCCTGCCTAACCCCAGGCAGGTAACCGGGGGTATCAATTAAGGAAATGATGGGGAAATTGAATGCATCGCAAAAACGCACAAAGCGGGCGATCTTATCTGAGGCGTCAATATCCAGCACTCCAGCCAAGAATTGAGGTTGGTTGGCGACCACCCCAACTGCCTGCCCATGCAGTCGTGCAAAGCCCACAATTGCATTAAGCGCGAAATGCCCATGTACTGGAAAGAAACTTCCCAGGTCGAAAATCTTGTCGATCACGATGTGCATGTCATACGCTTCTGTGGGATCAATTGGTATAACAGTGTCGAGATCAATGTCCTGCCGCCAGGGATCATCTTCCGCAGGAATTGTTGGTGGGGGTTCGGCATTATTAGCAGGGAGATAACTGATTAATTTTCGCGCGATCTCCAAGGCATTGGCATCCGACTCCGCAGCAAAATGGGCTACACCGCTAACCGAATTGTGCACCATGGCACCACCGAGTGTCTCCAGATCAACTTCCTCGTGGGTGACGGTTTCAATCACTTTTGGTCCTGTGATGAACATGTGGCTGGTGCCTTTGGTCATGATCACGAAGTCGGTTAATCCCGGGCAGTATACCGATCCACCAGCGCAGGGTCCCAATATGACACTGACCTGAGGAATGAGCCCACTGGCTTGTGTATTACGCCAGAAAAGTTCAGAAAAAGCCGCCAGAGCATAGACCCCTTCCTGGATTCGTGCGCCAACCGAATCCATCAGACCAATCACGGGAACCCCCGAGTCCATGGCTAGATCTAATATCTTGGCCACCTTCTGACCTTGCACCTCTGAGAAAGAGCCACCAAGAATGGTGAAATCCTGGGCATACACACACACCATCCGCCCTCCGATTTTGCCATAGCCCACCACGACGCTATCCCCAGGGTGGCGCTTCTTGTCTAATCCAAAATCGCTGTGGCGATGCGTCTGAAAGGAATCTATCTCTCGGAAACTGCCCTCATCAAGAAGAAGGCGGATTCGCTGGCTCGCGGTTTGTTTCCCTTTTGCTTTTTGGGCTTCGATGCGCTTAAGGCGCTCTTCATCAGGGAGATTCTCCCGTTTCTCCTTCAAGTCATCAATTATGGACTGGTGATCTTGTGATTGAATTTTCTCTTCGCTCCCACCTGTTTGCCTATCTCGTTGGGGTATTTCTGCTGGCTCCATGAGTAGTCGCTCTCTACTTTTCTTTGCTGGCCATTAAAGGTACAAGCTATCTGACTAACAACTGCATAAATAAATTCCCCAAAGATTGCTGCAATGAACGATCTTTGTTTGATTATATCAGAACCATATTTCGCACAATTTGGTCGTCTCACCAGAGAAAAGCTACAATTGATGTGGAGCATTGCCAAACCAATTAAGGGAGAGTGGCAAAGGCTCGTTTCTCCAAGCAAATGAAATTTGGCCAGTTTTTTTCTTTGCCCACTCCAAACGTTGCAAGAAATGATCCCAGACATTCTGAGTTCTCTTCTCTGCACACACGTCTGACACGTGCTATAATACAGAACGCTGTTCCATCCTGCGGCACAAAATGGGACTCCATGACCACTAAACGCAATCCTTCCGTTCAGTCTGTAGAGCGCGCCATCGACATTTTGGAGTCTTTTTCAGCTGAGGAGCCAGGACTTGGCGTCGGTGAACTCAGCCGCCGCGTCAACTTGCCAAAGAGCACGGTATTTCGCCTGCTCACAACGCTGGAATCAAAAGGATTTATTTCTCAAAATTCGGAAACTGGGTTATATCACCTGGGTCTAAGACTCATCCCGCTGGCCAATTCGGTTTTTGTTTATCGTGATCTCCGTCAGACCGCTCGTCCACATTTACGTAGTCTAGCAGATACCCTGGAAGAAACGACGAGCCTTAGCATATTGGTGGATACCGATATCATCAACCTGGAGCAAGTCGAATTTAGAGGTCGCTTAGTTGTGCGTGCTGGTGGAGCCGGATACAAGATACCCTTTCACGCCACCTCAGGAGGTAAAGTTATCGCAGCCTACTTACCAGAAGATGAAGTGGAGACCTTGTTAGCATTCGATCTTCCAGCGCTGACACCTGCCACAATAACCGATGCGGATAGCCTCCGGCGCCAGTTGCAGCAAGTGCGCTCTCAAGGCTACGCCACGAGCTTCGACGAAATAGAAATGGGCTTGCACGCCATCTCATCCCCTATTTTAAATCATGAAGGAAATGTTATTGCCTGCGTTAGTGTCTCTGGTCCCAGTTACCGTCTTACCCGACCACGCATTGTTGAAGTTTCCCCGCTTGTGATACAGGCCGCAGACCAAATTTCACGCGAATTGGGGCTCACTCAGGATTCTTTTGGCAACAATTAGATTAAGCGAATCTTGATCTTGCGCCACTTATCGAAAGGAGGTGATGCCATTCTCTCAAGGCAATCAAATAAGAGGCTCGAAACCTAATATCACCCAACAATGTCCAAGTTCGATAATCTCTAAAGAGGAGGAGACAAATGTCTCGAAAATTATATATCTCTGTTTTCTTGCTGGTGGTTTCAGCGATTGTATTGTCTGCATGCGCATCTGAACCAGTCGTTGAAACCGTTGTGGTCACCCAAGAGGTGGTCGTCACAGAAGAAGTTGAAGTTGTCGTCACCCAAGAGGTGGTCGTCACACAAGAAGTTGAAGTTGTCGTCGAAGCGACGCCAGTCCCAGGTCGCTGTGCGCCGATAAGCGCCGACGAGGTTGAAACGATCAAGATTGGCGCCACGGTTCCCCAATCTGCACCCGGTGCGGTAGCCGGCGGATTGGCAATGCAGAATGCCATCAACATTGCTGTGGCTCAACTCAACGAAGCTGGTGGTGTTTTGGGCAAGGAGGTTGATGTTGTATTCTACGACACAGCCAGCCTACCCGAGCGCGGCACTGCAGGTATGGAATACCTGATCACTCAGGAGTGCGTCGTTGGAGTTGTGGGTGAGTATCACAGCTCGGCCGGCGTTGCCATGAAAGAAATATCGAACAAGTACCACATCCCAACAGTCTTCGCGGAGACCTGGAACGATAATATTTCCGGCAGCGGCTATCCTGAGGTCTTCCGCATCGCCCCCGCCTCCTCTATGGTAGCTGAAGCCGATGCCAATTACATCGATGCCCTGGGTGCTGAATTCGTGATCATTGTCACAGAGAACACCGACTACGGAGTGCCAGCTGCCGAGGCAACGACCGAGAGATTGGCCGATCGAGGCATCGAATCTGAAACTTATTCCGCGGATAAGGGAACAGTCGATTACTCGCCGATCATCACCCGCATCCAGGCTGGACCGAACCCCGACGTGGTCTTGGTCTTGATCACCGGCGAAGACTCATTCAACTTTGAGAATCAAGCCATCGAACAGGGTCTGATGCCAGATGAGGATACCATCTGCATCGCCAACCAGGTCGCCATCCAGCCCCAGTTCTGGGAGGCCGTACCTGACGGCACCTACTGCGCCTTCCGAAAGGTAGGGTTGGTACCTTCCCTGGCTAACGCTGTCACCAAAACCTTCGAAGAGGAATACCGCAAGCGGGTAGATATCTTCCCCGAGTCTTTCGCTCTGGAAGCCTACGACTCGATGATGCTGATGGCTGACGCGATAGAAAGAGCTGGCTCACTTGACCCGGATGCGATCATCGAAGCCCTCGAAGCGACTGATATCACCCTCGCCCAGGGTCGCTACTACTTCCCCTTCAACAGTCAAACTGCACAACCGGACTTCGACTGCAAAGAAGAGAATAAAGACGGGAATTACGGCGCATTATGTACCCTGACCGGAGATGATGTCCCCGAAGGCACGCCTCAGTTCATGTGGCACCAGTGGCCCGATCCTGCAGTGCTCTTCCTGCAGTACTTTGAGCAGGGGCAAAGCTCGGATGATGCCGCGGTCGTCTATCCAGAGGTCTATCAGACACACGGCACCTTTGCCATCCCATACGGAACAACTCCGTAGGGAATTAATTACTCCAAGAAAGATAATGAGAGGGGCGCATATCTGGAAAGCGCCCCTCTCCCCACAAATTTTTTGGGAAATTTGAAAGACTTGAAAACACTCACGTAATCAAGATGCTATCCTAGATCCCCAAGCGATCACCTCAATATTGGAGATTGGCATGGTTGATATCTCTGCCCAATACCTTACAAATTTACTGCTGAACGGGCTCCTCATTGGAATTATTTATGGATTAATGGCATTAGGGTTGACGCTGATCTTCTCCGTCTTGGGTATCGTCAGCTTTGCGCATGGTGAGTTTTACATGATCGGTGGCTACGTGGTTTACTTCGTGATGCTGCAATACACGAATCTGAATCCCTACTTTGCGGTACTGCTCGCCGGAGTTGTCACGGTTATTCTCGGCTTTATCGCTGAGCGTTTACTATTGCAGCCAATGGCCAGGGGGGAGATCGAAAGGCCCAGCGAATATGCTATCCTGGTTACATTTGGTCTGGCATTTTTCCTGCAGTTCCTGATGGTCGCCATCGTAGACCCCTTTCCAAAAAAAGCACAGAGATTCTTTGATTTTCCTGTACTAGATTGGGGATTAATCGTTTCTAAAGCCTCGACACTGACCATATGGGGCATCCCCCTCAGCGGCAGCCGCCTGATCGCTGGAGCAACCGCGCTGGTATTAATCGGTGCGACGATTTATTTTATGGCCCGCACCTGGCTGGGCAGGGGATTGCAGGCCGTTAGCCAGGATCGACAAGCTTCAGCTGTAGTTGGGATCAATCCATTGAACATGAACACCTTGGCTTTTGGTCTGGGGACAATGTTAGCTGGCATGTCTGGTGCCGTTCTGGTGGCGGTATTTGCCTGGGTGCCCTGGGTGGGGGCGCCTGCTGCGAGTAAATCCTTTGTGATCATCGTCTTGGGAGGTATGGGCTCAATGCCCGGCGCGATCCTGGGTGGATTGATCATAGGTATTGTTGAATCTTTCGGTGCTGGATTAATGTTCCCAACAGATCCGGGAAGAGCACTGGCCTACAAAGACGCCATCGGCCTGTTCATATTTGCGCTTGTTCTGCTGATTAAACCGACCGGGTTGTTTGGAAGGGAACTATGAAGCGGGTTCCAATTCAGTGGATTTTGATTGCCGTTGGCCTCGCCATAGCTTTGGCTTTTCCATCACTGTTAAGAGGTCAGCAGTATTGGTTATTCATCGCAACTCAGGCCTTCTTCTGGGCGATGTTAGCTTCCAGCTGGGCGCTGCTGGCTGGATATGCGGGGCAGTTTTCCTTCGCTCATATCGCTTTTATGGCCATTGCTGCTTATGCTAGTGGGATCCTGGGACGAGATTTAGGCTGGTCACCAATTTCCGGCATCATTGCCGGTATGTTGTTAGCAGGATTTGTCGGTCTGATCATTGGCTACTTGTGTCTCCGCTTAAGGAAGACCTATCTGGCTTTATTTACCATTGCTTTCGCTGAGATTTTCCGTCTGGCCGTCAACGCCGAAATCGATCTCACCGGTGGCCCGATGGGGCTGTATTTTGATGGAATTATCGCCACGACTTCTTATGTGCCGTATTATTACCTTATGCTTGGGCTGCTCTTGGCCTCGCTCGCTTTTATGTATGCTTTGGCCAACTCTCGCTTCGGTTTATTCTTTCGCTCGATCCGTGAAGATGAAGAAGCCGCGGCCGCCATGGGTGTAGACGTGGTGCGTTATAAAATCATGGCCTTCGTGGTCACAGCCATGATCGCGGGGATGGCAGGGGCAGTCGATCATCACTTCGTTGGCTTTATCGCTCCGACCGAATTGATCATTCCTCGCATGAGCCTGGTGATCGCCATGGCAGTCATCGGCGGTATCGAGAGTTTGATCGGTGCTACGCTTGGGGCAATCTTCATCCATTTTGCTTTGGAGTTTCTCCAGCAGATTCCTGTGCCGGCCAGTTTAATGCCTCGTTTGGCAGCCATTACACCAACCTTGGAGAAACTCGGGTTTACTCTAACCCAGGATGCTATTCAGACCAACGCCTGGCGAATGGTCGGATTTGGGCTTTTGCTGATGGTCACCCTGCGTTTTTGGCAGAATGGGTTGATTTATCCCCTCATCCAGCGCATCACCCGACAAGGCGCACTTGAAGAGACGGTTGCCAAACGTCATCTCCCCGCTGATGAAGAATCGTCTACATAGCCTAGGAGTGGATGATGAAGTTAGAAGTAAAGGATGTCGTCAAAGCTTTTGGGGGACTGCACGCCTTAGATGGCGTCTCATTGACGATCGACAAACCAGAGATTGTTGGTCTAATCGGTCCCAACGGCGCTGGCAAGACGACTCTGACCAATATTATTGACGGTGTCTACAAACCCACCCGGGGCGAGGTATGGTTAAATGAGGAGCGGGTAGATAAAATGCCTCCTTATAAAATCGCACGACGCGGATTGGGCAGGACTTTTCAGGTGACGCGTGCCTTCCACCGGATGACGGTCATGGAAAATATGCTTGTGCCCGCGCTAGCCCTTCATCCAGGCACAAATCGCCGGAAGACACAGCAGAAAGCTTATGAAATCCTTGAATTCCTAACAGTGGAACACCTGGCCAATGAACTTGGCCGTGGTCTTTCAGGAGGACAGCAGAAATTACTTGAACTGGGCAGGTTGTTGATGCTTGATCCGCAGTTTGTCATCCTTGACGAACCCTTCGCAGGTGTGCACCCCAAACTTCAGGAAGCGATTTACGGGTACATCGATAAGGTACACAAGGACGGCAAAGCCATTATCATCATCAGCCACGACATGGATTCGATCTTCGCCCTCAGTGAAAGGCTCGTTGTATTGAATTTTGGCAAAATCATCGCCGATGGTGATCCAGCAGAAGTTAAGAACGATCCGGCTGTGATTGAGGCCTACCTTGGCAAGGAAGAAGAGGAGGATGAAAATGCTTGACGTACGCGATCTTTATGTCGGGTATTATAAAGATCTTAACATCCTCCAGGGGGTCGATATAAAGGCTGAGACCGGAAAAATTACAGCAGTGCTTGGTGCAAATGGTGTCGGAAAATCAACCTTGCTCAAGGCGATTTATGGATTTCTGAAACCCAATGCCGGTGAAATCTATATGGACGGGCAAAGGGTTGATGGAACACCCACTCACAAACTGATCGACCTTGGTATTTCTTATATTCCACAGCACACTGGGATCTTCCGCTGGCTGTCGGTTGAAGAAAATATACAGCTGGGAGGCTGGACGTTCAGAGGGGATAAGAAAAGGCTGAAGCGCAAGATTGAAGAGAATTATGAAAGGTTCCCGGTTCTAAAAGAGAAACGAAAGCAACAGGCAGGGGAGCTCTCAGGGGGGCAGCAGCGGATGGTGGAGCTTTCCCGCACGATGATGACCGATCCCACGCTGATCCTGGTGGATGAGCCAACCGCAGGGCTGGCAAAATTGCTCTCGCAGGAAGTCTATCAAATGCTGGTGGATCTACGCGACCAGGATGGCCTGACGATCATCCTGGTAGACCAGGAGATTCGCCAGGCATTGAAGATCGCCGATTATGTGTACGTGTTGGATCTGGGACGCAACAAGTTCGATGGTCCAGTGGAAGAATTTTCGGACCTGGAAAAGGCTTTCTGGGCTTGACAAAGGAGAAATTCCAGGAGCAATCACTCCAACCAAGATAATTTTTTTGATCCTTTGGATGAGGTTCAAGGTTATTGAAATTTATTACCTGGAATCGACCTAAGCAAATCTTTACAATCCCAGACAGGTTTACTACTCTCCTCTCGATAAGGATTCTTCGCTTGCTTCGCAAGCTCAGAATAATAATTACTTATGTGGGGAATTCGAAAAATGTTAAGGAAGAAACAGCCTTTCTCCATCTCTTCAAAATCATGTTTTTCTTTATCTATATACTTGCGTTGGAATCTTCCTGGTGGACGCCAAAAACCGTTCCCTCCTCATCCTGGCAGTATGCGTTGTACCCAACGCCTGGGATAGTATGCTTATCAACAACGACTTTTCCACCATGTTGAGTCACCTTCTCTAAATATTGATCGATATCGGGAACGCCAATGGTATTGACGGTGCCAGAAATGATCTCGTTGGGGCGGGAAATGCCTGCATTGATCCCAGGTTCACTCTCGTCACCAATCTCAACCAACCAATATTACACTGGGCCTTCCCATTTCGTAACCTTCCAACCAAATACATTCTCAAAGAAAGCGGCGACCTTTTCCGGATCATTGGCGCTGATCTCAAAGTGTTGAACCCTGGGCATAAGATACTCCCTTCTCGAAATGAATAAAAATCGGGCTGAAGCATTCGGATTATGGAATGCGTGATTCCGCCAACACCTTCTAAAGGTGAGAGAAGAAGTATTGCCTTTCTGCTCAGGACGATCCCTCTAAGTTAGCTATCCTCTATCGGTGATATGTCAAATGTGTCTACCGGTATCTTTATCACCAGGGCAATAATACCCTCAAGAGTCTGCAAAATATTATCAACACCCTGATCCTACTCTTAAATTAACACAAAAAGACCTGCCTCTTGATCGGTCGCTTCAACCGGTGTGGGAAGGCAGGTCTTAAAAATTTGTTTTTTTGCTCAGCCTGCTAGACCAGCGATACCTCTCTGGTGAATACATCAAATTCCGGCGGGCGCTCAAGGTGTTTCTTCACTGCGCACAACTCAGCTGATCGGACCAGTGAATCTCGGTATTTTTCCGGGAAGTTTTCCGGGACCTGAATCTCCAGGTCTACTTTGCCGATCATGCGAGTTTCTGGGTCGGTATGGACGCGCTGCAAGATGTGGATGCCTTCTGCTGATAAACCGCGCTGCTTGCAAAAACCGAGCACGTAAATTCCGGCGCAGGTGCCGATAGAAGATAAGAAAACCTCGAATGGGGTGGGCGCCGATCCTTCACCACCGCCGATTGGGGGCTGGTCCGTGGTCACAGTGTAAGGTCCAAAATGCGCATCTACGCGGGCGCCGCCCGGAAAATCAATCACCATTTCCATTGAAATAAATGCCTCCGTACAAAATTGTGTAATATCTCACAATACTTTGATGCAAATTTTGTAGAAAGGTTACATGACTTGCAGCACTTTGGGGAAAGGTGTTCCAGATGGCCCTGGGGAAATCTTGGTAACACCATACTCAAGGATCGAGATCCCTGTAAATTTATAGGATCAAACCAGCGGTGAGGCTTGCGCTGAATGCAGTGGAGTAACGCCCCCTTGAGCAGAAAAAATATGCTGTGGATTGATCGGTGTATCCCAATAATATTTTCTATCGATTATTCTGATATATGGGGTTTCGTGCCCGCCAATTTGGACCTGAGCGTCCACAAGAGCCTACACTGAGCTTGTCGAAGTGGGCTATGCTACTTCTCGATGGCCGGGTAAATGGGATTTTCTTCTTTGGGGATAAATTCCTGGAGAGACCTTCAAGAAATAGCTGTCAGTCCCCCGGTACGGGCTCCAGGCTTGTGCGCTGTCTGCCACGCAAGAAGAAAGCGTAATACATGATGGTGGAGATGGTATACAGGATAATCGTCCCCAGGAATGAAGGGCCAAATCCATATTGCACCTGCAGATAACCGCTGATGGTGGGGCTGAAGGCCCAACCAAAATTCCAGGCCATGCTCACCAGGCTGGCCACTGTCGCCCGGGCTGAAGGTTCGACGTGTTCCATGACGTAGGTCTGGTACACCGGGCTGCTCATGTTCATCAGTGCCAAACGGATGTAGTAGGCTATGGTGCTCATCCAGAAGAGAGGCGAGAAGCCAAGAATGATCAAGAAGGGGATCGAAAGGGTTTGAGTAGCAACCACCAGCTGGATCTTACCCCTCCGTTCAGCCAGGGGCGGTGCAATCAGCAAACCTAAGCCCATCGCCAACGACCCCCAGGCGAATAAGGAGCCGATCACCGGGTCCGGCTGGTGGTGCACCTGACGGAAGAAGACATTCATAAAGGGCATAATTAATCCAGCCCCAATAGAGGTGATCAGAATCGGGAGAATTAGTTTCCCCAATAAAGATGGGTGCTTAGAGGCATAGGACAGCGGGGCAAACACTGATTGCTCTGAACGCTGCAAACGTGGCGTTTTCAACATCGCCAAAGGGATCAAGCCTGCAGATACGATCAAGGCGATGACCATCAAAGCTCCAGCGTAGGCTTCGCTGCTGATCGGTGGTACGCCGCGGTTCAGCGCTATCCAGGTGGGGAGATAGCCGCCGATCCAGCTGCCCAAGGAGGCCATCGCCATTTGTAAACCTTGACTAAAGCTGAATAAATAGGTGCGTTCTTTTTCCCCGCTGTTCTCCATAAGAAATGGCGCCATAATCACTGCCGCCAGGCTCTGTCCCACCCCGGAAACCACATTCATGGCGTAAAGCACGCCCTCGGTAGGCCAGAGCACGATTGCCATGATGGAAGCGCTCATCAGCGCCCCAGAGATGAGCAGCGAATTCTTGCGGCCCAGCAGGTCGGCCAGATAGCCCATTGGCAGGGCGGATAGCAGGGCGGTAAGACTGCTGACGGTGATTAGGGTGCCCAGCAGCGCCTCGTCGTACCCCAGGCTAAGTACATAGAAATTAAACAGCAGGCGGTAAACCCCCATCGCCGCACCAACAATAACTACATTAAGCAAATAAAGGCGCGCATTGCGACTGAATGCGCGCACTCGGGAAGCGTACTCGCTAACTGCGAGGCCTAATTTGTAAATTAAATTTCCAGATTCCAATCAAGCCTCGAATTTCTTATCGCTTCAAATCTGCTTGCAAAAATTCTTTGATATTGGCGAAAGTGTCATCTAAGCCTTCTATACGGGCGGAATAATTCCGTTCTCCCGGAACCTCCAGATTCAACCTGACCAGGCCGGCCAGGCGGAGAACCTCCAGGTGGTGAATTACGGTTGGTGGGCGCAGGCGCAATCTCCTAGCGAGCTGTGCCGGTGAAAGCGGCTCCTGAGATAAGTAGCGGATGATATTCAACCGGGTGGGCTCGCCCAAGGCTTTTAACGCACGCAGCAGGGCATCCGGTACGACCTCTCCCGGAACTAATGAATCGTCTGCTGGACGGGCGCCGTAGAGCAAGATCGACTGTTCGGGTGTGATCGATTTATACAGAATCAAGGGTGTGATCCAGTAGGAAGGAGCGAAAATAAGCTCAGTAACTTCGGGATCAATGAACAACTGCACACCCTGGGAGAGGGTCTCAATGAGCTCCGGAAGTTGGGTTTTTTCGGCAAGTTCCTGGGAGCGCTCGATAGAAGTTTGCAAAGCTGGTTTTATGCGCCGCTCTTCTTCGGCAAAAAATTCTTGATAATATGATTGCAGGGCTTTCAGGTAAAGTTCGCCAAATTCATCGGGCCGCGACCACCAATTTAATGCTATTTCGGCTTCTTTCTTCGCATGTCGCTTCTTGCCTTTTTTACCTTGCTTGGCTTTAATGCTATCCAACAACTGCTCTAAGTCGCTCTCGTCCCAGGACCTCTTATCAGCAACCTGCGCCAAGAGTTGATCGTATTCACTGGTTGGGTCTTCACAACAGGTCAGCACAGACAACCTCTTTTCAGGGGGCACCTGACGCAAGGCCCACAAGGCGGTGGCTGCATCCATAGGCTCCGGAAGTGTATGGACCCAACTCAATGGCACATAAACCAGATTAAGGGAATCCTCCAGGACCGCTCTTTCCGCTGCGGGCACTCTCGAGCGGACACCGGCAGCCCAGGAGGCGCGCAGCCCGAAGTCCTCCGGCTTATGGAGGACTTCCAGGCTCATCATTAGATCATAGGCAGTCCCTAATTCCCAACTTAATTTCGGCTGTTTTACTTCTGTGGTTTCTTCTTTGAGCGCATCCATCATTTATCAACAACCCTCAGCTTTTATTTCAAGTGTACCCTCATGAGCCTGCCCTACGTGTAAATGCACTTGGAATTCAGCCGGCCTAATCAGCTGGCCGATTTTGAGCAGGATATCACTCAGGTACAGCCGAGAGCGACTACGCAGATCAATATTTTTTGGCGCCAAGCCGTTCAATTCCATTTCGGCTTGGGGTAGTCTATGTCGATGCTTGTGGAGCTCACGAACATGTTCATAATATACGTGGTACATGACAATCTCCTATACTTTTAATTCACTTCTACTTGATTAGATATTCATCTATTAGACGTAAATCTATGTTAGATATATATCTAACATAGATGATAATCTAATTTTGCTGCTTTGTCAAGCTCTTTTAATGTGTTTTTAATGATCAATGAACTTTTCCCTGGGGTAGGGAAAACTAACGTGAAATTTCGCTTTCTGTGGATAACTTGTTGAAATCTGTGGATAAAGTGATTAAATTGGGGAAAAGTCGCCCGAATGTTCGAATTTCCCTCTCCACATCTACCCCCATATATGGGGGTAGATGTAATGAACAGGCCATATATTGAAATCACCTTGCAGGGGTCTATCTTTGCAGAGAATTATTCTCGTTTGTCCACAGCTGACCTGTGGATTGAATTTCCCCTTCTCCAACTATAGCTGCCCTTGAAAACTTGTGCATCTCTTAGAATTAGGATAAAATTCCGCACTTATCCACTTATCCCCAATACCTACTACTACTACGATTTAATTAATTACTGAATAAAATAATAAATAGATCTGGCATAGCTAAACCAATAATACTTTGGAAAATCTTTGGTTATGACATCTTCTCTGAGAGGAAGGAGCAGCAATTAGCTTTCAGCGAGTTTTGAAGTACTTCCCAAGTAAAGATGAAAGGTCAGATTGGGTGAACCTTCCCAGCGTATCAAAAAAATCATCCGCAGATACGATCTGGCCAACGTGCTCTGCTGCATACGTACGAATAAAATCAAAGAAAACTTCATCACCCATGGCTTCACGCAGATCCTCCATGAAAAGAGCACCATTTAAATAGATAGCATCCCGGTATGCCCGGTAGCCTTCAGGATTGTAGATGCTGCCATCCACCCAACCCCGCGGCTGGTAATAGTAAATCCGGTAGGTCCACCACCAATCTAACGCTTCAGGATGAAGGTTTTCGTAATACAAGCGTTCGCTGTATGTGGATAAGGCCTCGTCCAGCCAGGGTTCGAGGGCCTGGTCGTTGCCCATTGCACTGTACCACCATTGATGGGCTGTTTCATGGGCTGCAATGGCGTTTAGGTAATCTCCTGAACTTCCCGAGTAGAGATTGTAGAACCCCTTGCTCAGGAAAAACAAGCCGTCATATTCCATCCCGTCCAGGAAATCTGCTTCTACCACACTCAAGGTTTTGCGCGGATAAGGGCCAAAAAGTTCGTTGAAAAGTTCCAAAGACTCGGCGGTAGTACCCAGGACAGCTTCACCAGCCTGGTTATCAAAAGGAAAATGGTAAGCTAATACTACAGTTGAATCCACAGTGGTCGTCGTCAAAACATACTGATCGCTGACAGACCAGGAAAAGTTGCGAGCTTTTTCTAAATCGTACCTGTGCCATTCATCATCAGTAACAGCAGGTGCACTGGCGGCGATCACCAGATCTGGATTTGAATCGCTCAATTGAATGTTGACTGAAAAGTCTGCCAAGTCATAAACCAGATGCTCTCCGAAAGAACCTGCATTGTGTGCAAGCCAACCTTCACCAGGAACATAGGGAGGGATGAAAGGATACCAATCCACCAGGTTGGTCTGCCGACTCGAGTAGCCAAAGGGGACCGGGCGACCATAAAAAGAAGGGCTGGGGGAAGGTATATCCAATTCGTAAGATATGGAGAGATCGATGTGCTCGCCGTGCTGCAGTTCTTCTTCTAAGGGGATTCGCAAGAGACCGATATCTCGTTCATAATCGCTGACTGGCTGGCCAGCCCCCCAACTCAGGGAGGTGAGGTGAAATACATTTGGATAGCGGGAAGGTTCAACGATCAGGAGCAGTTCTGAGAGCGCTTCATTGGTCTGATTTGTGTATTCGATTTGCTGTTCAACGGAGAGGTGGTGTTGGGCGTAATTCAAGATGGCAGAAATCGTGTATTGAGTCAATGAAGTACTTATAGGTTCTGGGGTGTGCGTAGATGGCAGCTGCTGACCAACGGTTGGCAGCGAATCGGTGGTTGAGGTCGCGGTTGGAGCAGGGCTGGAAGGATTATCCAGTTCAGGCAAAAGATCTTCAGTTAATGTTGGTTGTGGGCTTGAAGTGGGGTTTGGCGGTTGGGAGGAAGTGCAAGCCGAAAAAATCAAGCAGAGCAGGGGCAGGGAAAAAAACGCAAATCTGAGTTTCATGATTTTCGTTCAGCAACGAATGTCAATTGACCTGGTTAGCGCCGGGAGAAATAAGTGGCGATCAAGCCGCTCAAATCTTCCGCGGTGTGTGCGGATAACAGGTTGAAGAAATCATCCCCACTTACCTGCCTAGCCCGGTATTTATCCAAGTAATCTCTCAGGAAAATGAGAAAATCACCCTGTCCCATTATGCTGCGCAAATCATTCAAGAACATGGCCCCCCGCAAGTAAACCGCATAACGATACGGGTAATATCCTTCCGCTTCGTAGATCGTGCTATCGACCCAGCCTTCAGGATTGTGAAAATAAATCCGGTTTTCCCAATACCAGTCGACCAGCTCGGGATAGGCTTTTTCATAAAAATATACCTCGCTAAACGTGCTCAGGGCTTCATCTAACCAGGGCTCCATTGCCTGATCGTTGCCCACCAACCCGTAGAACCACTGGTGGGCGACTTCATGCGCGGCAATGATGGTTAAATTGCTGCGCTGGTCGCCGGAATAGTAATCATAGAAAGCATGGCTGAGGTAAATCAATCCGTCAAACTCCATCCCATCCAGAAAATCGGCCTCTACTACCGAGAGAGATTGATGCGGATATGGTCCAAAAAGATCATTGAATATTTCGAGGGATTTGGCCGATTCCTCTAAGGCAGCAACATCTGCAGCCGGGTGATAAGGGAAAGAATAACTTTTCACCTGTACACCACCAACCTGGGTTTCCAATACCTGGTAAAGGTCGCTCACAGACCAGGCAAAATTGCGGGCGGGGGCGTGATGGAAGCGATATTTTTCCCCATCCAGAGTGGGTTCAGAACTGGCGGCCAGCACCAATTCAAGACCATTGGCTGAGAAAGGATTGGCCAGCTGAACATGCACCAGAAATTCGGACATATCGTAGGCTAGATGCTCCCCCAGGAAGGCATCATCTCTCACGAGCCAGCCTTCGCCAGGTACATAAGGGGGGACATAGGGATACCAATCTCCCAGGTTCGTTTGCCGTTCGGTGTAACCGTAGGGGGCATTCTGATTGGGTAAATTTAGTTGGTACGATAAGTTTATTCCCACCGAGGTCCCTGGGAGGAGGTTTTCAGGCAGGGTGATAACCAACTCGCGACTATTCAAGGCGAAATCGGAGATGGCGATTCCATCCTCCCAGGTCAGGGTGTTGAGGGTGAAACCTCCGGGGTAGATATTGGGTTCAACCAGCAGCAGAAGTTCGCTTAATTCTGAACCGGTCGTATTTATATATGAGACCTGCTCATCAACCTGGACGAGGTGGGTATCGTAATCCAGAACCGCGGAAAGCGTGTACTTGCTCAAAATCTCCGGGGGTGGAGCAGGTGTCGCAGAAGGTGTTGGAATTTCTCTGGTTTCAGTCGGGGGATTCGAGGGAATTGATTCCGGAAGTAGATCAGTTGGACTAGCGGTTGGAATGGAGATCCCTTGATCAGAAGTAATACAACCGCTGATTAAGAAAAGCAAAACCAGGGTAGTAATTGTTGAGATGCGTTTCAACTTGATGCTCATGACGGGCTGGCGTGGGGAATTATGGTTTGCAGGAGATTTCAGTGCTGCGCTTTCCATTGCTGGAGATAGAGAACAGATTTATTCGATGCGGAAGCCCTTCATCAGCATACATTAAGCAGAAAATCAGCCTTCCATCTCCTCCCGGACAGCACGGTATAAGTTCTCCGCTTTGAGCTCGTTTAATGTATAGCATGGGGCGCTGAGGTGCTCAGCGAGGGCCTGGGCTAAACCCTGGTCGAAGGCAGCATGTTCCATATTGATCACCACCGAGCGGATATCGTCGTCCGCGATCCCTTCGGCGATCTGGTGGGCTTCCTCCTGGGGAGGTAACCCGCTCATGGAGACGTTACCAGCGCCATCGGTGAGTAAAATTACCAGGGGCAAGACATCCGGGTGGAAGACTTTTTCCCGTTCAATAGTTTGGTGAGCAAGAAAAAGTCCAGCTGAGAGCGGAGTCTTCCCGCCGACAGGGATGTCTGCCAATGCACGCCGGGCGAGCTGGATCGAGTTGGTTGGAGGTAAGACCATCGTCGCGCGGTCTTTTTGGAAGACGACCAGCCCTACCCGATCCCTGCGCTGGTAAGCATCGGTCAGCAGGGAGAGTATGGCACCCTTGGTGGCGGCCATGCGCTCAGCCACCGCCATCGACCAGGATGCATCGACCACGAATAAGACCAGATTGGCTGTGCGCTTTACCCGAACTTTGCGCTGGAAATCATCCGGCTGGATGGCGAAAGCCACGCGTTTGCGCTGCTCGCTGCGCTGGCGCTGGTAAGGGGCAGCGGCGCGAAACGTGGCATCAAAAGCCAGGTCGGTAGCCTTACCCCTGGAAGGCCGGGCGCGGATATAACGTCCACGCTTACGCTCGGTATGTGAGCGCGAACGCCGACCAGTCTTTTTCCGAGATAGTTTGTCGAGAGGGGAGTCGATCTTGCGCGGGGTGAAGGATTGACCTATGTTAACCTTTTCGCCACCATCCCACCAGGTTGCGCTGCCAGAGTCGAAGACGGATTGCGGAGCTGGGCTTAGCGGCCCCTGCTCAGACCCTTCCTCCAATACCTCTTCGCTCAAGCCTTTTTTTTTTCGACGGTTTCCGTTTCACCGGGGACAGGCTCGGGCTCACCGGTCGTGGCGCCACCCTGCAGCTGTTCAATTTTCTCCTGCAGATCATCCATGGTGATCTCTGCCTGCTGGAAGGGACCACGCTTGATGCGATGGGGCAGGGCCAGTTCGGCAGCCAGGGCAATATCCCGATCGTTAATCGAGGTGCGACCTTCAAACGCAGCATGCGCTCGCGCAGTTTTCAAGATGACCAGGTCTGCACGGTGGCCGTCGACATTTAAAGAGGCCGTCAGGGCAGCGATGGACAGCAAATCACGCTGCGTGTAAGTAACCTGGTCGAGTAATTGGCGCCCAGATTCAATTTGGTGAGAAAGGTCTTGCTCTTTGCCCAGCCACTCATCTCTGAAACCATCTGGATCGGCCTCGAAGCCCAGGTTACGTTCCATGATTAGGACCCGATCGCGGGCATCACGGATGCCGTGGATCTCGACTGAAAGGGCGAAGCGATCAAGCAGCTGAGGGCGCAAGTCGCCTTCCTCGGGATTCATCGTCCCGACCAGGATAAAGCGTGAAGGGTGAGAGAAGGAGATACCTTCACGCTCAACGATGTTCATCCCCATGGCAGCTGAATCCAATAGAAGATCAACAACATGATCATCCAGAAGGTTTACTTCGTCGATGTAGAGCAATCCCCGGTTCGCGGCGGCCAAAACTCCGGGCTCAAACTGGCGTTCTCCTTTTTGAATGGCTTTTTCGATGTCCAAAGTCCCTACCACCCTGTCTTCAGTGGCAGAGACGGGTAAATTTATGAAAGGGGTTGGCTGGTCCATGACTGGTAAGGGTTTTTCAGTGGTGACCCTTTCGCGGCATTCAGTGCACCAGGTTGTAGGACGTTCCGGGTCGCAGCTGAAGCGGCAGTCAACTACAACATGCACATCCGGCAAGAGGGCGGCCAGAGCCCGCGCCGCTGTAGACTTGGCAGTGCCGCGCTCTCCGCGAATCAATACACCTCCAATGCGGGGTGAAACTGCATTTAGGACAAGGGCACGTTTCATCCGCTCTTGTCCTACGACAGCGGTAAATGGATAAATTGGCGGCATATACGTCCTCTTCCCTTCATTATAATCGAGACCCAATCTTATCACAAAGGTTGCCAAGTTATCTATATGCTTTTATAATGTAGGCCTATCTTTTTAAACCGGAGTAACTAATAGTATGGATCAGAACTTTGCCCTGGATGGGCAGGAGGAAACAACCGAGAGCGAACAACCAGAAGAAGAACTTACCCATCAAACCGCAGAAGAAGAACAATCATCAACAATGGAAGATTTGTTGGATGATGAGGACCTGGGATTTGATTTCCCTCGCCAAGGTGACATCCGCAAAGGAAACGTTGCCCGGGTTTCTGAAACAGAAATCCTGGTCAGCATCGGGACCAAATCGGAAGGGGTGATACCTGCTCGAGAAATTGAGCAGATTGACCCTGAATTGCGAGAAGAAATAACCGTTGGAAATGAGATAACTGTCTATGTGGTCAATCCAGAAGATCAGAATGGCAATGTCTTACTCTCATTTGTTCGTGCACTTGAAGAAAAAGATTGGTTGTATGCCGAATCGTTGCTTGCATCTGGGGAAACCTTCGATGGGAAGATCGTTGGTTTTAATAAAGGGGGCTTGATTATTCCGGTTGGACAATTGCGGGGATTTGTGCCAGCATCTCAAGTTAGTTTACTGCGAAGAATTGACTCTAGCGGGAGCACACCAGAACAACGGTGGGGATCGATGGTGGATGAGCCGATCACCGTATCTGTTATCGAAGTTGACCGGGAGCGCCGCCGCCTCATCCTGTCTGAGCGGGTTGCTCTCCAGGAAACACGCGAATCATTGAAGGAACGCCTGCTGGACGAGTTGTCCGAAGGTGATGTACGCACAGGTCGCGTGACGAGCCTGGCGGATTTTGGCGCTTTTGTAAATATTGACGGTGCCGATGGATTGGTGCACCTGTCCGAAATCTCTTGGGAGCGCATTGAGCATCCCAGAGAAGTGCTGAGTGTTGGTCAGGAAGTGCAGGTCAAGGTGATCGGTGTCGACCAGGAACGGAAACGGATCGGTCTCTCTATTCGCCAGCTCCAGGAGGACCCCTGGGTAAAGAATGTCGAGAACTTGAAAGAGGGCCAGCTGATCGAGGGGACGATCACTCACCTGACCAAGTTTGGTGCTTTCGCCCGCCTGGACGAAGATTTGGAAGGCCTGATCCATATTTCTGAAATCAGCGAACAACGCGTCGCCCACCCCAAAGAAGTGCTTCACGAAGGTGATGTGGTTACCTTGCGAGTAATAAAGATTGAACCAGAACGCCATCGCATCGGTTTGAGTTTGCGTAAAGTCGACTCTCCCGCGTATACGGACTTCGATTGGAAGATGACTCTGGCGGAAGTGGTGGAAGATAGCCACGGCGAGGAAGAAGAATCGGCTGAAGTTGAAGGCGAGGCTGTCTCTGAGGGTGCTGAAGAGATCGTTGAGGCAGGCGAATCTTCTGAAGCAGAAGCTACGATTGAAGAAGTCGAGGCTGTGGAAGAAGTGAAGGGCACGGAAGCAGAAGCTGTCGTCGAAGATGATGAGTCTGCTGACGCAGATGCTGTAGTTGATGAAACCGAAGATGTTGAAGAAGTGGAGACCACGGAAGCAGAATCTGTCGTCGAAGATGACGAGACTCCTGACGTAGAATCTATCGTAGAAGAAGTTGAGATAGAAGAAGTTGCCGAAGAGAGCCAAGTCGCAGAAGAAGAAAGCGAGCCAATCGAGGCTGAAGATGTGGTTGAGGAAGGCGAGGTATTAGAAGAAGTAGAGCCTGCTGAGGCAGGAGTTATTCTCGAAGAGGCTGAATCTGAACAAGAAGTCGAGGCAGAAGAGCTTGTTGATCAGGCCGAGGAAGAAGCCACGGCGAGTGACGAAACTGAAGCAGAGGCTGAAGATACCGAAGTAACCGAAGCGGAAGAAGAGCCTGAACAAGCCCCAGCAGAGGAAGACGAGCCAGAAGAAGACCAAGAAGTTGTTCTTGAGAATGAGGATTCAGCGGACTCAAGCAGCGAAGAATAACAATAACCTTTCCAGCGCGCTATGAACAGCGCGCTGATTTTGTTTAAACGAGAGAATCATTCAAAAAACGAGATCTAAAACAGCCAAGGGTAGGGGATTCTTGCGTATTTGTTATCCGCAATAAGCGCTGATCGAACAGAACCTAAGAGTTTTATTAACTTGCCCTGATTCGGCATCCGAATCGTATTTTGCCGGAACAATCTCTGGTAAAATGCAATTGGACTAAAAGTCTCGTAATCAAAAAACTCACTAACTAAGGTTAGCATTGGTGACGTTGGTATTTGTGAGATCGTAGGAGGTACGCTTTGTCCAGCATGGAGCGTTTTACCCAAAGAGCTCGCAGGGTGCTCAGTCTAGCCCATCAGGAAGCTGAGCGGATGCGGCAGAATTATATTGGCACAGAACATCTCCTCTTGGGATTAATTAGAGAAGACGGTGGTGTTGCAGGCCGAGTATTACGTGAATTAGGATTAGAGGCCGAACGGGTCCAGGAGATTGTTGAGAGACTGACCGGTACCGGCACATTCATGGGCGGGAAGCTAGATTTGTCCCCAGGCACCCAACAGGTGCTTGAATATGCCGTGGATGAAGCTCGTCGGCTTGGACACCATTATATTGGTACAGAACATCTCCTGCTCGGGTTGGTTCGCTATGGTGAAGGCGTAGCCAACGATGTCTTGAGAAAGTTGGGTGTCACCCCGGAACAAATCCGCCGGCAGACACGCCGCGTGCTGCAAGAGAGCAGCTCCTCACGGCGCAGTTCAAGCGAAAGGAAATCGTCCCAACAGGAGAAGCAACAGCAGAAAACCCCCATGGTTGATCAGCTGGCCGTGGATCTGACAGCCCTGGCCGATGATGGCAAGCTAGATCCGGTTATTGGGCGGGTCATGGAGATAGAGCGCGTTATCCAGATTCTCGCCAGGCGAACGAAGAACAACCCGGCCTTGATCGGCGAGCCTGGAGTTGGCAAAACAGCCATCGTCGAAGGTTTAGCCCAGCGGATCCTGGAAGGGGACGTGCCTGCGCCATTGCTGGATAAACGTGTGCTGCAGCTGGATGTAGGTTCGTTGGTAGCGGGGACGATGTATCGCGGCCAGTTTGAGGAACGACTCAAGCGGGTGATTGATGAGCTGAAACAGGCAGAGGCGATCCTCTTCATCGACGAAGTTCACATGTTAGTTGGGGCGGGCGCAGCGGGCTCATCCGTTGATGCGGCCAATATCCTCAAGCCAGCCCTTTCACGTGGGGAACTGCAGGTGATCGGGGCGACGACGCATGATGAATATCGTAAGCACATCGAAAGCGACTCGGCCTTGGAACGCCGCTTCCAACCAGTGATGGTGGAAGAGCCAAACGTCGACGAGACGATTGAGATATTACGAGGAATCCGCTCGGCATATGAAGAACACCACCGGTTGTCAATTTCCGATGATGCTCTCGACGCTGCAGCCCAACTTTCTTCCCGCTATGTCACCGATCGGTTTTTGCCGGATAAAGCCATCGACTTGATCGATGAGTCTTCATCGCGAGTACGCATGTACAAAAGCCCTGCGGCCAAAACTGCGAAAGAGTTGATCGGCCAGCTGAAAGAAATCCGTGTGAATCATGGCCTGGCGCTTGAAGATGGCCGCTATGAAGAAGCGCAAGAGATCCTGGAACGACAAGAGGCCCTTGAAAGCCAGCTGGATCGATTGCAAACGGTGTGGGATCGCAGCAGCAGCCCGATAGTGACTGCGGAAGATATCGCCGAAGTAGTCTCGATGTGGACGGGTGTCCCCGTAATGCAGATCGCTCAGGAGGAATCGGTGCGCCTGCTGCAAATGGAAGACGATCTGCGGACGCACATCGTCGGTCAGGAAGAAGCCATTGAAGCAATCTCGAAAGCTGTCCGTAGAGCTAGGGCTGGCTTGAAAGATCCGCGCCGCCCGATTGGCTCCTTCATCTTCTTGGGACCAACAGGAGTTGGAAAGACAGAATTGACCAAAGCCCTGGCCAGGTTCCTGTTCGGCAGCGAAGAATCTCTGATCCAGCTCGACATGTCAGAGTTCATGGAACGACACTCAGTCAGCCGCTTGGTCGGTGCGCCACCAGGATATGTGGGTTACGAGGAAGCGGGCCAGCTGACAGAAGCCTTACGGCGCCGGCCTTACTCGATCGTCGTCTTTGATGAGATTGAGAAAGCACATCCTGAAGCGCATAACATGCTGCTGCAAATCATGGAAGAAGGACATCTTTCTGATGCCCGCGGGCGGATGGTTGATTTCCGGAACGCCCTGATTGTGATGACATCGAACGTGGGCGCGGATATGATTAAGCGTCAAACCTCGATCGGTTTCGACATCAAGCGGGACGAGGAATTAGAGGAGAAACTGGCCTACCAGGAGATGCGCAAAAAACTGCTCGATTCACTGAAGCGCGTCTTCCGACCTGAGTTCATCAACCGGGTTGATGGGGTGATCGTCTTTCGCGCTTTGAGCATGGAAAACATCAAGGAAATCGTCCATCTCGAGGTTGACAAAGTCAGCTTGCGTTTGGAAGATCATGATATTGTGATCAGCATCACCCCAGCGGCATTGGATCTGTTAGCTGAGATGGGCTATGATCCGGAATTTGGCGCCAGACCACTGAAGCGTGTCATCCAGCAGAACATCGAGGATGCGTTTTCCGATGCCCTTTTGGCTGGCGAATTTGAGGATGGAGATACGATCATCGTCGATGCCGTCGATGAAGAGATCAAGCTGTACCCAAGCAAGGAAAAGCCCATCGAGCAAGAGGAAGCTTTAGCGACCGGGTAGCAGCGAAAAGTTATTAGAATTCAAAGAGCACAAGCAAGCTGATTGCTTGTGCTCTTTTTACTTCTGGAAACGAGCCTTGATGGGCATGCGTGTCAAAAAGTTGGTAAAAACGGGCACAAGGCCCTATGCTACCTGCGATTATTAGTAGCGGAAAGCGTCACTAAGTTATAATTTAAACATGCCAAAGATACGAACTCAGTTTGTCTGCCAACAGTGTGGGCGAGTTTCAGCCCGGGACATGGGGCGCTGTCCTCAGTGCAACTCCTGGAACAGCATGGTTGAGGAAGTGATCGCCCCGGCGAGCAAAAAAGCAACCTCCAGGATACAAGGTTTGGGCGGCGATTCGACCCCGCAGCGCCTATCTGAAATTGGAGAAGGGGGAGATGAGCGCATGCTGCTCCCAATTCAAGAGTTTGCCCGGGTGCTGGGAGGCGGCATTGTGCCAGGGTCGATCGTGCTCATCGGAGGCGATCCTGGGATAGGCAAAAGTACGCTATTACTGCAAACCGCATTGGAAATGGCACGCAGCGATCGCGTCCTTTATGTATCTGGAGAAGAATCGGAGCGGCAGATAAAAATGCGGGCCGTACGCCTGCTGAGTGGTACAGATGGCGACCGTCCAGAAATGCCAGACGAGCTGCTGCTGGTAACTGAAACTAACATGGAGGTCATTTTAGGGCATGTCTCGCAAGTGAAACCCCGGATATTAATCGTGGATTCGATTCAAACCACAACCTTGCCCGAATTAGAGTCGTCTGCTGGCTCGGTTTCCCAGGTACGTGAAAGCGCGTCTCGATTGCGCGAGCTGGCGAAGTCAGCGGGGATATCCGTTTTGTTGATCGGTCATGTAACCAAGGAAGGGACCATTGCCGGTCCCCGTGTATTAGAACATATCGTTGACACAGTGCTCTACCTGGAAGGGGATCGCTTCCAGTCGTACCGACTGCTGCGATCAGTAAAGAACCGCTTTGGCGCCACCTCAGAGGTGGGCGTTTTCGAGATGCAGGAGCGAGGCATGATCGAGGTCTCCAACCCCTCGGAGTCTTTCCTGGCAGGTCGCCTGGTCAATGCGCCTGGTTCAGCAATTGCGGTGACTATGGAAGGAACCCGTCCTCTGCTGGTCGAAATCCAGGGTCTGACGAGTTCAACCTCTTTTGGAAATCCGCGCCGCACGCCGAACGGCGTGGATTTCAACCGGCTGCTGTTGATCGTGGCGGTGCTTACCCGGCGGATTGGGCTGCGTTTATCAGAGCAGGATGTCTTTGTCAATGTGGTGGGAGGACTGAAAGTGAGCGAACCCGCTGCTGACCTGGCGATAGCAGCCACAATCGCCTCTTCTACGCGGGACATTCCTGTGCGGGCAGAAACAGTATTGATCGGCGAAATAGGACTTTCTGGAGAACTGCGCTCGGTGGGCCAGATGCCGGCTCGCCTGCGAGAGGCAGCAAACCTGGGGTTTAAAACAGCAATTGTTCCGGGCAGGCTGCGGCGAAGTGAGCCCTGGTCGATTGAGATTGAAGTGATCGAGGCGCGTTCGCTGCGCAAGGCCCTAGATCGGGCCCTGCTGAAAGATTGAATCGACCGGATTATAAACACCTTGAAACTTTCCCGAAACCTTAGTAAATCTTCATAAATCTTACTTCTAAATCTATATAAACTTACATTGACGGTGGGTGATTTAATCTGATAAATTTACCTGGATTGATTGATAATTAAAATTCGCCCTCGTTACCAATGTACAAGGTAGCAACTCCGTCATTCAATCAGGCGGAGTGAGGTGCCTGGAGTATAAGAAACCCCTATGTTCTTGAAGCGCGTGCAGCTGGGGCTGATCCATCTGGCAGTCGCAATGACGCTGGTTCCAATCAACAGCACTCTAAATCGAGTGATGATCAAAGAGTTGGCCTTCTCTGCTACACTGGTAGCCATACTTGCCTCGCTGCCGTATCTTTTTTCACCGATCCAGGTTTTGATCGGGTCGTTTTCTGACCGACACCCCCTCTTTGGCTGGCATCGAACGCCCTATATCGCCCTCGGTTTGGTGTTTTGCGTCCTGGGGGTGGTGTTCTCGCCTTTGGCAGCCTTTGTGCTGGCAGAAAGTTTCTGGATCGGACTGCTGTTTGGCCTGGTAGCCTTCGGGGCTTGGGGGATGGGATTCAACTTTGCCACAGTATCTTATTTTTCATTAGCTACCGATTTGTCAGGCGAGAAGGAGCGGGGGAGCACCATATCCGTGATGTTCTTCATGATGATCATCGGGATCATATCGACTTCATTGCTCATCAGCCGACTGGTGACTCCCTATTCACCTGAAGCACTGGTGCGTTCCTTCTGGATCGTTGGGATTACGGCTTTGATTTTGGGCTTAATTGGCTTGATAAAACTAGAGAAAAGAACCAGCACCGACCGCGCTGATATGGAGGAACGTTACTCCTGGCGGGTACTCGCCAACACGATTTTGGAGAATAAGCAGGCGACAATCTTTTTTGTATACCTGCTCATACTGCTGATCGCGCTGCTCGGGCAGGATATATTGTTGGAACCTTTTGGGGGCGAGGCGTTTGGAATGGCTGTTCAAGAAACGACTCGCATCACATCAATCTGGGGAGCCTTCACGCTTCTAGCACTGCTGGCAGCTGGATTTTTAGACCGCAGGATAAGCAAGCGAACGATTGCCTTTTGGGGCGGCGGGATTGCCCTGGTTGGATTCGTGTTCATCGCAGCCAGTGGAGTCTTTATTAACACAGCAGTTTTTTATACTGGTGTGATCCTGCTCGGAATCGGCACCGGTTTATCCACGGTTTCAAATTTATCCCTGATGTTAGATATGACGACAGCCTCGAAAGTTGGGTTGTTTATAGGGGCATGGGGGATGTCTAACGCAGCCTCGCGGCTGATTGGTGCCTTATTGAGCGGCGTGGTTCGGGATGTGCTGACTCAAGTTCTGCATGACCCTGTGCTGGCTTATGTGTCCGTTTTCAGCATTCTGGCACTGTTGTTGTTCTTCTCATTACTCATCTTGCGGCGGATAGATGTATCTGCCTTCCGGCAAGAGGCTGAATCCACTTCTGTGATGGAAAGGGCTGCCCTGGTAAGTGATGTATAGGGTGTATCGCTCCAGGAACCTGGCAGTTAAGAGCCGGGAAATTATTAGACTCGAGGTCATATGGTAGAAGATTGGTTGAGTTTAAGTGAGGTAGCAGGCATGCTGGGTGTGCATCCCAGCACTGTGCGCAGCTGGTCGGACCAGGGACATCTCCCCGCCCACCGTACACAGGGAGGTCATCGTCGTTTCCGGCGAACCGAGGTGGAGATGTGGATCCAGACTCACCGGGAAGACAGCCTGGACGAGGGACATCTGGTAGTTCAAGCAGCTTTGAAGGACATCCGGGTTAGAGTCAGCGAGGGCAGCCTGGAAAATGAAGAGTGGTATGGGAAACTCGACGAGGAGGCCCGGGACCAATACCGCCGAAGCGGGCGGGCATTACTGCAAGGATTGCTGGATTCATTAGCAAGGGATGGCGCTTATGACGACTCGGAGGCCCGCTCGTTGGGTTTTGAGTATGCATCCAGGGGTTGGCGAAGGGGCTTGACGGCTGCAGAAGCCTCAAAGGCATTCCTTTTCTTTCGGAATGTCCTTCTGGAAGCCATGCTCTCCGTATATGAAGAATCAACCATACAAACACCCAAAGCGTGGGGCAATATCTTCCGCAAGATCTACCGTTTTACCGATCGCATCCAGATCACTTTGCTGGAAACCTATGATGCTTACCAGCGAGGCAGCCGCTCAAACGGTCCAGCCTAGCACCTGAGCTGCTATAATCCCAAAAAATAAAGTTATTGGCCGCGGATTGAAGCTGAAAAACACACATTTCTAATAAAGTTTGGTTGAAAGGCAGCGATTGGCGAGGGGCGGTTATAATAGCCGAGGTGGATTACCCCAGGTATATTGGAGAATATTATGGTCGATAGCAAGAACATGCAGGCAATAGAGAAGAGGGACGTTCCAATCATTTCGCGCGTGCGGCGAAATCACGGGCTTGAACACGCCACACTGCACATCCTATCACAGCGCTATCCCAAACAAAATCTGGCGGGTCACTCAGATACGGGTGGATTCTGGGTGATTGGGGATGTATCAATTGAAGATGTATATGAAGCGGTTGAGGAAGGGCTCTCCCGGCTCCAAAATGGCGAAAAACACCTGGCTGTGCACCGCAATTGCGGGACCAATTTCGTGACTTCGGGCATCCTGGCAGGCCTGGTGGCAGCGACAGCCATGCTGGGTGTTGGCAATCGGGTGCGGGATAAACTGGAGCGCCTGCCTGTGGCCATGTTTCTGGCCACCATCGCGTTAATATTCTCCCAGCCTTTGGGCTTCTTTTTGCAGGAGCGCGTGACAACTTCTGCTGATCCAGGCAATTTGCAGGTGGTAGAGATCGTGGTAAGCCGGAAAGGGAGGATGAAGGCGCACCGCGTTACAACCAGGTATTAGAGATGGCGCAAGAGCAGAAACCGGTCGTTTACCTGTTTCATGGGGATGATGAACTGGCAATCAGCGAAACGATTGCAAACCTCAAATCGAAATTAGGGGATCCTGCCTCAGTCGAGCTTAATCTGATAACACTAGATGGTCGATCGCTCTCGATCGAAGAATTTGAGACAGCCAGCAAATCTTTACCCTTTCTGGCAGAACGCCGTTTGACTATTCTCAATCACCCCCTGGCATATCTGCAGAATGAGGCGCATCGCAAAAGAGTTTTGGCTCTTCTTGAGGAGCTGCCAGATAAAAATGCGGTAGTCCTGGCTGAATTCCGACCCCTGGTGAGTCTGAAGGAAAGAAATCGGGGAAAAATTCATTGGTTGGAAAAATGGGGTCAAACGCTGGGGGAAAAGTTCTACAGCAAGGAATTCACAATTGCAAAGGGGCCTCAGTTAACAGGGTGGATACTGTCGCGAGCAAAAAAATCCGGTGGAGAGTTCGAACCTGCGGCAGCAAGTCTGTTGGCATCATTGGTTGGTGAGGATATTCGCCTGGCCGACCAGGAAATTGTAAAATTACTGACCTATGTTGATTATGACAGAGCGGTAAAGATTGATGATGTCGAGCGATTGACTGAAGGCGTCCAAGAGGGTGCGATATTTAATTTTGTTGACGCCATGGGAAATAGAGATCGAAAAAAAGCGATGGAAGAATATCACCGCCTGTTGGTAGATCAAGATCCCCAGCGCGTTTTTGGGATGATCATCAGGCAGTTCAGATTACTGCTGTTGTCAAGGGAAATCCTGGATAATAACGGAAGAGAAAACGAGATCACCCATAAATTAAAAACCCACCCATATGTCAGTGGAAAGCTCGCTTCACAAGCTCGCCAATTTTCTCAAGCTCAACTTGAGGGGATTTATCGCCGCCTGTTGGATATTGATACGGAATTAAAAACTGGTGTAATGGCTGGTGACTTAAATGTTGATTTGCTGATCGCTGAAATCACCTGACTAATTGGAATCCTGGTGGTGTACTCCGATCCAGAAATGGTGGGGGATGACGGATTTTGTCAACCTGATTTCGATGTCGCCAGATTTTATTGAACCTGTCTTTGATTTATCTGGATTGGATTTTCCAGCCATGCTCGGGTGGACAAAACAAATATTTGGTTTTAAACCATATTTTCCACGATAATAGGAAGCGGCGCGATCAACTTTCGAGGGTAAATCGGATTTATTATCGTTGTCGAACCATAACATGCCAACATTCATGGCTTAGACCTCCTTGTTAATCTAAATAAGCAAATTGCTGATAGGAACTAATCTTCCCCCAACGATGACATTAAAATTGGGCTCGTGTACTAAATCTTCTGTATTGAAGGATTCATTGTCTGGTAAATAGGCGTGATCATTATCGACTTTTTCAAATACATAAGTTCCAAATGAGCGCAGTAATTGTCCTTTGGAAGAATGGACGTCTCCTGGTTCAATTGAGATAATTGGCCATACACCAGAAGTTGGACCATTAGAGACCAAGGTTTTTAAGTTCAGGTAAACACTGAAATCTCTCAATATTGAATCTATGCTGTGGAAATCATCGATCAACAAAATTAATGATCCGCCACGCTCCCTCCCGGATCTGCGTTGTTCGACAATCGAAGAGAACTCAATAATCAATTCTCCAGCTGCTCTTTCATATGGAGACGTTATCGCCTGGCAATTCGGGTATTTTGATAGCTCAGCATAGTGGTGTGGCTTGTTGGTGATCACACACAAACTTACATCTTCGGGTCCATTAATCAGGCTGGCTGATATACACATCGTCCGTAATATTTGGGATTTTTCCTGCGTATTCTCTCCAACAACCAGGATAGAACCAGATCTTGGATTATCGAGACCCAACATGAATGGAAAACCATCCCTGCATATTCCGATCATCAGAGATTGGACTGGAAACGGACCGTAGGAATCCAATATCGAATAAATGCTCGGAGTAGGTGTGTTTGGGTAAGGTCGGACATTGATTTCAACGGAATCTGGACTGCGATCTTGTTGCCAAGAACTAGGTATTAAGCTGGTGACCATGGAAAACTCCTCTATTTAACAATAAAGAACAGATGTTCTAAATATATCAGAACATCTGTTCTGTGTCAAGGAGCAAAATTATCTATTTCCGGCTCCAGAAGCTTATAGTTTCGATATGGAAGGTTTGACTGAAGAAATCGAAGGGTACAAACTTTTCTGCTAGATATCCCCCATCAGAAAGGATCCTGGCGTCCCTGGCCAGTGTAGCTGGATCACAAGAAACATAAATCAAGAGTTTGGGTTTTATGGCGACAATTCTTTCAAGGATTTTCTTTTTGACTCCATTCCGGGGAGGGTCGACCAACACAAACTCCGGAGAAATATCGAGCAAGGGCAGAATCCTTTCAACGCTTCCCTGGTATAGTTCTACATTCTCAAATTGATCAAGATTAATCACAAAATCTTCCCCGGCAATTTCAGAGGCTTCAATTGCAATGAGGCGCTCAACTCTGCTGGCTAAAAAGGCACTGAACAAACCCACGCCTGAGTACAATTCAAGAGCCAAAGGGATATTATCCGGGATTCTATCTTCTATCAGCTCGATCATTCTCTTGACTAAGGGGATGTTGATCTGGAAGAATGATCCTGCGGAAACCTGGAAAGCTTTATCATTGACCTGCATGATGATAAATGGACTGCCAGCAAGCACCTGGGTGCCACCTGGACTGAGATGCACGACAGAGACCGGCAAGGACTCGACATTGAAATCTCCATCGAAAGGTTGTGAAGACTCAAGCGTCATGAGCATATCTCCACCTTCACCCAGGCGCAGACCAAGAGAGGTGACACCGGTCTCCGGATCTATCTCCAACAATGGCCACAATTGATTGATTGACTCTTCCGGAAGGTGGCATTCTTGAATTTCCAAAATGCCCTTCTTGTCCCTCCGGTAGAAACCAGGCTTGTTGCCCTGGCTGATTTTGAACTGAACATAATTGCGGTAATTAAATACATCAGGGGATGGGAATACTGGCTCGATGAGGGGATTATCTAAACCCCCAATTCGTTCCAACTGGTCGCGCAGTATCTTATGCTTTATCTCCAACTGCTGGTCGTAGGATACATGCTGGTAATGACAGCCTCCACAGACGCCGAAATGCTGGCAGGGGGGTTGAACCCGAGAAGGGGATGGCTCGAGAATTTCTACCAGCTCACCACGAGCGTACTTCTTTTTGTCGGCAACGATGCGGATTTTAACTTTTTCCCCAGGTATGCCAAAGGGAACAAAGACCGCCCTGCCGTCGGGCAGGCGACCGATGGTATCACCACCATATGCTGGATTTTCCAGGGTAATTTCGAAGATCTGTGATCCCTTCTGTTGAGTATTCATCAAGGCAAGTTAAGCGACAAATTCTTCAATTGCAGCCAGCAATTTTTTCAGGTCTGTTATTTGAATCTCCCCCATGTGGGCGATGCGAAAGGTTTGCCCCCTCAGCTGCCCGTAACCATTGGCGATGCGCATACCTCGTGAGATGAGAAAAGCATCCAGCGAATCAAAATCGAGTCCCAAGGTATTTTTTACCGCCGTAACCGTATTGGAACGATAACCGTCCCGGGCAAAGACCTCAAACCCATTGGCAGGCACCCAATCTTGCATGAGTCGAGCCATCGCGCTGTGCCGGGCAAAACGGTTTTCCAGGCCTTCACCCTGGATGCGATCCAGCTGTCTTTCCAGGGCGTAGATCAAGGACATAGCTGGTGTGGCAGGGGTAGAGTCCTTGTTGAGATGTTTCTCCAGCCGAACCAGGTCAAAGTACCAACCCCTTGCAGGCACATTTTTCGCGTAAGCAAGCGCCCGGTCGGATACCGCAGCCAAGGCCAGGCCGGGCGGCAGTGCCAAGCATTTTTGGGAAGAGGTCAAAACCATGTCCAAACCCCAGGCGTCCATCTCGATCTTAACCCCGGCCAAGGATGAAACAGCATCGACACTAATCAAAGTTTCTGGGCTCACCTCTGAGACAACCGCGGCGATCTCCTGGACAGGGTTCTGAACGCCAGTGGAGGTCTCATTATGCACCAGGGTGATCAGCTCATACTCTTTTTTGTTCAGCGCATCGGCGACCATCTCCGGTAGGATGGGCTGCCCCCAGTCTGCTTCCAGGCGGTCGGCCTGTTTCGCATTCGTAACAGCAACCTCATACCAGCGCTGGCTGAAGGCCCCGTTGACACAACTGAGCACATCTCTTTTTGCCAGGTTGCGCACCGCGGCTTCCTGCAGCCCAGTGCCGGAGGAGGTAACAATAAAAATTGTAGCCTGCGTGGCGAACAACGGCTGTGCTTTACCTCTGGTCCGCCGGTATAAGTCTTCAAATTCTTGTGAGCGGTGAGGCATCATCTGCTTGGATTGAGCCGAGAGCACTTCCTCATCCACGTCAACTGGACCAGGGACGAACATGGTGGACATTGAGACCTCCGAAGGTTGAAAGAATACCATTAAACAATTGTTAGTTTATTTTACCAGTCAGATGGGATGGGTATAATTGCGCTGTGCGACGTTTTCTTCTCTTAGCTTTTATCGTCCTGATCGCTTGCCAAGCGGTTGGCTCGCCGGTGCCAGATCCAACAAATACCGCGCGGCCTTCGCCAACCAATTCCCCGCTTCCCACCCAACCTGCGCCAACGCCAATCCCCACCCCTACAAGCACGCCACTCCCTCTCC
>JBFFEL010000030.1:0-34052 GCA_041558875.1 Anaerolineales bacterium
AATCATGGTCTGGTCGCTCTCGGTGAAACCGCACAGCAGGCTTTGAGTATTACCTTGCTTATGGAGAAGTGGGCCAGGATCCTGTTGGGTACTTATGCGTTGGGGGGACCAGCAACCTTAACTGATGAACAGGTGGACCATTTCGCAGATCGACTGGATGAGAGCCTGCGCCAACAGCAGCTTTGAACCAACTCCTCAGATCTGCTGTCTATTCCATCTCAGATTATTCTGCACTATCCCAATTATTGTTGGACAAAAGGTGTGGATTTCTACTATCCAGGATAAAAGCAGAAACACCTGCGGATGAGCAGGCGTTTCACCAGGCGGGGAGGGCGGGATTCGAACCCGCGAACGAGGTTTTGGCCCCGTTAACCGCTTAGCAGGCGGCCCCAATCAACCACTCTGGCACCTCCCCAGGCTATTCAATTCAACATGCATGCAGATATCAGGCGGAGGGAGAGGGATTCGAACCCCCGGTGGGCGTGAACCCACAGTTGTTTTCAAGACAACCGCCTTAGTCCGCTCGGCCATCCCTCCGGGTGGGAAGGGCACCCTCCGCATTTGGCGGCAACCCTTCCAAGCGCGCAGATTGTACCATATCTAGTAGGGGGATGCAACTTTTGGTCGATTTATGCTCTCCGTGCTATACTTGCCCCATTCGGAATCAATCGTACAAATCGATTTCACGGGAAATCCTGACCAGACATTCTCAACCTAACCCTACATGAGCCACATCGCCCGTTCTGCCCTGATCATCGCTGTCTTTTTCGGCTTAGAGAAGCTGCTCGGATTCTTACGCCAGCTGCTGATCGCACGGCAATTTGGGCTTTCCGCAGCACTGGACGTGTTCAATGCGGCAAATAATCTCCCCGACCTGATTTTTGGTTTGATTTCGGGTGGCGCATTGGCGATCGCATTTATCCCTGTGCTGACCGAGTACCTGGAGGAGAAGGGACGCCCGGAGATGTGGGACCTGTTCTCCCGGGTGGCAAATCTCGTTTTCCTGCTTACAGCAGGCTTGTCACTAATTGTTGCCCTCCTGGCAACCCAGCTGGTGGGGTCTAACCTGGGTGTCGCACCGGGTTTTTCAGCTGAACAGCAGTCCCAGGTGGTTGACTTGATGCGACTGAACCTGATCGCCACCCTGCTGTTTTCAATCAGCGGGTTGGTGATCGCTGGCTTGCAAGCTAACCAGCATTTCTTGCTCCCTGCCCTGGCGCGCAGCATGTACGATGTCGGCACTCTGATAGGGGTCATCTTCCTGGCTCCAAGCACTGGCTACCAGATTGGACCGATAACATTGCCTGCTTTAGGGCTAGGCGTCTATGGCCTGGCATACGGAACTGTTTTGGGTGCCCTCCTTTTCCTCGGCATTCAGGTGCCAGGATTGTTCCGTTACCAGTTCAAGTGGGTGGCGAAGATCAATTTGCGTCATCCAGGGGTACAGAAAGTGCTGCGGGTGATGGTTCCCCGGATCGGCAATATGTTCTTCATCTACCTGGTTCTGGTTTATATCCCGGATAACATTGCCTCACGATTGGTGACGGGATCAATCACTGCATTGGTTTTTGGGTGGCTGTTCATGCAGGTTCCGGAGACATTACTGGGTACAGCAATCGGAACGGCCTTGCTGCCCACGATTTCTGAACAATATGTGCGCCAAGAAAAAGCCGTTTTCTCAAACTTGTTGAACCGGGCTCTGCGCGTGATCCTGGCCCTGACAATTCCAGTCGCGGTGTTGGTTGCCTTGGTAATCGAACCGATTGTAGCCCTCCTAGGGTTTGACCAGGTGGGGACGGATCTGGTGGTGTGGACCACGCGTGCATTCTTGCTCGGACTCACCGGTCATGCGATGCTGGAGATCGCAGGTCGCGGTTTTTATGCCCAGCAGGATGCCATTACTCCCTTGTGGGCTTCTGCGCTGATGGCGGCGACTTTCACCATTTTGGCGATCATCTTTGCCCGGTTGATTGGCGCAGCAGGCATCGCCCTGGCGAATTCTGTCGCCTTCACTGCTCAGGCACTGTTGTTATGGTATCTTCACAGCCGCAGATTCCCCGGTGTTTTGAGCTCAGGATCGACCCTGCTGCGGGTCCTCGTGGGAGCAGCAATTGCAGGCCTGGTGGTATTCTTCTTGATGCAGCTGCCAATCTCCGGTATATTGCTTGCTGTTGGATCCCTGGTCTTGGGGGGGCTGATTGTGCTGCCCTTTATCTGGCCGGAAGTGAAAGTGCTGGTCAGGATATGATCGCATACAAACGATCAGAATTGAGCCCGCTTGAATGTACCAGTATTATTTCGATTTCGAGGTTTCGATGCGTGTGATTTTGAAGATATTTGCTGTTTCATTGATCCTTGCCATTGGGATGGGTACTGGGTCAGCTAAATCTGACTTACCAATCGGTTGGGAGGGTAAGATCGATCGAGCGATTTATGATTTGGTTTCTGAAGGAGAAGCCGAATTCATCGTCTACCTTACCGAACAGGCTGACTTGAGCGGTGCCAGTCTCACCCGGAAAAAGGCTGCCAAAGGTGAATTTGTTTACCAGCGCTTGACGGAAACGGCCGAACGAACCCAAATGCCAGTTGTCTCCGAGCTCATCAGCTTGGGGGCAGAATATCGACCGTACTGGATCGCCAATATGATCTGGGTGCGCGGAGATCTGAATACCCTGATCAAGATGGCCCAAAGGGTTGATGTCGACCATGTTTATGCCAATCCCAAGGTGTACACGGAAGATCCAATTCACCAACCATTGAGAATATCTCCCCGAGCAGCATCATCCATTGAGTGGAATATTGCTAAGGTCCGTGCGCCAGAGGTTTGGGCTGAGGGGTATCGCGGACAAGGGATCACCATCGGCGGCCAGGACACAGGCTATGACTGGGAACACCTCGCGCTGAAGGACCAATACCGCGGTTGGGATGGAGCCACGGCTGATCATAATTACAACTGGCATGATGCCATTCATGATAGCAGTGGAAATCCCTGCGGTAATGATTCGCCTGAGCCTTGTGATGACCATGCATCCGGTCATGGCACCCACACGATGGGGATTATGGTGGGAGATGATCCCAGCCATACTAACCAGATCGGGATGGCTCCTGCGGCAAAATGGATCGGCTGCCGGAATATGGATCGGGGGGTAGGCAGTCCGGTGACATATGCAGAATGCTACCAGTGGTTCCTGGCGCCGACCGACTTGAACGGGCTCAATCCCGACCCGGCAAAAGCTCCCGATGTGATCAACAACTCCTGGTCCTGTCCGCAGAGCGAGGGTTGTGTCGATCCGCAGGTGCTGCTGTCCGTCGTGGAAGCGGTGCGAGCGGCCGGCATCCTCACAGTGCATTCCGCGGGCAACAAGGGCGCCAGTTGTTCTACGGTAGATACACCGGCCGCGATTTACGATGCTTCCTTCAGTGTTGGCAATACGACCAGCAGCGACCAGATCGCCCCCTCCAGCAGCCGCGGCCCTGTGACAGTCGATGGCAGCGGGCGCATCAAGCCGGATATCTCCGCTCCAGGGACCGGCATCCGCTCAAGCATCCCTGGGGGCTCCTATGCCACTTTGAGCGGCACCAGTATGGCTGGACCGCATGTGGCTGGTTTAGCGGCCTTACTCTTCTCAGCCCAGCCGGACTTGATCGGTCAGGTTGATCATGTCGAACGCCTGATCACCAGCACCGCCGTCCCAGTCAGCAGCCCTGACACGACGTGTGGTGGCCTCCCCGGGACAGTTTACCCAAATAATTTCTCCGGTTGGGGACGGATTGATGCTCTGGCAGCCCTGCAAGGTCAGGCGCTTTGGCCAGGGAAGACTCCTTCTTCTGAAAAAATCCTGTCTGGGGGTGAGCTGACTTATACCCTGACGCTAAATCATGGCGCGATTTCCTCCTCAGCAACCGAGGTCATACTCATTGATCAAATCCCAGAGAACACCAAATTTATAGATGCAACTGGACCTTATACCTTTGATGGATCAACAGTGCGTTGGGATTATGCCAACCTGGATCCGGTCGATACCAGGGTGGTAGAAATGACCGTCCAGGCTCAGACCGGATTTAGTGGGTTTATCAGTAACGAATCCTACCAGGTGTCAAGCGCGCAGGTCACGACACCCGTCGCGGGAGAACCCGTCATTGTGGAAGTTGTCCACCGTTATCATTATCATCTACCCTGGATCACTGTTTTCCGGTGATGTATTTTTGGGAATATAGGCGAGCAAAAAACTATTTCTTGTGCCTTAAAAGGCGGGAAGAATTTCCCAGAATTACCAGATCGGGGATGGATTGCGCAGCCGCAGCCAGGATCGGCGGCAGAATTCCAAAAGCAGCCAAGGTGAGCCCGATAGAATTGTAGACGAGCGTGAAGATAATATTCCCTTTGATCACCCTGTTCGTCCTATGAGCAATCCGCAATAGTTGAGGGATCAGGTTCCAATCCTCCCGCATGATCACTACATGGGCCGCTTCCATGGCGACACCATGACCTGCCGCGCCCATGGCGATGCCGACATCCGCCTGGGCCAAAGCTGGGGCATCGTTGACGCCATCACCGACCATGATCACGGTATATCCCTGTGACTGGAATTCCTTGACGATGGCGATCTTGTCCTCCGGGAGCAGTTCAGCCTGGTAAGGGATATCTAAGTGATTTGCCAGTTTCCCAGCGCTGACTTGGTTATCTCCGGTCAGCAGGATGATTTGGGTCACTCCCAGGTGGCGGATTGCTTGAATTGCTTGGGGGACTTCAGCGCGTAATTTGTCCTCAGCCGCAAGTATCCCGCATAACTCACCGTTGAGCGCGACGTAGAGCATGGATTTACCATCCGTCTGTAGCTGTTCAGAGACATCCGGGTTTACTTTCTGATCACACAGTTCCTCGATAAAACTACGCTTGCCGACGGACACAATGTCTCCATTTAATTTCGCGCTTATTCCCATGCCAGGGAGGGCTTCAAATTTATCGACCTCCTGCAGGGTCAGGCCGCGCCGAAAAGCCTCCAGGCGAACTGCCTCAGCCAGCGGATGCTCGGAATATCTTTCCGCAGAAGCTGCCAGGGAGAGGATTCTGTCTTGAGTATCCCGCCTGACAGCATCCGTTATCGGTTCAATTTCTACTGGCAGGATGTCAGTGATATGAGGTTTACCGAGGGTGAGTGTGCCGGTTTTATCAATCAACAGCACGTCAGCATCGGGTAGGGTTTCCAGATATTTTCCGCCTTTGACCAACAAGCCTTGTTTCGCACCTGCGCCGACGGAAGCCAGGATGGCGATCGGTGTGGCCAGCGCAAAAGCACAGGAACATGCCACCACCAGCACGGCCGCGGTTGCCATTGGGTCCCGGCGAATGATCAATGTCAGCAGGGCGACGCCTATCACGACCGGCAGGTAATAGGTTGAAAATTTGTCAGCCAGTCGCTGGATGTCCCCACGGTTGGCTTCGGCCTCTTCGACCAGTTTAATCACCCGGCCATAGGTCGAATCGGATCCGATGTGGGAGGCCTGCACCCGCAAGCTGCCCTGATAGGTGATCGTGGCTGCAAAAACCTGTGTCCCTGGTCCGGCTTCAATGGGCATGCTCTCACCGGTGATGGTCGCCTGGTCAACGATTGCGTGACCCGATACCACGCTACCATCGACGGGAATCTGTTCACCAGGCCGGACAACGACGATATCATCCAACTGAACCTGATCGACGGGAACTTCGACCTCAAAATCGTCTTTCTGTAATCGCGCCGTCTGCGGAGCCAGGCTGGTTAAATCCTTGACTGCCTGGCGGGCGCGTTCGGTGGTAAAGCTTTCGACGTAATCCCCCACGCGCATGAAAAATGCCACAACTGCGGCTGTTGCCCACTCACCAACTGCGATAGCAGCCAGGACTCCCAGGCTCATCAGGGTGTGGGCGATGATCTGCCGGTTGAGTGTCGCGCGAATGACTTTGGTGAAGGCCGGGTAACCGATCAGAACGATGACCGCCAGGCTGACCGGCCAGGGGATGCGGGTGCTGATCGCTTCAAAAAGTCCGAGGCCTTCACCAACCACGATAATGAAAAGGATCACCCCAAACAGAATGGCCAGGACGGTCAGGATGGGTTTGGCATAGCTGGAGGGGGTGGGGAGATCGGTTTCGACCTGCTCGAACTCTGGGACCTGGTAACCAGCGGAGGCAACCGCCTTGCGTATAGCCGTTAATTCCACTGAATCAGGTTGGTGTTGGATAACCGCCTTCTCGGAAGCTAGGTACACCTCGACCGAATCGACCCCGGACACTTCAGCGATGGCCTGCTTCACATGCCGGGTACATTCAGCGCAGTCCATGCCCTCAATAGGAATTTCAGTAGTGGTCAATTCCATTATCTTGCCTCTCCTGAAAGTATACATCAAGTAGGTTAAATAGGCGTGAAATCCAAATACCAGAGAATGGGTTGCTTTGCCCTTACCCGAAAGCGAATTTAACCTGAGAGTAAATCAAAAGAGACACCCGAAACCAGGTGTCTCTAGCATTTGAGAAAAGGGCGCGTAGAATTATTAAATAAATCTACCTGAGCCCTCATTCCTTGACATAAGGTTGTCCATCTGCTGCGGGCGGTCTTGCCTTTCCTACTAATCCAGCCACTACAATGATCGTGACTAAATAGGGGGTCATCAGGAGGAATTCAGACGGTATCGGGGTGGCCAGGATGCCGAGCTTTTGTTGGAGCGCGCGGGCGAAACCAAAAACCAATCCCGCGGCCAAGGCTCCGAAGGGCATCCAGCGACCGAATATCATGGCTGCCAGACCGATGAAGCCAATACCTGCGGTCATGTTTTCCTCGAATCTAGAAACCTGGGTGAGGGTTAGGAATGCCCCACCCATGCCGGCAATCAGCCCACCAAGAATTACGTTCCGGTAGCGAGTTGCATATACATTGATTCCCACGGTATCTGCGGCGCGGGGATGTTCACCCACAGATCGAGATCTGAGTCCCCAACGTGTGTAAAAGAATCCCAGGTGAAGTATTGTGACCAGGAGGAACGTGGCGTATATGAACCAGTTGTGGTTGAAGAACATGGACCCCAGCAGCGGGATATCGGCAAGAAAGGGTATCGGTAATGCGCCAAATTGCGGGGCTGAGTTCAGATCCTGCGCTTCGGATAGAACGCGTGTTGCCAAGAAAGATGTTATTCCCAAAGCAAAGATGTTGATCACCACACCGGCGATGATCTGGTCAACTCGGAAGCGGATGGACATCCAGGCCAGGAAAGCTCCGAGCAGCGCGCCTGTGACCAAGGCACCAATCACACCTGCCCATACACCATAGGCACTGCCAAGAATGGTGGCTACAAAAGCCGATGCTAACAGTTGTCCTTCGATGCCTATGTTGATGATCGCCACTCGCTCGCACATGATCCCGGTCAGGGCACCCAGGGTTACCGGCACCGATAAGATCACGGTCGAGCGCAACATCCCCACCAGACTAAATGACTTTCCGGCAGCCGCCCAGGCCAGAAAGGCGAAAGCAAAGAGGACCAACCCGATGGCAAGGGCGATATTCGTTCGCTTGGCGTTCGAGCGGATTAGCAGCATACCGCCCAGAAAGGCGAGCACGCCGGCGACGATATAGGCCAGAGTCCTCGTGTTGACCACCAACTCGATGTTCGGATAGCGATCGGTTGGCAATGTGATTCTGAATACGGCGTTCAGATCGCCCATTACGCCCAGTCCGAATACCCAAAAGACAAATGCCGCCAGCACAATGAGGAGGATGCCAACAATCCTGGCACGTCGTTCTTCAGGCGTTGCCTTTGTGGTGGCTTGAGTTTGGGTAAGTGTTGTTTCTGCCATTTTTATCCTCCCCATCCTCGTGTGAGTTGAGTCGGTTCCTCTTCGCGAGCCTTCACCCTGTAGATAGCCCTTACCAATTCTGGAGAAGCGATGAACACGATGATCAGCGCCTGTACCACAATGACCAACTCTAACGGGATCTGGGCGGCGGCCTGCATCTGACGTCCGCCTGCTTTAAGTGCCCCAAAGAGCAGCCCGGCCCAAAGTACACCAAAGGGGTGCGACCGCCCGAGCAATGCCAGAGCGATGGCGTCAAACCCGATCGTCCCAGCGAATGCTTGTGTCACCTGATAGGGTGCTAAACCCATGGCCTGGTTTGCTCCAGCAAGCCCTGCAAGGCTACCGGAGATAGACATCACGAGCACGTACAGCGAAGCCACCTTCATACCTGCGTATTTTCCGGCGGTTGGGTTGAAACCAACCGCCCGAAACTCAAAACCAAGCGATGACCTGAACAGGAGCCAATACACAAAGAAAACCGCGGCCAAAGCGATCAGCAGACCGATTGATACCCTGTAATCTGCCCCGAACAGGAACGGGAATTGGGCAGATTCAGGCAGTATCTCGGACTGTGGATTATTGCGACCGGGTTCCTGGAACCATGGAGTCTTTAGCAAATACTCTACAAAAAAGAGGGCAATGAAGTTAAGCATGATCGTTGTGATGACTTCATGGGCACCTGTCCTGGCCTTCAACAGTCCGGAAATGCCGGCCCAAATTGCTCCGCCGATGATCGCCCCCACGAGTGCCAAAGGAATGTGTAGAATAGCAGGAAGTTGAAGGTGAAGTCCTACCAATATGGCGGACATCCCGCCGATGAGCATCTGCCCAGTGACTCCGATGTTGAAAAGACCCGCCCTGAAACCCAGCGCGACGGCCAGCCCGGCAAGGATAAGCGGGGTGGCTGCGAAAAGTGTTTCCGATATAGCATAAACGGAACCGAACGCGCCCACGAATAGAGATCGATAAGCTACCCATACGCCTTCAGCCATTTGACTAAACCCGGCAAGTGGATCTTCCCTGATTAAACTCAACGCCTCGAGATCTGTCAGGGCGATGATTAAGGCTCCAATGATTAAAGCTGACAGTATCGCTAGCGTTGGCACCAGTATTGCTTGCCCAACTCCTGATCTAGATCCAGTTGCTCGTTCCAGGAAATTGGGTGATCGTTCCTCGGGTGAGGTTTCTTCGGGATTTGGTGTAGGAGAACCAGTGTCTTCGCTCATTGCGCGCCTCCGAGCATGGCAAGACCAATCTCGGTGGTTGAATCTTTTGCAGGATCAAATTCACCAGCGATCTTGCCTCGATACATAACCAGGACACGATCGGAGAGAGCCATAACCTCATCGAGTTCGGATGAAACGACCAATACTGCCACACCCTCATCTCTTTCTTCAACGATGCGACTGTGAATATATTCGATCGATCCAACATCGATGCCTCTCGTAGGTTGAGATGCCACGATCAGCTTCACATCTCGGTCAAACTCCCTCGCCACGATAACCTTTTGTTGGTTGCCACCGGACAAGGTCGATACCTGTACTTCGGTGCTTGGCGTACGGACGTCATACTCATCTACCAGCCGAACAGCAGCTTGTTCTGCTGCCTGCCAGTCCATCTGGATACCCCTTGAATATGGTCGTTCATAATAGCCGTCAAGAATCATATTTTCCGTGATTGTGAAATCGACTACCAATCCGCTCTCCTGCCGATCCTCAGGGATGTGGGCAACACCGAGGCTGTGCAACTCACGCGGAGAGGCATTGGTTACATCCTTACCCTCAATTAATATCGATCCAGCCAATGGCGTCAGCAGACCCATGATTGATTCAATTAATTCCGTTTGCCCGTTGCCTTGCACACCGGCGATGCCCACAATTTCCCCCGCTCGCACCTCGAAAGAAACCCCATCCACGGCGCGATGATCGCGTTCGTCGAGAGCAACCAGATCTTTGACTTCCAGGACCTTGTCTTTCGCTTCGGCCATTTCTTTCTGCACAATGAGCTCAACCGGTCTCCCCACCATGAAAAAAGCACATTCTTCCTTGGAAGTCTGTTCTGGTAAAACCTCTTCCACAATTTTCCCGTCCCGAATGATGTTAATTCGGTCTGCAATCTCGAGTGCTTCATCGAGCTTGTGGCTGATAAAGATGATGCCCTTGCCGTCCTCCCGAAGACCTTTGACGATGCGAAAGAATTCTTCCACCTCTTGGGGGGTCAACACCGAAGTCGGCTCGTCGAATATTACATAACGAGCTTCACGGCTGAGCACCTTAATGATCTCAACCCTCTGTTGGACACCTACCGGAAGGTCTTCAATGAATGCATCCGGGTCGACCTCCAGGTTATAACGTCCAGAAATATCCTCGACGATTTGGGAACCAGTCTGCTGATCGAGCCAGCCAATAGAATTAGCCGGCTCCATACCAAGAATCACGTTCTCTGTGACTGTAAATACAGGTACCAGCATGAAGTGCTGGTGAACCATGCCGATCCCAGCCGCAATAGAGTCCGCAGGTGAGGACAATTGCAGCGGCTTGCCATCAACGAATACCTCGCCTTCGTCTGGTGTGTACAACCCGTAGAGGATATTCATCAGGGTCGTCTTGCCTGCCCCATTCTCGCCCAACAAAGCCAGGATCTCTCCAGTTTCAACGGAGATATTCACGTTATCGTTTGCAAGCACGCCGGGAAAACGCTTCGTAATGCCCTTTAATTCTAAAGACATGTCACTCCCTCACGCGTTTTGATCGTTCAGGACAAGGTATGGATGCAGCCCCCACATCAGGTGCGGGGGCTACAATTATTAGTTTTTGTTCGCTGCTTGATTACTCCACTGGAGTGAAGGCTGCGTTTATCTCACCAGCTGCGATAGCCTCTAAGAGCGCTGCAACCTCAGCCTTCAGCTCATCCGGGATCGTATCTTCCCAGCTGTGGTAAGGTGCCAGGCCTACGGCTTCGTTGGCGGCGTTACCTACAGCGCCACCCGGCGTCCAGGTACCTTCTGCATCTTCCATGATCGAGCGCATCACCTGTATGTCGATACCCTTCAAGATCGTGGTCAGCCAAAGATCTGTGTAGGTGTCCGGCATGGCTTCGACCGCATCAGCATCCACACCGATCAGCGCTCCATCGATGCCGCGGGCGATGATGGCATCACCACATGGCAGGTTGATGGCACCGCCGACTGGCAGCATGATGTCGGCGCCTTCATCGAGGATACCCTCGCAGGTTGTGCGGGCGAGACCCATATCTGAGAAGCTGCCGGTGAATTGGCCATCTTGAAGATCGGTATCCCAACCAATCACCTGTACGTCGGTGCCCTTCTGCTCGTTGTAGTATTGGACTCCGCGAGTCATCCCATCCATGAAGATGCTCACGGTGGGAATATTCAGGCCGCCATAGGTGCCTATGATACCGGTTTGAGTCATCCCGGCTGCCAGGTAACCGGCGGCGAAGGCCGCTTCGTCGGTCTGATAAACCAGTTCGCGAACATTGGGGATGTCCGGATCGAAGCCGAAGTCAACGATCGTAAACTTGACATCCGGATTTGCTGCCGCGTTGGTGGCGGTCGCCTCGCCCAACTGGAAGCCGACGGACACGATGTGCGTGGCACCCTGGCCTAAGCAAGCATCCATGTTCGGCTGATAATCCTCTTCGCTATCAGATTCTAAGAGGATCGGATCGGCATTGGCGTAGCCTGCCGCTACCGCATCGTTCACGCCTTTCCAGGCGCTGGCGTTGAAGCTGCGGTCATCAACCCCTGCCAGGTCAGTCACAAGACAGACCGTTGCAGGTTCTACCATGACCTCTTCTGGCTCTTCAGCCATGGTGAATTCCTCAGCTGGCCAGTAGCCGGAGTCGATGATCTCTTCCTGGACGTTGCTTTGATCGACTGTGATCACGACGGATGGCTTGGCGGGCACATCGAAGACACCGTTGTTGTAGGTCTGGGTTTCTGGGGGGGTTTCTCCCGCAAGGAAGGCGACCGCGGCGGCGATGGCGTCCGCCGAAAGCGTGCGGACGTCCTTCAAAACGGTCATCGATTGCTTGCCGTCGATGATGTACTGCACGGAGGGGATTTCCGCATCCTGTCCGGTGACCACGTAGCTGGTCACATCGGTATCGGCGGCAAAAACATCGGCAATATTGCGAGCGGTGCCGTCATTGGGGGCCAGGATGAACACATCGCCCTTGTCTTCTGCAGTGGCAACTGTCAGGTGGGCTTCTGCCAGGCTCCTGGCGGTATCGAAATCCCATTCGGTGTTGACTTGGCCAATGATATCGGCCATCTCGTCGCGAGTCAACTCGGCCTTATCCTGCAGGGCTTCGGCTTGGCTGGAGTTCTTGATCACGAAAGTGCCGTCGGCGATCTTGGGCTGCAAGACATTCCAGGCGCCCTCAAAGAACAGGAAGGCGTTGTTGTCGGTCGCAGCGCCAGCATACAGGTAGAGCGGATTGCCGGAACCGGAAGCGTTATCGACCAGGTATTGGCCCTGTGCTTCACCCACAGCGATGCTGTCGAAGGTCACGTAGTAGTCCACGGCCTCGGTGTCGAGGATCAGGCGGTCGTAAGAGACCACCTTGACCCCAGCATCCCGGGCGACCTCGGCCGCTGCAGCGGCAGCGGTGCCGTCATGCGGGGTGTAGATGATGACCTGGACACCCTTAGTAATCAGGTCTTCAACGTTGGCTCGCTCTGTGGCAACGTCACCCTCGCTGAAGAGGATCTCCACTTCGATGCCCAGCTCATCAAAAGCCGTTTGGAAGCGATCCCTGTCCTGGATCCAGCGCGGTTCCACTGTGGTCGGCAGAACGATGCCAACTGCGCCTTCTTCCACTTCTTCTGGTTCCTCAGGGGGAGCTTCTGTCTCCATGGGTTCTTCGGTGGGGGCTTCAGTCGCAGCAGGTGCACAAGCCGCTAATATCATGGCCGTAACCACGAAAATGGACAGTATTGCAAAAAGTTTCTTGTTCATACTATTTCTCCTCCAAAGAGAGATTTATTTGGGTAATGGGGGTTTATATAGATTGTTTAAACGAAAAAGGGAAAATTTGCAATCAGCTAACCTCCTTTTCAAAAAATGATTTGGTTGACTAAACAACCCTGCACCAACCAAATATCCAGCCTACTGGTGAAAGTATATCTCCGAATCACCATCTTTGCAAGTTGGTGCAAAGTTTTTAAGATGCTCGAAGAGTATTTGGCAATCTAGGGTGAACTTGCATCTGTGCCAACGCCTGTATCGATGAATCCGGCGTTGAGTTCGGCGAGCATCTTCTCAACCAGGTGTTGCCGTCCTGGGCTGAACAAATTTTGATTAATATTGCTTATCGTCAACTCCACAGGAATCGATGTTCCACCCTGATCTGCAAGCAAGCCTGGCCAGGCAGCCTGCACAGCGGATGGATAATCTCCGCCGATGGTCCCTATCCAATTCCCCTCTAATCCTGGTGGGGGAGCCCCGGTGCTGATTAAGTTAATTTCTGCACCGGCAAGATACTCATAAAGGGAATGATCACCTGCTCCGGGCGCGAGATAGGCTGTTTCAACAGCGCTCTCGATCAGGATATCAGCCACTGACAGCCATTCCTGAGGGGCAGACCCTGTTGGCGCTTCGCTGAATAGCGGATAGTTCAAAAAGGGAGGATATATTTGCTGGCAAAGTCCACAAAAAAATACTGCCCCATTTATGAATCCCTGCCGGTGATCAAGACCAGCCGTGGTGTCGCTTGTGCTGATTGTTCCCATGCGCCATTCAGGAGAGACGACTGCTGCCAGGTAGCCAGCCAGGAATCCGATGTCACCCTCCTGGATCTCCTGGTCGTTGATCACGGTGATATTTGTCGCGGGTTCAAGACCAGGAATTGAAATCCCTAAAAACTGGATCGCGGGAGCAGATTGCGCCAGGTCAGCCAATCCAGGATCCGGTCCCAAGGCAGCCAGGATTTTCATCTCGGCAGACAAATCGTCCATGGTAATCGAAGGTCGGATTTCAAAATCCAGTCCCTCTTCCGCAGCCAGCTCAGATAGCGTCGCCGCGACCTGTTCGCTTGCTCCAGCATCCGCTTCTGAAGGTGACACGAATACCACCAATGATTGGGTGAGAATGGGTGTGGGAGGCAGCGCTTCGCTGGTCGGAGTATGGAGAGCAGGAGTAGTTAATTCCGGGGTTGCTGACGGAGAGATTGTAGCGGGAGTCTCCAACACTGGGGAGCTGCAAGCATACATAATCAAGCTGCTCAGGAAAAGGAGGACGAAGCCAGGAATTCTATTGGTTAGCGGTGGAAACATCGAGATTATTCACAAGTCAACCAGCATTTGAAGCAGGTGCCGATTTTTATTGGTTGGCGGCAATTGTACTATACCAGTTTGGATCCATTTATCAGAAACTATTAATTTATTCCTGTATAATATCGCCATGATCGAGTTGAACATTCCGGGACGAGGGCAGATCGAGCTTGAACACCTGGTCTGTGATGTCAACGGCACCCTAGCAGTGGACGGGAAACTCCAAGATGGTTTGGTACGGATAATTTCAACGTTAAAAGATAGGCTGAATATACATTTGTTGACAGTGGATATGCACGGTAAACAGGAGATCATCGACCATCAGCTCAACCTCGAAGCAGAAAGGATTCATCCTGGAGAAGAGACTGCTCAAAAGGCTGCGTATGTTGAACAGCTTGGCGCGAGTCGTGTTGTCGCCATCGGGCAAGGAGCCAATGACGCTGGTATGTTGAAAGAGGCTCGCATTGGGATCTGCGTTTTCTCTCCGGAAGGTGTGGCGGTGGAGACTCTCCAGGCAGCTGACCTGGTCGTCTCGGATATCAACACTGCACTTGAATTATTGGAGAAACCATTAAGATTGGTAGCCAGTTTAAGGAAATGACTCAATTTAACACAAATATCACTCCAGACGATCCAGAGCAATTACCCCCAGCCAGGCGAAGAAGAGCGCGCAGGCTTTTAGCTCCCATGCCGTCCGAAGATCGCATTGACTTTTTAGATAAGGTTGCTCACCGGGCATCGCCATCTTTCGATTTCTTCCTTTTCTCATTGCTGGCAGGCGCAGTTATCGCCGTGGGATATTTACTGGATTCTGAACCAATCCTAGTTTTAGCGGCTATCCTTTCCCCGATGATGGCGCCGGTGATCGGCATCGCATTGGGAACTGTAGTTGGGTCAGTACGGTTCTTTTTGAGGAGCCTGATTGGGTTGTTAATCGGCGGTTTGCTGGTGTTCCTGGTAGGTATCCTGGCTGGATACGTCTCACGTCTCTGGGAACCGCTTGAATTTACACAAGCTCACCTGCATGCACAGCTTTCATGGGCCACCTTCTTGCTCGTAGTATTGGGCGCTGGTTTGACCTCTGCCTCAATGGTACGGTCCGAGAAAAGCGCTGCCTTGCCTAGCGTTGCCCTGGCATATGGTTTGTATCTGCCGATATCAGCGGCAGGACTCGGATTGGGATCGGGAATCCCATTCCTCTTTCCGGATGGGCTGGTCGTTTTTGCCCAATACCTGGCTGGATCCGTGATAATCGCGGCGCTGACTTTTGTGATCCTTGGTTTTCGACCCATGACTTTATTTGGTTATACCGTTGGCGCGGTGGTGCTGTTGTTGGGTATTGTAATATTGATTGGTATAAGCGGAGTGGGGGCTTCCTTCGGAGCACAAATTGCTTTGCCAACCCATACACCTACTCTCACCCCAACCCAAACACAGACAATGACCCCGACCCTCACCCCGACCACCGCGCCCTCACCTACCGCGACTGCGACTCATACAGTTACTCCTACGTTGACTGTGACTCCCACCAACACAATAACGCCTACTGCGACCCCTATAGTGGCTTTGGTCAATGCCGAAGAAGGAGGAGGAGCCCACCTGCGTGCAGAACCTGGTTTCACCTCAGAAAGCATCACTTTGCTGGAAAATGGAACTCCTGTGCAGGTCATGCCAGATGATCCTGTCCAAGAAGGGGGTGGGACCTGGATCCGCGTGCGCACGATCCAGGGAGATGAAGGCTGGATCCTGCAAATCTTGTTGGTGACAGCAACCCCGGCACCGAACTGGGATGGCTGAGTTTATTCGGCTTGCTTTGGTAAATCCTCTGGTCCAAATGCCCCCGGCAGTAATTCGGCGACCGTCTTCTCCTGAAGGATATCTCCATCCTGATTGACAACCATAACTTTTGTCTCAGAACCGAATTCGGATAGCACCTGCCGGCAAGCTCCACAAGGTGTCCCCCCATTGCTTGAGGCGACCGCGATGGCAGTGAAATTCGTCTCCCCCTCAGAAACGGCTTTAAAAACTGCGACTCGTTCCGCACACATACTGGTCGGGTAGGCAGCATTTTCAACGTTGACCCCGTCATAAATTTTTCCCGTCGAAGTCAACAGCGCTGCTCCAACCGCGTAATTTGAATAGGGAGCGTATGCCCAACGCCGGGCGCCAAGGGAACTTTCGATCAATCTCTCTTTCAAATCATCTGTCAGCATGAGGATCGTTATCTCCATTTTCGGTTAGTGAGGGCTGTTTCTGGGCTCTAACTTTACGTATCCGCTGGCCACTCACCTGCTCGACAGTCAGCTGCAAGCCTTCGATCTGCACGAGGTCTCCTGCTGTGGGTACTCGCCCGATGCGACTGTAGATCAAGCCACCCAAGGTATCCGCCTCGCTGTTGGGCAGCTCGGTGCCCATAATGTCATTGAAATCATCCAGGTCAATTCGTCCCTGGAAGAGATATTCATCATCGTTGATAGCCTGGTAAACCAGCTCTTCTGCTTGATCATACTCATCTCGAATCTCACCGACGATCTCCTCGACAATATCCTCAAGGGTCACCATTCCAGCTACACCGCCATACTCATCGACGACAATTGCCATATGGATCCTTTTTGCCTGGAGTTCTGCTAATAATTCATCGACTTTTTTTGCTTCTGGAACAAAATATGCCGGGCGCAGGTAGTCCTTGAGAGAAATTTCACGTATTCCTTCCCGCCAGATTCCCAACAAGTCTTTTGCATACAGTAGTCCCAGGATGTTGTCTACGGAATCTTCATACACAGGTACACGCGAGTGACCAGATTCTTTTAACGTCTGCATGGTCTGGTCGATCGGTGTGTCCACATCCAATGCAAGGACGTCAATCCTGGGGACCATGATCTCTCGCACCAGTGTGTCTCCCAGTCGGAAAATGGAGACGATCATTTTTTGTTCCTCTTGTTCCAGGACGCCTTCCTCCTGTCCGGCCTCGACCAAGCTGATCAACTCGGTTTCGGTGACCCCACCTTCATGATTATCATCAGCTGAGCTGATAAACAGGAAAGGCAAAGCCAACATCGGTGAAAAAACGAGGTATATGACCTTGACGTAAGTGCTCAGGCGCATGGCCCATGTTTCTGGTTGGTGAGAAACTGCTGTTTCGATCAACCATTCCAGGAAAAAAGTAACCAATGCGGTCAGCAGCATTACCCCCAGTGTGTAGGGCAATAAATATTGGGTGTTTGGCCAGGGAACGAAGATGAAAAGAGCCAGACCTGCAATGAGGAAGCGGAGGATGGATTGGAAAATGTTTAGGCTGGCTTGAGTTTTTGTGAAATTTGATAGCAGCTGCGTGGTGCGATTCACTTGGGAGATCAATTCCTCCCTCTGGGTGAGTAACCGGGCCAGGCTCGAATTTATGAATGCGGAACGCGAAGCGGAGGTGATTAAATCGAGTAAAAAAATGATCAGTAAGCCAATGATGGCAAATAGGTCAGGATCCATCTTTCTCTTCTACCTTGCGGATGACTCGGGCCGGGATTCCCACTGCCAGCGAATTGGGTGGAACGTCTTTCGTGACAACAGAACCTGCGCCGGTGCGAGCCCCAGCTCCAATTTTCAATGGTGCCACCAACATCGAATCGCTGCCGATAAATGCCCCGGCTCCGATTTCAGTGGCATGTTTGTTCTGACCGTCATAATTGGCAGTGATCACCCCGGCGCCGATGTTCACCCCTGGACCAATCGTCGCATCTCCAATATAGGAGAAGTGTCCCATTTTCGTTCCAGGCCCCAGATAGGAATTTTTCACTTCTCCATAATTGCCCATATGCACACCCTGGGCCAGGTGAGCACCTTTACGTAGATGGGCGAAGGGACCAATGTCAACATCGTCTTCCAGCACCGCATCTTCTGCTACTGAGAATTTGATCTCGCAGCGGTCACCTATGGATGTATCCCTGACCAGGCCATTTGGACCTATGGTACATTGCGATCCGATCTTCGTTGAGCCATACAAATAAGTGTTGGGGTGGATCACGGTATCAGGACCGATTTCGACCTGGGCGTCAATATATGTCGCCTTTGGATCGATGATGGTGACACCCGCCAGCATATGTTCTCTTAAAATCCGCTGCCTGATTACACTTTCCGCTTCTGCCAAGCTTACTCGAGTTTCAATCCTGAGCGCCTCTTCTGGGTCAGTTAACAGGAGGCCTTGAACGGGGAGATTATCTGCAGCCGCGATTGGAATTAAATCAATCAGGCGAAACTCACTGACTGACGATATTGGCAGGCTGGGTAGAATTTGCCGCAGCCACTCCGCGTTCAGGCAGTAAACTCCCACATCAAATTCATTTGTTGCTGGTAATTCGCTGGAAAGCTGATCTGAATCAGCAACATCAGTGACTGCTCCATTCTCCTCTCTCACCACACCGCGATCACCTGTTATACCTGCTTGAGAAGAAGTGAGCAATGATATGGGAGGGGAGGAATCGGCAATTGCCAAGTGAGCGGTAATTAAACGCTTGATGGAGGCAGAGGTCAATAAGGGCAGGTCAGCCCGCACTAATAATATTGTTTCCTGATCCTCAGTTATCAATTTCTCGATCTTTCTCAGGGTTTGGACATCGTTTTGCGGCTCTGCATGGATGACATGCTTTATTGGTCCGCTTATTTGCTGGCTGATTTTCTCAACTTTTTTATCTATCGCCAGGGAAGGTAAATCTCCCACCGCATCTCGGACCGCGTTCACTGTGTAATTAATAATTGGCTGGCCAGCTAATGTGTGTAGTAAATGAGGAGTTTTGGATTGAAATTCATCTTCAATCTCCCCGGCCAGTATTACTGCTTCAATCTTATTCGATTTGGTGTCAGGCATACAAAGGTTAATGAAAAACTGGGAGCATTAAAAAAAGGCGAGCTCCATCATCCACAACTCGCCAGATTGATCTTTGCTCAAAGTATGAAGTTGGAATTTCTTCTACCACAACGGCTTCTCGTAACAATTATATCAGGCTGGGGCGCCCGGATTCGAACCAGGATAAACGGATTCAAAGTCCGCCGTGCTACCATTGCACCACGCCCCAAATTTCAGGCCTAAAAAACTCGGCGGGCTGTATTGTAACACATGCCACAATTGGATGCCAATAATCAGCAGCGGCTATCCCCCGCTAGCCGCTGAAACTCGTCAAATTACCAATCATTACTCTACTCGCCAACATGCTACGAAGTGATCATCGCTGACTTCGTTGAAGGGGGGCTCCTCGACGCTGCAGTGTTCCATAACCACGGGGCAGCGAGGATGGAAGCGACAACCCACCGGTGGATTTAATGGGCTGGGGACATCTCCAGGCAGGATGATCCGTTCTTGGGTCAATTCCGAATCGGGGACCGGTATGGCCGACATTAGCGCTTGGGTATAAGGATGGAGTGGGTTGCGGAATAATTCCTCCCTGGTGGTCAGTTCAACCATCTTGCCAAGATACATGACGGCTACCCGGTTGGAAATATGTTCGACAACCGACAGGTTATGAGCGATGAAGAGGTAAGTAAGACCAAATTCATTCTGCAAATCGTTGAGAATGTTCAACACCTGGGATTGGATGGAGACATCCAGAGCTGATACAGGTTCGTCGCAAATTATGAATTTAGGCTGCAATGCCAGTGCACGGGCGATGCCGATGCGCTGGCGCTGCCCACCTGAAAATTCGTGAGGATAACGGCGGGAGTGATAATCTTCTAGGCCGACCTTGCGCAGATTCTGGATCACAATTTCGAAGCGCTCTTTGTGGGTGCCTATGTTGTGAATCTTCAAGCCTTCGGAGATCGATTCGCCGATCGGCATGCGAGGATCAAGTGATGCATAAGGATCCTGGAAGATGATTTGCATGTTGCGGCGCATCTTTTTAAGATCAGAGCCACTCAAGTTAAAGACATTGGTATCCTCATAAAATACCTCACCACCGGTAGGTTCAATTAATCTAAGCATCGTACGCCCAACGGTTGTTTTCCCACAGCCGGATTCACCTACCAATCCAAGAGTCTCTCCTTGCCTCACGGTGAAGCTGACATCATCTACAGCTTGAACCCAGGCTTGCACGCGCTGCAGCACACCACCGCGCACAGGGAAGTATTTCATCAAGTGATTGACCTTGATCAGATCACGATTTCCATTGCCGGTTGATATTGCTTGTTCGCTCAAAAATTCCTCGGATTTTTGGCAGGTCAGGAGACCGGACCGATTTCAGATGCTCGCAGAGGAGCTGTATGTCCTTGTTCTTCATGGCTTTGGTAGAGCCAACAGCGAACTGAGTGGTCAGGGAGAATTGGCAGTAAGTCTGGTTCAACCTCGGTGCAAATTTGCAGTTCATACTCAACGCGCATCAGACAGCGTGGGGCAAACCTGCATCCGGGAGGCAGATTGATTAAATTGGGGACCGAACCAGGGATCACATCCAGCCGATCTTTAATTTTCCCTAATACCGGAATAGAGGCGATCAATCCTTGAGTGTAAGGGTGCAAAGGTTTTGCGAAAACCGAATCGATGTCGGTCTGCTCCACAATTCGCCCGGCGTACATGACCGCCACCCGGTCAGCCATCTCAGCAATCACACCCAGGTCATGGGTGATCAAGACCACCGAAGTACCCATGCGAGTGCGTAAATCCCGCATCAGATCCAAAATTTGGGCCTGGATGGTGACGTCCAATGCCGTAGTCGGCTCATCGGCAAGCAGCAACTGTGGATTGAGTGCCAAGGCCATAGCGATCATGACTCTTTGGGCTTGCCCGCCGGACATCTCGTGTGGGTAGGAATGGGCTTTCTCATCTGGATCAGGAATGCCAACTAGGCGCAGGAGTTCCACCGCTTTATCCCAAGATTCATTACCCCCCATATTCTGGTGAATCTGGAGCACTTCCGCAACCTGGTCTCCGACCTTGAAAACTGGATTTAAGCTGGATTGTGGTTGTTGGAAAATCATCGAAATGCGATTACCGCGCATATCGACCATCTCCGCCTCGGAGAGCTTCAACAAGTCGCGCCCTTCAAAAAATATTTCCCCTTCAACTACCTTTCCAGGGATACCGATTAAGCGCATGATCGATAGGGAAGTGACACTTTTTCCACAGCCGGATTCACCGACCAGGCCCATAACTTCTCCGGGATAGACGGAAAAATCTACACCATCGACGGCTTTTACGATCCCGTCTTCGGTGTAAAAGTAGGTTTTCAGATTTTGGACATCGAGTAAAGGTTGCTTATTGTTTGAGCTCAAATGTATCTCCAGATTTAACCTGATCGCATTAAGAATCAAAGCACAGATAATTTTCAACCAAATAATCTTTGACTGGGGTCATGTTTCCAATGTGGAATGATCCCACGACCGGGTATTCGCCAGCCCGCCGAAAAATCGCGTTTGATTCTGAGTGTATACCAACCAGAGGGATAATGATCCGATCGACATTGGAAAGAACTTATAGCGAGGATGCACACGTATCGGTCCTGAGTAGGTCAATTCTACCACCCTCAGAAGAGGGTGGGATCGGTACTCCTGGTAAGGTTCAGCTGACAATGTTAGCGGTTCCCACCGCCTTCTTCCGATCAGACCTTGGGGAACCAATTCTGTCATCACTTTGAAGTCAGCAGTTTCTCTTTCAAGATTTCCATATTCACCAAACTATGAATATATACCGTTTGTGGATGGTAAATAAAAACGGGTAAAGCCCATAAGAGGTCACCCGAATTTGATGCGAAGTTGCTAAAAGTAAGCAGTGAAATTAACCACACCAGCATGCCAATCATCCGCACAAGAGAGGATGATGAGGGCAATTGGTCCATTGGAATTGATTAATGCTTCAAGCGCGGATCCATGGCATCGCGCAGGCCATCGCCAATATAATTGAACGACAGTACACATACGAAGATCATCAGACCTGGATAGAAAACCTTCGCTGGTTGAGTCCACATCTCCTCCTGGTATTCATTCAGCATATTGCCCCAGGTGGGGACAGGCGGCTGGATGCCAAATCCGAGGAAGGAGAGCGCCGACTCGATGATAATCACGAAACCTAGACCCAGGGTGGCTGAGACAATGATCGGAGCCAGGGAATTGGGGATCATATGACGAGTGATGATCCCAAAATTGCCCATACCAAGGGCTCTGGCAGCTTCGGTGAATTCCTGGTTGCGCAGTGAGAGCACCATGCCGCGAATTAACACCGACGAAGTTGTCCAATAAAATATGATTAAGGTTATAGTGATGATCACCGCACTGCTCCACTCAGGGGGTAACCCAGGAATCCTTACCCCTCGCAGCAGAGCAGAAAAGGCGAGGAGCAGGGGTAGCAGCGGTATTGATATGATGAACTCGACGAACCGCTGGATAATCTCATCCACAGAACCTCCGTAATATCCAGAGATGGCACCAATTACAACACCAATAAGCGTGGTGAAGAAGGTGACGATAAACGCTACTGCAAGCGAGATACGCCCGGCGTAGAGCAGACGGGTAAACACATCCCGTCCGACATTATCTGTTCCCATCAAGTGATCAACAGATGGTGGATCGTTACGTAGAATGCGTCCATTTTCATCACGTGATATATCGCGCACTGGATCATATGGGGCATATAATGGCGCCAGGAAACAGGCCAAAGCGATCAAGGAGATGGTGATCATGCCTCCGACAGCTAATTTATGTTTCCGGAAGCGCTTCCAGATAATATTCCAAGGGGATTCTTCCGTGACAGTCGAAAGAGTCTCGCTTTCCAGAGTGGCGATGTTTGACATAGGTAAAAAAAACCTTCGTTATCCAGGAAGACAATTATGAAAATCGGATGCGAGGATCCACAATGGTGTAGATGATATCACGGACCAAAGTCGCCACTACGACCAGCACCGAGGTGATGACCAGATACGCCATCACGACCGGCCAATCGCTTACCCCCAAAGCATCAAAATACAGGCGCCCCATACCTGGATAGCTGAATATAGTTTCGACTATGATCGCTCCACTGAAGATGCCAGCGATATCCAAGACCAAAATTGTTATGACCGGGATTAGTGCGTTGCGTAAAGCATGTCTCACAACTACTACCCGTTCGCGGAGCCCTTTGGCGCGCGCTGTGCGCACGTAATCCTGGTGCAAAACCTCCAACATTGAGGAGCGCGAATAGCGACTCCAGCTGGCCATATATAGCAAGGCTAGCGTGATCGCCGGCAGGATGAGATGTACCCCACGATCGATCAGGCTGCCAGGTGTTATGTTGATTAATGCCAATAAGCTGCCTGGCGGCGCCTCCCGAACGGAGACCACTCCGGTAGAAGGCATGAACGGTAATCCCCAAAGCTTAAACTGGTATGTGAAGATCAAGATCAACATCAATCCAAACCAGAAGATAGGCATGGCAGATCCGAAGAATGCGAAAGTAGTGGCCACATAGTCCATTTTGCTATACTGATGGACTGCAGAATAAATCCCGATCGGGATTCCAATAATGAGTGACAATATTAGCGCCGCGCTCATCAACAATATTGTGTTCCCTAAACGGCTAACCAGCAGGTCCGATACCGGCTGACCAGGAGCCAGCTTCCATGAGAAACCGAAATCCATGCGCAGCAAGCCTTGCGTGTCTGAGTGGAACTCTGCATAGCTGCCCAGAAGGCCTCCGGCTCCTGTTAGCCAGGTGATGTTGGCCCAACGACCCTCCTCTGGGAGAGGATGTGCTTCCCCGGGAGGGAAATTCCAAATAGTCTCTTCGTTGGTTTGGATAATGTATTGATTTTGATTAAAGTCTTCAATCACAACGGTGAAGCGATCCTGCGAATCGACAAAACCGGTAACTGCAATATTCTCTGGAGTATTGGCTGTTGGTGGTGGTTTGACTTCAATTTCTCTCGCCAGGTATTCACCTGGGGCGATCTCTTCTCCCCAAACCCAGAGCGGGTATCCCGGGTTGAGATAGGCTACGCCTGGTTCAGCCCAGAAGCGATGCTTGGTAAAAGTATAGTACTGCTCACCAGTTTCGCGATCGATTTTTATTAGCGGGGTACCATCTTTACCGGTATCTAGCTCCCTGTACTGGGAGAGGCTCACATATATCCAATCAGCACCCAGCCAGTCGTCCCCAACCAGCCAAGTAAGGTATCGCAAAATCACGGGTTTGTCCAAACCCAGATATGCTTCCAGGCGGGCAATATCAGCCTCGCTGACCTGGGTTTTGCGATCAGCACCTAGGCGCAAACCTGATAGGGGACCTCCCGGGGCGATGGTAAGCAACATATAAATAGCAAATGTAGCCAGTAAGACGACTATGGACATTTGAAAGGCGCGCCGAATCAGATATGCGGTCATCTTTTATTTGCGCCGACTGAGTGGTTTTTTTGGGGTTGGGATTGGCGCAAAATTTGATTTAGTTCCAAATTTTCCACCCTGCTGTTGAACAAAGGCGCGCATTCAGCGTTCATATTACTAATTTTACTTGGGCTGGGTGAGGAAGGTTAAAATTTTGGAGAAATCACAGATAATAAATCGACAATAAGTCTTATTGAGCGAAAAAAATTATACCATGTGTGGCTTCTGTGTATGAATGGGCTAAACTTTGGTAAAAATAATTATCTTGAAAAAGGTTTAGCTCGTCGGGATTATAAAAGTGGGTGTGTCATTTAATCCTCGGAAAGTGAGGAATACCTGATATGCAGGAAATGCTAGCTGACGGTTGAGTAATTCCTTCGCTTAAGGGATCCCTCGTTTTGCTTGGGATGACAGGAGTCTGGTCATTCCCTTTACTGCATTCAATGCGGGGCGAATCACCAACCGGGGAAGGGAATCCATTATGCGTGGAAAATAAATAACTGGCGATTGAGTGATACCCCGGCTTCAGGGATTAATGGTTTGTACTCGGGTTAACACTCAATGTTGGGTGATAGATAATTGACTGCCATCCTTTCATATTCAGACAAATTACTCTATGGTGATTTGCTCAGCGCATTCACCGTAGTCAAACTCCTCAATATTCCAGAATTCGCTGTTGGCGGTGGGATCCATGACAAAGTTGCACATATCAGGTCTGGTGGCGGCCAGTTTGAGGCGCAGGAAAAGCGGTGCAACAGGCAGTTCCTCGGCAAATATCGCCTGGGCTTCCAGGTGAGCTGCGCTAAATTCTGGCTGACCAGGAAGAGAACCAAGTGCAGTACTGCAGGCGAGATCAAACTCTAAATTTGCGAAGCCAGGGTTGTTCTGGCCCCCCCAACCGCTGATACCGAAAGTGCGCTCCTTCCCATCCTGGATAGAGACCCAGGTTTCACCCTCAGGACCTGGCACCAGGCTGGATAGATACAGGTCGCAAGGCGGTTGAATGCCGGTCAACCAGGCGAACTCACCCAGATCGAAGCGCCGTCCGAACAGTTTACCCTCGGGACCATCCACAAACCACTCGGCGGCATGGTACAGCTGGATTTCGGCCTCGATGCCGCATTGGGCTAAGGACTGCTGAAGGATAGCCGTGATCTGCTGGCGCAGGCTGGAGTTGGTAGTTTCGTAAGTGACAGATAACGGGGTACCATTGGGGACACCGTCCACTCCAGAGGCGACTCGTGGAGTGGTTGGGTCTCCATCAAGATCAAGCCAGCCGACCCTGTCCAGCAGCGTGCCAGCAGCTTCCGGATCGAATGGGTATACTTTGACCTGGTCGTTGTACAAGGGATGCTGAGGGGGCAGGTAGGTGTCAATGACGATTGATTGACCAAACAGGACGGTATTGACGACAGACTGGCGATCCATGCACATGATGAACGCCTGGCGGGTGCGCACATCGCTGAAGAAGTCCGGGCGATCGACACCTCGATTGTAACCATCATCATAGCTGATGGGCTGAATTCCAAAGTCGATGTGCTCCCAAACCGTGCCGGTGATGAATGTGGCCTCGAGTTGATCTGTGGCTTGCAGCTCGAGCAGCAGTTCGCTCTGATCATCGAGACCGGAGGTCTGGTCGACGATGTCGCATTCACCGGATAGGATGGAGGCGATGTTGGTGTTCGAATTCTCTCCCACGAAGCGGTAGACAACAGTCTCGAAGACCGGCAATCCTTCATCCGCGCGGAAGTAGTTGGGGTTCTTGGTCAGGGTAACACTGTCACCCTGGCTCCACTCGTCGATAACGTAAGCGCCATAACCCAGTGGTGCGCGCGAAGATTCTTCAGCCTCAATCAGCTCTGCGGCAGTATATTGACCCCAAACATGCTCGGGAGATGGGCCCCAGAAATTGGTATAGTATTCCGAGTCCAGAAATCCAGGCAATCCAGTCCAGACGACGGTTAAATCGTCAAATGCTTCGTAGGATGCGGTGCGCTCTAAAGTGAACTTGGACTGCGGGGTGTCGGGGTCCGCTAACAAGCTGAAGGTGTAGACCGAGTCAGTGGCGGTCAGTGGAGTCCCATCGGACCACACCAGATCGGGAAGCAATTTGAAGGTGGCTGAAAGCTGGTCCAGCTCGAACTCGCCGCCTTCATAGACGATAGGATCTCCCCCTCCTGCTGGGAATAGCATAATTTCTGCCGATTCATCAAGTGTAACCACATCCCCATTGACATCAACCACAAGGTCACCTTCAGACACTGTCACCACGGAGAGTGTAGCATCACCATCGGCGAGGCTGGGCAGTTTTTCCAGGATCACGCCCTGGAAAGAGAAGGAGTTGGTGTCGATGCCAGTCCAGCTGCCTTCGGAGATGGCTTCAAGGATTTGGCTCTTGGCGAGCATGGTACCAGCCCAGGGATAAAGGGTATCTGGTTCCTGCCCCTGGCAAATAACCAGCGTTCGCGGGCCTTCTGGTTCTGGAGTTGGGGTTACCACCTGGATAACCTCGACCTGTTCGCCTGCGACGATTTCGGTCACGACCACGGTCTCAACGATTGTTTCAATGGTTGGAATTGGGGGTGCGGGCGAGCATGCTGTCAGGGCAAAGCTGGCACCCATGAGGACACCAAAAACAATGGTGGCGAGTTTGTTCCCACAATGCATCAGCAACTCCATGAATTAGAGATTTAAATTTTGGTTGTGTGAAACCCTTATCGATATTTGATACACGACTTGATTTCAGCATCAAATATCCTCAAGGTGTCAAATTACTTCCGATTTTTAGTCAACCATTATCAATATACAGACACCAAATAATAATAAAAAGATGGATGGCAGTCAATTGACCGCCAACCATTGAACTTTTAGAAGAATTCGCTCACCGGTATATTACTCGGCGCATTCACCGTAGTCAAACGCTTCAATATTCCAAAACTCGCTGTTGGCAGTGGGGTCCATGATGAAATTGCACATATCAGGTCTGGTAGCAGCTAGCTTCAGTTTTAAAAATAACGGCGCCACGGGAAGTTCTTCAGCAAATATGGCCTGGGCTTCCAGGTGAGAAGCGCTATATTCTGGCTGACCGGAAAGAGAACCAAGCGCAGTACTGCAGGCGAGATCAAATTCTGGATTTGTGAAGCCAGGGTTGTTCTGACCACTCCAGCCGCTGGTACTGAAGGTGCGCTCCTCCCCATCCTGAATGGAGACCCAGGTTTCGCCCTCTGTTCCAGGAACCTGGCTGGAGAGGTACAGGTCGCATCGCGGTTGGACGCCAGTTGACCAGGTGAACTCGCCCAGATCGAAACGTCGTCCGAACAGTTTTCCCTCGGGACCTTCCATAAACCACTCGGAGGCCGGGTAATACTGGATGGAAGTTTCGATACCGCATTGAGCTAAGGATTGCTGGATAATGGCAGTGATCTGCTGGCGGAGACTGGAGCCGGTAGTTTCGTAAGTGACAGATAGTGGGGTTCCATCAGTCACGCCTATCACACCGGAGGCAACGCGTGGGGTGAACGCATTACCATCATCGTCAATCCAACCAACCTCATCGAGCAGCGCACCGGCAGCTTCCGGGTCGAATGGATATGTTGCGACCTGGTCATTGTACAGGGGGTGCTGTGGGGGCAGGTAGGTGTCAATGACGATCGATTGACCAAACAGGACGGTATTGACGACAGATTGACGGTCCATGCACATGGTGAATGCCTGGCGGGTGCGCACATCGCTGAAATAATCAGGGCGTTCTCCTGTCTGCATCCCATCATCGTATTCGATGTGCTGGATACCGAAGTCAATGTGCTCCCATATCGTGCCTGTTACAAAAGTGGCATTTAGCTGACCAGAGGCCTGCAGTTCAAGCAGCAGTTCGCTCTGATTGTCGAGACCGGAGGTCTGGTCGACGACGTCGCATTCACCGGATAGGATGGAGGCGATGTTGGTGTTCGAGTTCTCTCCCACGAAGCGGTAGACAACAGTCTCGAAGGCGGGCAATCCTTCATCCGCGCGGAAGTAGTTGGGGTTCTTGGTCAGGGTGACACTGTCACCCTGTCTCCACTCTTCGATAACGTAAGCACCATAACCCAGTGGTGCGCGCGAAGATTGCTCAGCCTCAATCAGCTCTGCGGCAGTGTATTGACCCCAAACATGCTCGGGAGACGGGCCCCAGAAATTGGTATAGTATTCCGAGTCCAAAAATCCAGGCAATCCAGTCCAGACGACAGTTAAATCGTCAAATGCTTCATAGGAAGCGGTGCGCTCTAAAGTGAACTTGGACTGCGGGGTGTCGGGATCCGCTATCAGGTTGAAGGTATAAACTGAGTCAGTGGCGGTCAGTGGAGTTCCATCGGACCACACCAGATCGGGAAGCAATTTGAAGGTAACTGAAAGCTGGTCCAGCTGAATTTCTCCGCCTTCATAGAGGATGGGATCGCCACCACCTGCGGGTATGAGGTAGATCTCTGTTGTTGGGTCAAGTGACACTACAAACCCTTCGGCATCAACCACGAGGTCGCCTTCAGAAACTGTCACCACGGAGAGTGTAGCGTCCCCATCCGCGAGGCTGGGCAGTTTTTCCAGGATCACGCCCTGGAAAGAGAAGGAGTTGGTATCGATGCCAGTCCAGCTGCCTTCGGAGATGGCTTCAAGGATTTGGCTCTTGGCGAGCATGTTACCAGCCCAGGGATACAGGGTATCTGGTTCCTGCCCCTGGCAAATAACCAGCGTTCGCGGGCCTTCTGGTTCTGGAGTTGGGGTTACCACCTGGATAATTTCAACCGGTTCGCCGGCGATGATTTCGGTCACAACCACGGTCTTTACGATTGTTTCAACTGGCGTTGTTGGTTCGAGTGAACAGGCTGCAAGAATCATGTTGGAAATCATGATGATACCAAAAGCAATGGTGATTTTCTTCCTGCGAAATATTTGCATCTCCTTGGATGAGAAGATTTAGGTTTGGAGTATAAAAGATTACCACATAAATCAAACATCTCAAGTTCAGAAAGATAAGCAGGTCCTGGCCCTCAAAGGGTTTTTCCCAATCGATTTCTTTTCCGGAGAAACCGATCAGCCGTATGATCAAGGAAATGCGACCCTTTTCAAACGGCCGGATTCACCTACCGACTCATAACTTTACCGGATTAAACTGAGAACGCCACCCGTCAACGGCTTTCGCAATTCCGTCTTTGGTGAAGAAATGGTTCTTGAGATTTATAACTTCGAGGAATGGGTAAGCGTCGCAGATTCTATTAAAGGCTTTTGTACTATAATTGCATTGTGAACCAAATATATTTGAGATCAGTAAATTAATTAATTCTTCATTCGAACTCACCAAGGTCGAAAACGATATCAACATCGCAGAAAAAATCTCTAACAAGGTGAAGGCTAATTCTTCTGCCCTCGAGCAAGTTCTTCTCTAAACCTGGCTGATCCACGGAAGATCATTACACCCAATCCAACGAAGAAGAGTATGACCCACCAAATCGCAGCCAATGGGGTAAACGTCACTAACCACCGTCCACTATTGAACGCAAAGATTGCGTCTTCTGGAATCACAACCCAACGTTCACCAACTTCCTTAATGTAATATACTGCCCGTCTGTATGTCCTGACGTCATAATATAGATAATGAAAATACCCGAGCTCATCAACCTCCAGAACAATCGTCAGGACCATGTTTGGGTTTGCCTCAGGAGTTCGGGCTTCTCGTCGCAGACCGGTTAATTCGGAATACAAGCGTGAATCGCCGGTTCGCAATACTTCTTCTAATGCCGCTGCGACATCACCAGGACCGTCGTACAGCTCCTGATATTGGGGCGTGAAGTAGCTTATGTCATATCTGAATGGGATTTGGACGAGCACAAATAGAATAAACAATCCCGCGAGCAGGAGTGGCAAGAGAGCCAATCCGATAAAGATTAATAAGGATAACTTTGATCTTCTACTAAGACGAAACATTGGCCTTAGGGATTAGCCTCACGTTTTTTGAAGGAGCATAGTCTTTGCCTAAAAAACCAACTGCCTGATGTCATCTGAACGCAACTGAGTTTACCACAATCGCTAAATTCTCCAATTTTTATACCCTCTGGCTGCACTTGGAGTTCACTATATGGTTCGATTTATCATAAGACGCCTGCTCTCTGGACTGCTAGTTTTGTTCTTGTTTCAATCAGTCGTGTTTTTTATTGTGCAGATAATCCTCCCCGGAGATTTCGTCAGCCATCTAGTCCTCGGGCTAACCTTGAGCGAAGCTCAAGAAATGCGCGCAGCACTTGGCTTAGATTTGCCAATTTGGGAACGTTATCTGGCCTGGGTGATGGGCCTGTTGCAAGGCGATCTAGGTATGTCCTACACCTGGTTTGGGGGCACTGGGCCTTCGGTGATTAGTATTTTGAAATCTGTGGTCCCGGCTTCCATCCTCGTCTTTGGCTTAGGCACGCTGATCGCCTTCGTGATCGGGCAGTGGTTGGGGAAGGTGACCGCCTGGCAGGGTCCTGGATTCGTCTCCGGATCCGTGACTTTCGGCGCCATCGCGCTTTACACTTCTTTTCCCCCCTGGCTGGCTTTCTTGATGATCTATTTTCTCGTCAATCGCTTTGGTTTATTGCCGCGCTTTTTCGATAATAGTTTATGGATGAACTCCCCTGTGGCCTTTGAAGAAGTGATGCTCGCCATGACCTATACGCTGATCTTTGCCTTGATTAACACGTTCATTATTCGCGCTATTGTTAAACTCTTGGTGAAACGAGCCTTTCCGAATGTGCTGTTTGTGGCTTTATTTATCGCCATTTGGGTAGGTACCTGGCAATGGATGGAAATATTCCCTTATGCACTAAATATTGCCCAGGTAGCTGCTCTTCCACTTCTGGCTTTCATCTTGCTTTCCTTTGGTGAGATTTTATTGATCATGCGCGCCAGTGTGCTTGACACAATGCATGAGCCTTATGTCACCACGGCCCGCGCGAAAGGACTGCCCGACCGTGTTGTCAGAGATCGGCATGTGACTCGCAACGCGATCCTACCTGTCATCAGCGCACTGCTGATTCGTTTGCCCATCCTGCTGACCGGCGCGGTGATGATCGAACAAAGCCTGGATTGGGAGGGCCTCGGGACAACGCTCTTCTTCGCCGTCGGCAGGCAAGACATCTTGCTGGTGATGGGCCTGATATTGGTGATCGGCACGATCTCCCTGGTTACCCGGATAATAATCGATATCGTCAATGCAGCCCTTGACCCACGAATTCGGTCTGCCACTGCTGCGCAAAGGCTCTACCTATGATCGAAATAGATTCTGGCAAGCAAGTTGATGGTACCGCGATGAAGCTGTCGCGATACTGGATGTGGTTCAATAACTACGGCCGCCGGAGCTGGGAGGCCTGGGGCATATTTTCCCAAAACCGGTTAGCCGTTTTTGGTGTGGTATTAATTTTGATCTACACGTTGATGGCGGTTGCCCATCCAATTTTATTATCCACCGTGTGGCCAAAAACCATCTATGATCCGCAAGTGGGCTACGACATGGCCATATACCCTCACCCCTCTCCCCCCTCGGCGACCCACCTGTTAGGCACCGATACACTGGGTCGAGATGTGCTCAGCATGCTCCTGGCAGCCACCACACCAACTTATGTCATGGCGCTCACAGCAGCCATTACGACTGCTCTCGTCAGCACCGCCATCGGTGTAACCTCTGCATATCTGGGTGGGATTGTCGATACACTGCTGACCCATTTAACCAATCTGGCTCTTCTGATTCCTGCACCGCTGGTCATGGTTGTTATCGGTGGGGTGATTGACATCAGTCCGATCCAGTTTGGATTTATGTACGGGTTGATTGCCGGTGCAGGCGGAGCGGCGATCATCATGCGCTCTCAAGCTCTGACGATCGTTCACAGACAATTTATCGAGGCCGCGCGGGTGGCAGGTGGCGGTAAACTTCATATCATTCTGCATCACCTGACACCTAATTTGCTTCCCCTGGCCGCGGTACAGATGCTGTTAACCGTCACCGGGGCGGTTTTCGCCTTCGGTTTTACCGCTTTCTTGGGCCTGTCGCGGACGCGCTTGAACTGGGGGAGCATGATCTATTCGGGTTTCGTCTACCAGGGGCTAAGTGCCACCATCACCTGGAACCTCTTAATTCCGGCTGCCCTGGCGATCTCATTTTTCTCGGCGGCATTTTACTTCATTGCCAGAGGTGTGCACGAGGTGGCAGAACCGCGGCTGCGAGAGAGATAGGTGGGTTTGATCTTATTCTGAAGCTTGAAGCTCGCCTGCTTGTCCCCAGCCAGGCGCTGTTGTGTTCAAGCAGGATCTGTGACTCGGTGCAGGAAGATTCTTCGGCGGACAGCCATGCTGTCCTAATCAGAATGACGTAAATATGGGGATTGCTTTGGGGGACAATACGGCAGTAAAAAATCCGGTTATATTACGTAACAGGCTGCCCAATGGTCTGGAGCTTTTTGTTCCAACGGTGGGTGATCGTTCTCTTCACACACCTTTTCTCTTATTGGGCAGCGACTGTAGAAGCGGCAGCGTGGAATCGGATCTATCGCCTTGGCAATGCTGCCTTTAATGTCTGGTTGTTCGCGGCTCCAGGTTGGATCGGGAACTGGCACTGCTGCAAGCAGTGCATTCGTGTATGGGTGGAGGGGATTGGCCAGGATCTCCTCAGTGTCGCCCATCTCGACGATTTTTCCTAAATACATCACCCCCAGGCGCTGGGTCATGTAGCGTGCCACTGCCAGATCGTGGGTGATGTACAGGTAAGTGACCCCCATTTCATCGGCCAGTTCCAGCATCAGGTTCATCACTCCGGTACGGATGGAGACATCCAGCATAGAGGTGGGCTCGTCCGCGACGATGAAGGTGGGCAGGACGATCAGGGCGCGGGCAATGGCCACCCGCTGGCGCTGGCCGCCAGAGAGCTCGTGGGGATAACGGAAGACAAACGTCTCGGGTGGAGAAAGGCCCACCGTGTCCAGAATGTGCGCCACGCGCTCCTCGCGCTCGGTCAGGCTGCCAAGACCTTGAACGGCAAGCGGTTCGGATATAGTATCGAAGATCGTGCGGCGGGGGTTAAGCGACTCGTAGGGGTCCTGGAATATCATCTGTGCATGGCGGTGAAAGTATTTCAAATCACGACCACGCAGATGAGCGATGTCCTTATCTTCGCCATCCAGCACCATGCGAATGGAGCCCTCAGTTGGCTCATGCAAACGCACCAGCAGCTTGCCGGTGGTGGTTTTACCTGATCCGGATTCGCCGACCAATCCCAGGCTCTCGCCCTCCTGGATATTAATATTGATGCCATCCACGGCATGGATGAAGGATTTAGCTCTCTGGAAGATGCCGGTGGTCAGGGGGAAAAGCTTGCTCAAACCCTCAATTTTCACCAGGGGTTCGTGGTCGTACTCCTCGGGGACAGCCAGCCCCGCGCTGCTTTTTTCTTTGTCCACTTGCTTCAGGGAATATTTAGCTGCCATTGGAAGAAACCTCGATGGGGAAGTAGCAGGCTACGAGATGTTCATCCCCCTGATCCTCGAATTCTGGAGCCTCGCCTTTGCAGATCTCCTGCGCATACGGACAGCGGGGATGAAA
>JBFFEL010000031.1:0-34022 GCA_041558875.1 Anaerolineales bacterium
CTGGCAAGGTTATTCGGTTTTGATGAATCTTTGATCGAGCCAGCTTCGGTATCCGAGTCTGGTTTGAGTGCAGCCAGATCACCTAAGCTGACTTTGAAAGCTGACAAGCTTATTCGAGAGTTGGGAGAACCAACTCCGAGGTTAACAGAAGGGCTGGCAGGTTTTTACTCGCAATATCGTGATGGGTATCCAGAATTCATACAGGGGATGAAAGTCTGATTTGAGAGATCAGGAGGCGGTTATGGAAATAAAGATTGGCTCCAACGTAATCGGTGAAAACCACCCGACATATTTCATTGCAGACATCTCCGCCAATCATGATGGTGATCTGGAACGAGCCAAATTATTGATCCGGTTAGCAGCTGAATCAGGCGCCGATGCAGCGAAATTTCAAAATTTCCGGGCTCCTGAGATCGTCTCTGATTTCGGTTTTCGGTCGATGCAGGATCAAGTTTCACATCAGGCGACCTGGAAGAAAAGTGTCTTCGAGGTATACCAGGATGCTTCAATCCCCTTTGAATGGACACCCATTCTCAAAGAGGAATGTGACCAGGCAGGCATAGATTATTTCTCATCGCCTTATGATTTTGAAGCAATTGATATGCTTGACCAATATGTGCCGGCTTACAAAATCGGATCGGGTGAAATTACCTGGTTGGAAGCATTAGAACGGATGGCGAATTTGGGGAAGCCGGTGATCCTGGCAACTGGCGCTTCGGACATCGGGGATGTTCAGAGGGCTGTACATACAATTTTGAGAATCAATCCCCAACTTGTACTGATGCAGTGCAATACGAACTACACAGCCAGCGATGAAAACTTCGATTATATCCATTTGCGAGTATTAGAGACCTTCCGGGTGATGTTTCCAGATGTAATCCTTGGATTATCGGACCATACTTTTGGGCCAACCACTGTGTTAGGCGCAGTCGCACTCGGGGCGCGAGTGATTGAAAAACATTTTACAGATGATAACGACCGGGTTGGACCCGATCATCCCTTCTCCATGACCCCAACAACCTGGCGAGACATGGTTGACCGGACGCGAGAAATGGAACGCGCGCTGGGCTCGGCTGATAAAAGGGTTGGGGAGAATGAACAAGAAACGGTCATCATTCAACGCCGCTGCTTGCGAGCCGCCAGGGATATCGCCAAAGGCGAAATTCTTTCAAGGGAATTGATCTCCGTACTCCGACCGGCGACAAAAGGAGCTATCTACCCTTATGAGATCGGCCAGGTAATTGGTGCGAAGGCGATCACGGATATCACTGCCGGGCAAGAGCTGCGCTGGACGGATTTAGGCGAATAACCTGCCAACAAAATTCCTTTGACCCGCCTAATTTACTTCTCGAGGGATTATACAAACCACGATCTTCGTTTTCTTTCGGCCCTAGCCAGCACAGATTACGAAGTTTACTATCTCAGATTGGAGCGGAGACGCGAACAACTCGAAGATCGACCTCTACCAGTTGAAGTTCGCCAGATCAAATGGGCGGGGGGAAAACAGACCGTCAATTTTTTTGATGGGCCAAACCTGTTGTTCGATCTTCGCCGGGTTATCAAGGAAGTAAACCCTGACCTGATCCACGCAGGACCGATTCAGAGGGGTGCCTTCTTAGTTGCATTGTCAGGCTTTAAACCGTTGATCAGCGCTTCCTGGGGATATGATCTCTTGCATGATGCTGATCGGAATATGTTTTGGCGTGATGCAACCAGATATACCTTACAGCGAAGCGCGATCTTGATTGGTGATTGCGACACAGTTCGAAATAAAGCGATCGAATTTGGGATGCCTGACAATAAAATTGTCACTTTTCCTTGGGGTATCGAACTAGATTCGTTTATCCCGGGTGGTTTCCCATTTCAAGGGAGTGATCAATTTACTCTGTTATCGACCCGGAACTGGGAACCAATTTACGGTGTGGAAATCCTGGCGAAGGCATTTGTCAAATCTGCCCAGAAGAATGATGAATTGAGATTGATCATGCTAGGCAATGGTTCCTTAGCCAATCAACTACAACAAACCTTCACCAGGGGTGGAGTCATGGATCGGGTGATTTTCCCTGGACAGGTAACCCACACAGATTTGCCGAGATATTTCCAGATGGCAGATATATATGTGAGTGCCTCACGGACTGATGGGAGTTCAATTTCTTTGATAGAAGCATTTGCGAGCGGCAGGCCGGCCATTGTCTCCAATATACCCGGAAACAGGGAGTGGGTTGAACCAGGAATGAACGGCTGGTGGTTCAAAGATGGCGACGCGGATGATCTTGCTGAGGCAATATTGTCTGCAGCAGCCCAGCGCAAGACATTTTCGGAGATGGGCAGGGCAGCCCGTAAAACCGCAGAAGAGAGAGCGAACTGGGGGAAGAATTTCTCCAAACTCCTGAACGCTTATGAGGTCGCATTAAGACACGCATAATGAAAAACTATACAAATTCAGGAAAAGTTGTTGCCCTGATTCAAGCCAGGATGAGTGCTTCTCGATTGCCCGGGAAGGTGTTATTGGACATCGGGGGAAAACCGATGCTGGCGCGAGTCGTAGATCGTTCCCGTCGATCTGTTTTTGTCGATCAGGTGGTCGTTGCAACAAGCCAGGAAGAAGCTGATAACCCAATAGAGATGTATTGTAATCAGCAGGGATACGATTGTTATCGAGGCAGCTTACACGATGTCCTCGATCGCTGTTATCAAGCTGCAAAATTCCATTCAGCAGGAGTCGTGGTTCGCCTCACTGCGGATTGTCCGATCATCGATCCGCTGGTCATTGATCAAACTTTGGACGCATTCTTTGGAAGCGGAGCTCATTTGATTACAGAACGAGTTTCTGCCCCAGAACGCGTGACACCTATACCTGATCCTGCCTGGGACTTTGCAGCCAACCGGCTGCCTCCCCCCTGGAAGCGCACATTTCCGATCGGTCTTGATACAGAGGTTTGTACATTCGCTGCACTAGAGACTGCCTGGCAAGAAGCGGACAAACCACATCAGCGAGAGCACGTGATGCCTTTCCTGTATGAAAATGATCAACGATTTCGAATTCTATTAGTAAATCATGAACCCGACCTGGGAAGTTTGCGCTGGACAGTTGATACCCCCCAAGATTTGAAACTACTCAGGGAGGTCTACAGCCGCTTTGGGGGCCGGGATGATTTCTCCTGGCTGGAGGTGCTTGAATTATTTGAGCGAGAACCCGAGCTGGCGGAGATCAATGCTGATGTTATGCACAAGCATTATCAGGATGTGGAGAAGATTGACAAGTAGGAGATGGCTTGAGAATTCCTGGCACTTCAATCAGTGATCTCATCTATTAATCCTTGTTGTTTTTCAAACCCGAAACGATGCGGAGATTCTCTGTATGACATTTTTGACGGTTTTCACGGCTCCAAAACCATTTACCAATCCCCATATCAATAACATTCAAAGAAATGCGATCCAATCCTGGATTCATCTGGGATCTGAGGTAGAAGTGCTTTTAATGGGAAACGAGCAAGGGATGGCAGAGGTGGCCAGTGAATTCAATGTACGTCATTTTGCGGAAGTAAAATGCAGTGAAGAAGGGACTCCTTATATAAATTCAATGTTTGATTTTGCAAGGGAGTCCACTGATGCGCCATATCTGGCGATATTGAATGCCGATATCATGTTGATGCCAGATTTTTTGGAGGCCGCAAAACAGGTCGGTTCTCTGGCAGATAAATTTTTATTTTTAGGACGGCGATATGACCTGGAGGTAGAAAAAGAGCTGGATTTCTCCCCCGGTTGGGATGCTCGTTTGAGGGAAGAAGTTGACCGAAATGGCACCTTGCATGGTCCAGTTGGCAGCGATTATTTTCTGGTTCCACGAGATTTGCTCACCGACATGCCCGAATTCGCGATTGGACGTTCTGGTTGGGATAACTGGACGATATACCATGCCGTGAAATCCGGCTGGCCGGTGGTTGATGTGACTCGCTCCGCGATGATTGTGCATCAAAATCATGATTACAGCCACCTTCCAGGGAACAAGCCACCTTATGATCTACCTGAGACAAAGAAGAATGTCGCTATCGCGGGCGGCATGAAATCAATGTATACCATTTTAGAGGCTAACAATATCCTAGTTGATGGAGAGCTCAAACCTGCTCCAATGAGTATGCCCAAGCTGTTGCATCGAATTGAACTGCTGGTCACGAATGATGACCTGCAAGGTCCCCGGAAATCACTCGTCCGTTGGTTAAAAAAGAACCGGCGGAGATACGAACGCAATCTCTAGAATCTCAGCACAAACGATAGAGTCACAACTTAATGCCTGAAAATCTCTCCAAATGTCCGTTGTGCAAAGATGGGCGCAGCACACTGTTCGACAAGCGAGTATTTCGTGGTTATGAGGTTGAAAACAGGTTATGTTCAAATTGTGGTCTTGTTTACCAGTCCCCACGAATGACAGAAGATGAGTTGAAGGTGTTTTATCAAGCTGAATATCGTCAAATTTACCAGGGAAACGAAGGGCCTGAACAAAAAGATATCCTTGTCCAGAGAGCCAGGGCTCATGCAATTGTGAATCTTCTTCAGGATAGTGGCGTTGATAAGGTCGAAAGTTTTGCAGATATTGGCAGTTCGACCGGTATTCTCCTGGAGGAAATCAGGGATGTCTACCAATGCCAGGTGATCGGCATTGAGCCAGGTGATGCATACCGGCAATATGCCCAATCCCGGAATCTTAAAGTCTTTGATAGTCTTGAAGCAGCTGATGCAGCAGGAGAAGGTGAATTTGATCTTATCTCATTAATTCATGTCTTGGAACATGTCCCAAACCCTGTTGGTTATTTAAGGGAATTGAGAGACAAATATCTCTCTCAAGATGGAAAAATTCTTATTGAAGTTCCAAATTTATACGCCCATGATTGTTTCGAAGTCGCTCATTTAACTTCCTTCAGTCGCCATTCGCTCGTGGAGGTGGTTAAAATGGCTGGTTTTGTTACGGAATATTTAGAACCTCATGGTCGACCACGTTCAAACATGATCCCCCTATACATCAGCTTGTTGGCCAGATCAGGTGGTGTAAAAGGTGGTCAATCTGAGCTTGAAATTGAACAATGGATCGGGATAAAAAGAAGTGCTGGTTTAGCTCACCGGCGCGTAATCGAGAGATTGTTCCCCCGTCAGGCATGGCTCCCTGAATACCGGATGTAATTGAATGAATCCAAAAAAATAAAGGTTGATGGAGATAAATAATTGAGAACACTAACGCTTGCACTGAAGTTCAGCTCATTAATAATTTCATTGATGGTCTTAGCAGCCTGTTCCACAGGTTCAGAAGTTGAAGCTACCAGCAGCCCAGAACCACCTACATTCACGCCGGTTCCACCGACGAACACTCCTTTACCCCCAACACCAACACCAACAGCCACAGAGACGAATACACCGACTGCTTCACCCACGGTTACTCAAACAAATACTTCAACCCCAACCCCAACAGAAGAACCCACCCCAACTCCAACAGCAACGAATACCACGGTACCTCAATCTGGGATACCATCTAATGTAATCGTAAAATACCTTGTTCTTCAAGGTACCGGGGGTCCTACAGGATGTGGTGACAGCCTGGTTCCAGTAAGCGCTGGTTTTGTTCGCACGGGTGACGTAAAAGAGGATGTGAAAATAGCCTTAAACAGCTTGTTTTCAACTGGAACGCAATACGCTGGAAACCTCTATAACCCACTTTACCAGTCGAAGCTGAGAGTGAATGATGTGAGTTTCAAGAAGAATTCGGGTAATGTTACGGTCCGCTTTACGGGATCGTTTACTAAGCCAAAAGAAGACTGCGACAAACTGCTCTACAGAGCCCAGGTGTGGTCGACAGCAAGACAATTTCCTGAAGTCAAACATGCCACCATCTGGCTGAACAAATATCTGCTCGGGGATTTGCTTGTTGTGGGAGATAACTGACTTGAGGATCAGGTTTGTTTCTGATGTTCTCAGGGAATTTGGAAATCCTGCACAAGTTCAGCTGGCAATCAAAGTATCGCGATCCTCCAGTGTTCCATACATGAGAAGCTAGAATTCCAGATGCGAGTTGGTCAAAATCCGGCAAAATCGATGAAGCAAGTTGCTCAGCCAAAAAAGATTACTGTGGCAACGACCACTTTCATTCCGCACCTGAAAGGCTACTATTCGCAGAGCCTGGAAGTCTTAAAAACCTGTCTTGACAGCCTTTGGTTGAATACCAATTTACCATTTGATTTATTGGTATTCGACAACGACAGCTGCAATGAAGTGAAAGATTATTTGTTGGAAGCCAAAGAAAACGGATTAATCCAATATCTTTTGCTATCTGATAAGAACCTGGGTAAAGGTGGGGCCTGGAATTTTATTTTTCAAGGATCACAAGGCGAGATTATCGCATACTCCGATAGCGATGTGCTATTTCGCCCTGGCTGGTTAGAAAACTCTTTGGAGATCCTGGATACTTTTCCCAACGTGGGGATGGTGACCGCACGACCGTTGAGATCGCCCGATGAATATTTTTCAAAGACTTTGGAGTGGGCAAAATCTCAACCCGAGGTCACATTAGAGAATGGAAAATTCATTCCCTGGGATGTTTTCTATGAGCACGTGATTAGTTTGGGGACATCCGAGGTACAGGCACGTGAATGGTTCGATTCGAAAAGTGAATGGCGATTGACATATCAAGGTGTATCCGCGTTTATCAGCGCCGCCCATTTCCAATTTGTCACCCACAAATCGGTTATGCAGCAATTTCTGCCGTTTGAAATGGATCGTCCCATGGGACAGGTTCGATCGTTAGATGAATTGATCAATCAGGCAGGGTATTTGCGGCTGGCAACATGTGAACCATATGTCAAGCATCTAGGCAACAGGATCAATGGAGTTGAGGAAGAAAGTCAGGCACCACATCAGTCCAAAAAAGGAAATCGAATTTTCGATATAGCTATTGTCAGGCAAATCCTACTTGGTATTTATGATTTTATCTTCAGACTGTATTACGAAAATTGATCGGATTTCCTTGATCGAATTGTTTGTCACTATGAGCTTATTTGGATGAGAACTGGCCAGAATCCCTCGAAATCAGGAGTACCGGCATATGAACCCAAACGAATCGGGATCGCATTACTGGTCTACATACCTTTTCTGAAGGGTTATTTCAAACATTCCTTAGACATTCTCAAATACCAGATTGCCAGTTTATATGAACATACAAGTCAGGAATTTGACTTGTTGGTTTTTGATAATGGCAGCTGTCCCGAGGTAGTCGAGGTCCTTGGAGATCTTAGCGATGATCGAATAATTGAATGGCTTATTTTTTCTAAAAATAATCTCGGGAAAGTTGGGGCCTGGAACTGGATTTTTGGCTGCATGCCCAATGAATTTATTTGTTACGCAGACTCGGATGTATTTTTTCGACAGGGGTGGTTAGAGGCCAGTTTTGAGATAATTAATGCTTTTCCCAGGGTAGGTATGGTCAGCGCGCAGCCGACATTCCATGATGTTCTCGAAGGAGCTGGAAAAGCCCATCTTTTATTGAACGATAATCAGAAATTCAAGACTGGAAATTACCGCCCAGAGGAGGCGATTGTCAAAGAATACTGCCAGGGAATTGGTGCAGATGATGAACTATCAGCCAAATTCTTTGATATGGAATTGACCTGCTTCACCGATCTCCGCAGCAGCACCAACGCGGTACTTGGTGCAACCCATATGCAATTTATCCTCCCGCGAAATTTAGCACGGGAATTGGTCCCGTTACCGGTCAGCAAGGGTCTTCATCGATCTGAAACCACGTCTCTCGATCGCAAGATAGATGACTTAGGCTATTTGCATCTCTCAACCCAAGAGAATTACGTGTTTCATATGGGCAATATGATCAGTGCAAAACTGCTGACGGAGGTACAGACTTTGGATGGGCCCATTGAAATAAATATTCCCCAAGAGGAGCTGGTTTTGAGCAAAAAAACCGGGCTATTCCGAATTATTTCGAGATTATTGAGAATACCCAGCATCAATCAATTCTTCTTGAATGTGTATGATTTCCTTTATCGAGCTTTGTACGTGGAGAAGCAGTAGATTTGGGCATCAATCTTGATTTTTTGAATTTCAAAACAATCATCAACTTGATTTATACAGCAAAGAAATTTCTATCTCCCCCAAAGGTTACAACAATCATCGTTTTTCGAGGAGTATGGATTCTTTAATGGCATCCAAACGTGTATTCATTGTCGCCGATCATGGTCTGGCCATTTTTTATTTTTTTCAAAGTGACGTCATTTCAACCCTATTAAGTGAAGGGATTGAAGCAGTAATCCTGACCGATGAAAGGTCAATCGATCCAATCAAGGAGCGGTTTGGACAAGCTGGCTTGATTTTTGAAGGACTGCGTCTTGACGATGTCCAGAAATATGTTGAAAAGAATTCCCCAACCACTCAATGGTGGCTGGATTTCCTCCGTAGAGCTGGGGCCGCCGGTGGAACAAATTTAGCCGTCGTTGAAAGCTACATCCAACATGTTAAAAGCGAGGCGCATGGACGACGCAAACGCCTCTTCCCATTGATGGCATTATTAATCAAAATACTGCGGCGATCCCGGCTGGCCAGGCAAACACTCGTGAGATATCAAAACCGATTTACCCCAGATTTATATGACGACTTATTCGAGAAGTACGATCCTGAACTGGTGATTGCCAGTTCTCCAGGATTTCGCCAGGATCGGTATTTTCTGCGAGCAGCGTCGAAACATAATATCCCTTCCGTGGCAGCGATTTTCTCTTGGGATAGCACAAGTAGTTATGGTTTACCTGGTGCAGAGGTGGAGTGGATTACCTGCTGGTCTGAAATTCAAAAAAATGAGCTTATTGGTGGCGCCGATTGGAAACCAGAGAATGTAAATGTGGGGGGGATGCCTCCGTATGATGGCTATGTTCGCAAAGAATGGATAATGAACCGGGAAGAATACTTTGAATTTCATGGCCTTGATCCATCCCGGAAGCTGCTTACCTATGCCAGTTCGTTTGTAAATTTATCACCAAATATTCAAAACATTCAAGCCTTGGTTAACCTGATTAATTCCGACCAGCTTAACATTCCGAGCCAGTTATTGATCCGTTTACATCCGATCCACATGAGCGGTTTTTATGTAGAAGAGGCCGACCAAATTCGCACTCTCGCAGAAGAAAATCCCCATGTACATGTTGTGGAACCAATGAAGTCCGGAGGATTAGGATTTTATGCGTTTGATGACATGCCAGAGAAAAGTTCGATGATGGGGGTGGCGGATATTTTCCTGACAGTTTATTCAACGATGTGCGTTGAAGCTGCATTGCATGAGAGACCGATAATTTCGGTTTGTATTGATTCACCGACTGGTTGGCCGGGGAAATATTGGTTGCCAATGTCACAAATCGGCATTTGGCCTACACATTCCCGTTTTCGGGCATCCGGAGCTGGTCAAGTTGCGACGAATGAATCAGAGCTCCGTGAAGCGATAAATAGTTATTTTGCAAATCCTCAGGCAGATATAGTGGATCAAAGGAAGTTTGCTGAACGAGAGACCACTTTTGTTGATGGAAGCGCTGGTAAACGAACCGGAGAGTATCTAATTTCCTTGTTGAATGGACACAATGGTCAATAGAATTTTCCGTCGAATTAATAAAACAACAAAAGTCCTTCTCACAGGAAATTTGGATAATAGTGAAAGAGAAGATATTCCTGGTATCAGCAGTGAGGAGGTAGCTGAGGCCAAGGATTTCTTCCCCATGGAAAAATTCTTCATCTTTGGACATGCCCGATCTGGAACAACTCTTCTAACCCGTCTGGTGAGGTTGCACCCGGAGGTTCATTGCAATTATCAGGCTCATTTTTTTTCGAGACCTCCATTCCTTGAGGGCCTTGTAGCGGATAATGAAGTTGCTAAATGGTTCACCAGGAGTAGCAATCGTTGGAATAGAAAACGAGACCTCTCACCGGTAGTACTGAGAGCGGTGAGTGATTTTATCCTCGAAAGGGATGCTCGCAAGGAAGGAAAGAAGATCGTCGGTGATAAAAGTCCAAACAGCTTAGTTAATGGTGAAGCTGTTCGAAAGTTATCCAAGGTTTATCCTGACGCACACCTGATCTTCCTGGTTAGAGATGGTCGGGATGCTGCTCTATCACACCGCATCCAGACTTTTATTGATAACCCACATAAATTGTCCAATGACGATAAGCACATACTCCAATCTTTTATTCAAGATCCAGATCCATATCTATCAGGAAAGCGCTCGCTCTTTACTCGCAAGGGAATCATGCAAGCAGCCCAAGGTTGGGTTGATAATGTTACTGAAACTGATGAAACCGGTCGCCAACTTTATGGAGATCGTTACTTATCACTGAGATTTGAGGATTTAATTCATAATCCCTGGGATGAAATGGCACGCTTGTGGTCTTTTTTGAGTGTTCAAACCGAAAACGCAGGCCTACAGGAGAAGGTGAAGGTAGAAATGACTCGCAACCCTGATGCGGACTGGCAGCGCGAGAAAGCTGATGATATCGCTCAATCCCTGGTCAAAGGCAAACATGGTTCCTGGAGGGAAATGTATACCCAGCAGGATATGGAAACCTTCAATGAAATTGCCGGCGAAACTTTAGAATCCTGGAACTATGAAATTGGGATTGTTGAAAAACTAGACTTGATTTCCGCATGAAATTCCTGATTGCAGGATTAGGATCAATTGGACGCCAGCACTTGCGTAATCTGGTAGCGCTGGGTGAACGGGAGATAATGCTCTACCGCACCAATAAAAGTACGCTACCTGATGATGAGCTGGCTGAGTTCCCGGTCGAAACTGACCTCGGGCGAGCTCTTGACCATAAACCCGATGCGGTGATCATTTCAAATCCAACTTCGATGCATATCGAGGTTGCGATTCCAGCTGCTCAGGCTGGATGTCACCTGCTTTTGGAAAAACCGGTTTCTCACTCCCTGGAAGTTATTGAGGATCTTTTGAAAGCAATCCAAAGCGGAGGTGGGGAGGTTTTAGTTGGATACCAGTTCCGCTTCCACCCTGGGTTGCAAATCGTGGAAGATCTTCTTCAAAGAAAAGTCGTTGGACATCTGGTCTCAGTCAGGGCACACTGGGGAGAGTATTTGCCCGGATGGCATCCTTGGGAGGATTATCGCCAAGGGTACAGCGCAAGAGCTGATCTGGGTGGGGGGGTAATACTGACACTTTCACACCCGTTGGATTATCTGCGGTGGCTGCTCGGTGATATCTCTGAAGTGTGGGCCTTCTCCGGGAATCGGGGAGGATTGGATGTTGAGGTGGAAGATTCTGCTGAAATTGGGGTCAGGTTTTCAAACGGGACAATTGGCAGTGTTCATCTCGATTATGTACAACAACCTCCCAACCATTACCTTGAGTTGATCGGTACAGATGGAACAATCAGCTGGAACTATGCAAGTGGAGGAGTTAGGCTGTATCGAAGTGAAGAAAATGCATGGAAGAACTTCTCAATTCGGAAAGAATTCGAACGAAACGATATGTTTCTTGCCGAAATGTCTCACTTTATTGACATTGTCCGCGGGAATGAGAAGTCCAAATGTACGCTCACAGATGGGATCCGCGCCTTAGAATTAGCCCTGGCAGCAAAAAGATCTGCCGAAGAAAGTAAAATTATCCCGCTTTTTGATAGGGGATAATCAGACAAATTACCAACTGATCGAAACCTTTGTTTGATTGTTATCAACGAAACTCCATCACTGACAGTTGGTTAAATGCTCATTTCGGTGTTTCCAGCACCAAAAGATGTTTTTTGGACAATATTCAACATTTCATTCTTGTAAAAAACATGATAATGTGATGCTGAGTGTGGTAAAATCCATCCCTGGAAACTGTGAGTAATATTCCAATTTTGAGAGGTAATTAAGCGTAACCTTTGGGGTGGCATTACCGTAGAAAGAAGATTCGAAAAGAGATCAAAAATTCACATAGCAAAGGCTTTTGGTACATGGATTCACACGTCCATAGAACTTATTTATTAGTGAGAAATTTGCATAAATTAGGAGAATGATTGAATGAACGAACACAAAACAGCGGAATTAATATCTCCTTATGGGGGAAAGCTGGTCGATCTTATTGTGAAAGGTGAGGAACGAGAGGACCTGCTTGAGAAATCCAGTCGCTTACCATCAATCCAGATATCCCAGAGAGCACTCTGTGATCTGGAGCTTTTGGCTACTGGAGCATTTTCACCATTAGACCGGTTTATGAGCAAGGCTGACTACGAGCGGGTGCTGACCGAAATGCGTTTGACGGATGGTACCTTGTTTCCACTGCCTGTTACCCTACCTGTGGATGAGCAATCTCTACCCAGCTGGGGGGAACAGATCACTTTGAGCGATTCCCGCAACAACACGATTGCTATTATGCAGATTGAAGAAGTTTATCATTGGGATGAACTGCGTGAAACCAGGCTGGTATTAGGCACAACAGACCATCGCCATCCCCTTGTTTCTGAGATGGGAACCTGGGGAAACGTTTACGTCTCAGGGGCGCTACAGGTAATCGATTTGCCGATATACCATGATTTTCGAGAACTGCGCAAGACTCCTGCAGAGGTGAGAGCCCAATTATCATCCCTCGGCTACGACAATGTTGTGGCTTTCCAAACTAGGAATCCGATGCACCGCATCCATGAGGAGCTGACAAAGATTGCAGCGGATGAAGTCGATGGCAGCTTATTAATCCACCCCGTGGTAGGTCTTACGAAACCGGGAGATGTCGATCATTACACCAGGGTTCGAATTTATCGAACCTTGATTGAAGAATATTACGATCCCAATCGTACTTACTTAAGTTTGCTTCCATTGGCAATGAGAATGGCAGGGCCGCGAGAAGCCCTCTGGCATGCCATCATTCGCCGCAACCATGGGGCGACTCATTTCATCATTGGCCGTGATCATGCTGGTCCTGGGAAAGATAGTAATGGGAAACCATTCTATGGGCCATATGAAGCACAAATGATGTTGAGCCAATATGGTGAAGAAATTGGTGTACAACCGATCGAGTTTAAGGAATTAGTTTACCTGGCAGATGAAGATAGGTACGAAGAAGGGGCGAAAGTACCAGAGGATGCCAAAATATATTCCATTTCTGGTACCCAGGTGCGCGATGATTATCTTTCAAAAGGAGAATTACTCCCGGATTGGTTTACGCGACCGGAAACCGCTGAGATACTCCAGCAAATGTATCCTCCCAAACATGAACAAGGGATGTGCCTCTGGTTTACCGGTTTAAGCGGCTCAGGGAAATCAACAACCGCTGAGATTCTGACCTCACTACTTCTCGAGCGTGGTCGACAGGTGACCTTGTTAGACGGTGATGTCGTTCGGACCCATCTTTCAAAGGGTTTGGGATTCAGCCGTGAAGATAGGGATACCAACATTCTGCGGATTGGTTTTGTGGCAGGCGAGATTGCCCGGCAAGGAGGCATTGTAATTGCTGCTGCTATCAGCCCGTATCGGACCACCCGCAATGAAGTTCGCAAAATGGTTGGAAAAGAAAGATTTGTGGAAATCTACGTGGACACACCGATTGAAGTTTGCGAAGAACGAGACGTCAAAGGATTGTATGCCCGAGCACGGCGGGGACAAATTACTGGATTTACAGGGGTAGATGATCCTTATGAGGTGCCGGTTAATCCCGAGATCACCCTGCACACAGTGGATATTTCACCTGAAGAAAATGCCCGGAAAATAGTTCGGATTTTGGAGGAACAGGGATTTATCCTCCCGGATGGATCAAATGCCAAATCAAAACTGGTTGAAGATGAGCAAGAAACGGAGATTGTTGAAGCTGTTGGGGACTGAATAAATTATGGGCAACTTGCCGGAGCTATTTGACCTTTCAGGTCGGGTGGCGATTGTAACCGGTGGGGCAGGTTTGTTGGGGGAGGAATTTTGTAAAACCTTAGCAGAAGCGGGCGCCTCTGTCGTGATCACAGATATCGATGGGGCTGCAGCAGAAAAGGTCGCAGCCTCATTGAATAATCCAATAACCGATCAAAAGAATAAATCACAAGAGCTGACTAGCAAGGCATTCGCCATTCAAGCGGATGTCTCAGTCAAAGAATCGGTCGACAATCTTATTGAAAGCACGAAAGCCAAGTTTGGTCGGGTGGATATATTGGTTAACAGTGCCGCGATGGATCCGAAATTTGATCGTCAGGGAGACAACGGTTTGGATGAGATGAGGAATCCCCTCTCTGTGGAATTTGAGGATTACCCATTAGAGACCTGGAACCAAGCCTTAGACGTCAATTTGACTGGATTGTTTTTGTGCTGCCAAGCGGCTGGGAAACAAATGAGAGCTCAAGGAAGAGGAGTGATTATCAATGTATGCTCCATTTACGGATTGGTCGGCCCTGACCAGCGCATCTACAAAGAAGATGGAGAACCACCTCAGTATAAACCGGTGTATTATTCGGTCACCAAGGCTGGGGTATTGGGTTTGACCAGCTATCTGGCAACTTATTATGCTGGGAAGAACATCCGGGTGAATGCGCTGACTCCGGGTGGAGTTTACAACGAGCACGATGTAGAATTCTTAAAGGCTTACTCATCCAGAACAGTCCTGGGTAGGATGGCTGAAAAAGATGAGATGAACGGCGCATTGCTTTTCCTCGCCTCTGATGCATCATCCTACATGACCGGTGGAAACCTGGTGGTTGATGGAGGCTGGACAGCCTGGTGAGTACACCGGAAGTCCTGGCGATCATCCCTGCCAGGGGCGGATCAAAAAGCATACCCCGGAAAAACATCCTTGATTTTGCCGGATTCCCCCTGATTTCATACAGCATCGCGGCCGCATTGGAAGCAGACACCGTCGATAGGGTTATTGTTTCAACTGATGATCAGGAAATCAGGGCTATCGCTGAAGAATTTGGCGCAGAGGCGCCATTCACCAGGCCAGAAGAATTTTCCAGGGATGAAACTCCCGATTTTCCCGTGTTCAAGCATGCCCTGGAATGGCTGAAATCAAACCAGGATTATCAACCAGAGATTGTTGTCCAATTAAGACCTACTTCGCCGTTGCGTAGGGTTGAACATATCAATCAGGCCGTGTGGCGATTAATTGAACGCCCGGAAGCGGATTCGATCCGCACGATTTGTGTGCCCTTCCAAAATCCATACAAGATGTGGAGGGTCGGTGAGGATGGATTTCTCCAACAGCTGTTGGAGAGCGAATTACCCGAACCTTACAATTTACCCCGCCAGGCGCTGCCAGAGGTTTTCTGGCAGACAGGGTATGTGGATGCAGCCTGGGTCGACACAATCATGGGAAAAGCTTCGATGACCGGGGAGCGCATATTGCCTCTGGTGATTGGTGCAGAAGAGTGGATCGATATCGATTCACCTGACGATTGGAGACGTGCTGAAAGGCTGTTGGAAAGCGGCGAGATTACAATGGGGGACTTGGGATACGAGATTAAGATTGATCGCAAGCAGCAAGTTCAGAAATAGACGAAATTAAATCTAAACAATAATGTGCAGTTCTATTCCATTTCAACAAATGGGAGATTATCAAACTGCACCTGGAGGAATTTATGTCTGTGGTCAAAATTGGTGACCGCCTGGTAGGTGATGATCAACCTACATATGTCATTGCAGAAATAGGTGTCAATCATAATGGCATCCTGCCCCTGGCAATTGAGCTGATTGACGCTGCCATATCCGCGGGCGCGGATGCAGTCAAGTTTCAAAAACGAAATCTGGAAAATTTGTACGCGCGGAAGTATCTCGACAACGCGAATTCCGGTGAAAAAACACTTCGCTACCTGCTTCCGATACTGCAGCGTGTTGAGCTGAAAGACGAAGCTTATTATGAGATTGTCAATTATTGTAGACAAAAAGAGATCACCTTCATGTGTTCAGCATTTGATGCGGAAAGTGCAGATTTTGTTGATCAGTTGGGTGTACCCGCTTTTAAAGTTGCCTCGGCAGATATGACCAATATACCCTTACTTGATCATTTGATTAAGAAGGAGAAACCATTGATCATGTCCACAGGCATGTCGCACATGGATGAATTGGAATTTAGCGTCAATTACCTAAAAGATCAAGGGGCTGAATTTATCCTGCTGCACTGCAATAGCACCTATCCAGCTGCTTTTGAAGATATAAATTTGCGCTTTATGGATCAACTGAGAAAATTTGGTGTGCCGGTAGGTTATTCTGGTCATGAACGTGGAATTTCCGTTTCGACTGTAGCTTCAGCGCTGGGAGCCTGTATCATCGAACGCCACATCACCCTGGACCGGACAATGGATGGACCCGATCATGCTGCCAGCCTGGAGCCGCATGGATTCCGGAAGATGGTCCGGGATATTCACCAAATCAATTTGGCATTAGGAACCGGAGAAGAGAAATTTATTTCGAGGGGGGAAATCCTTAATCGCGAGGTATTAGGGAAAAGCCTGGTAGCTACTCGCCAGGTTGAACCAGGAGAGAAAATCACCGCCGATATGGTCGCCGTGAAAGGACCTGCCCTGGGTCTTTCCCCCCAACGATATCCGGAGCTGATTGGCAAAACATCCATCAGGGAGATTCAGGTTGATGAACCCTTCACTGACCGAGATCTCGGAATCAATATCGAGCTCGACGTGGAGCATACTTTGCCCCTTGAATGGGGTTTTACGGTTCGTTTTCGTGATTTCGAAGATTCATTGAAATACCACCCCCGGATGCTGGAATTTCATTTTACCGACCAGGACCTGGATGAACATTATCCAGGGGGTGATCATGAGCTTAAATTGGTCGTCCATGCACCGGAATTCTTTGAACGGACATTGGTGGATTTGTGTTCACAAGATGAACACCAAAGAAGTCAATCTGTCGTCTTAATCCAAAAGACAATTAACTTGACCCGGGAGATGGGACCCCATTTCATTGATGTCCCCAAGGTAGTTGTGCATACTGGTGGAATGAGCCTCGATCATCCAATCGAGGATAAACAAGCTCTGTACGATAATTTGCGCAAATCTGTTGAAGAATTGGATTACGACGGAGTAACGCTCTTGTTGGAGAATCTGCCACCCCATCCCTGGTACTTTGGCGGACAGTGGCTGACAAACGCGTTTATGGACGCATATGAGATTGTTGATTTCATCAAACCTTTGGGACTTGATATGTGTTTTGACACTTCTCATGCAAAACTGTACTGCAACTGGGCTCATATTGATTTTTATGAACAAGTGAAGGTGTTGTTGCCATATATCAATCACCTGCATTTGTCAGATGGAGCAGGCCTGGATGGTGAGGGATTACAGATAGGTGAAGGCACGATAGATTGGGTACACTTCTTCGAAGTCATTGGGGCTGGAACAACCGATGGATATCATGGGACAATGATCCCTGAAATTTGGCGAGGTCACCAGCGGGGAAACGAAGGTTTTGTCATTGCAATCAAACGATTATCAGACGCATATGCCGAAGCGGAGCAGAAACTGAAGTTAAAGCAAGTTTCAATTTGATGGGAAAACCGAGTCTCTATACCCGATATGGGATGAAAAGGGAGGATTTAAAGCGTGACTGGCGGCTGTACCGGCTCAATCGTCAAATAGCAAATAATGCGCGTCCGAAACCAGATAACCCAACAGTAGGCTTTTTTATTGCTTCCGCGCGATTATCCGGGATCAGTTTGAATGCTGCTTATGCGTATTTAACTGCCTGTGGCTTGCAAGTTGCCGGTATCCCGGTGGCGTATTTTGCCTGTAATGCGGGGATGAGTAGATGTGTGCTAGGGACATCCTGGCAAGATCCATCCCAATTACCACCATGCGCGGCATGTGTTTCTCGTTCCCGAAGATTGTACGCCCATGCACCAACGGTGGATTTTTCATATGATGAAGACCGTTTACTCAGGGAATTAATTGGCAAACTCAATGTTCAGGAATTGTCTGGATTTACTCATCCACCAATTGAGAAAATGGGTGAAGTTGGCGATCTTCCCCTCGGTGAGATCGTGTTACCTTCTCTACGCTGGGCAACCCGGCAGCATACCCTGGAAGATGATGAGCAAACCCGGTTCTTGTTTCGCGAATTCATCCTATCGGCTTGGCAGGTCGCGGTTGAGTTTTCGAATTTCCTTGAACAGGTCGATCCCCGAACAATGGTCGTATTCAATGGAGTACTGTTTCCAGAAGCGATTGTGCGTTGGCTGGCACAAAAAAGGGTATTGCGTGTAGTTACTCATGAGGTAGGTTTCAAACCATTTTCAGCTTTTTTTACCGACCAGCAAGCCACATCTTATCCGGTAAATATTCCTGAGGATTTCCGGCTGACAAGTGAGCAGAACGAAGCCCTGGATGATTATCTCGGGCACAGATTTCAAGGAAGATTTACCATGGCGGGGATCAAGTTCTGGCCAGAAATGCGTCAGATGGATGATGAGTTAATTGAGAAAGTAGAGCAATTCAAACAGATAGTCCCAGTTTTTACCAATGTAATCTTCGATACCAGCCAGATACATTCCAATACAGTCTTTGCGACAATGTTCAGCTGGTTGGATTTGGTGAAGGAATTAATCAAATCTCACCCGGAGACACTTTTCGTGATTCGTGCTCATCCAGATGAGATGCGTTCCGGGAAGCAAAGCCGGGAGAGTGTCCCTGATTGGATTGCCAGACATGAAGTTGATCGAATCCCAAACGTAGTCTTCATCAGTCCGAGAGAGTATTTAAGCTCCTATGAGTTGATTCAGCGATCGAAATTTGTAATGGTTTACAACTCTTCAATTGGTCTTGAGGCTGCCCTGATGGGTAAGTCTGTCCTTTGTGGTGGTAGGGCACGGTATACCCAGTACGATATCGTGTACTTCCCCGAAACGCCTAAGGATTATCGCAGACAGGCAGAAAGATTTCTATCAGCTAAAGGTTCGCTCGAAATCCCTGAAGATAAGTTGAGAAATGCCAGAAAATTCATGTACTTCCAGCAGTTTAAAGCCTCAATACCTTTTAATGATTTCCTTGAGGATCATACCCAACCTGGTTATGTGAGGTTAAAACCGTTCAGCTGGCGCCAACTAAAAGCAGAGAATTCACCTACCATGCAGGTATTGATAGACGGCATTATTCACGAAAAACCTTTCCTCCTATCCGAGACATATAGTAATGGCTGACAAAATCGAAATCCTGCCAGTATCTTTGTTAGAGAGCGAAAAAACCACCATTGATGAGCTCAAGATTTTGGCGAAGGAACTGAAACTCGAATTTGGTTGGCATTATCTGCTTGATTTATCCTGGATTATAGGAAATCTGGACCAGATCGATGGCCAGAAAATGATCGACGCTGGTGCAGGGACGGGGGTGATGCAATGGTATCTGGCAAACGAGGGTGCCACTGTAATCAGTATCGATCGTGAGAGCCGTGCAAACTTGTCGCCCAGGTTCAGGCGCAGATTCAATGTCGAAGGATTACGCGAAGACGATTATCAAGAAAGGTCTAAGTACCCCAATAATGTAAGTCAAAGCTCGCTAAAAATGCGAATGGCAAATTTTGTCGATGCAGTGAGCTATCAAACCAAAGCACTCACCAAAAGTGAAGACAAGCGTGATACTGGGATAGTATTCATCTACAACCAGGATTTAACAGAGCTTGCTGATATCTCCGAAAACTCAATAGATGCAATTGTGGCAGTTTCGTCTTTAGAGCATAACTCACCAGAAGGATTAGAGGAGGTGGTTGCTGAGTTATTTAGGGTATTAAAACCCGGGGGGGCACTCCTGGCCACACTGGGCGCTGCAAAAGGAGAAGACTGGTTCCATGAACCATCTCAAGGTTGGTGCTACAGTGAAGCGACTCTGAGGCGTATATTTGATATTCCGAAAGATGTTCAATCCAATTTTGATCAGTATGATCAACTATTCGACGCTCTTCGTGACAACCGGGAGCTAAAAGAGAGCCTGGCCTCGTTCTATTTTCGTTCTGGCAATAATGGTATGCCGTGGGGTGAATGGGATCCGAAATACCAGCCAGTTGGTATCGCAAAGGTTAAAGCAGAGCAGTAGGGTGGATGCCAATTCGAATTTTATCGATCAAGATAATTCAGTAAAGCACTGGCTCAAAATAGTTCGCTGGCGTGCTAGGAGGATGCTAACAGCAGCCCGCTGGGGATCCCGAAAATTGGCCGCTACCCCAGCTGTGTTTGGCAATGCGATGCCAAAATCGGGTTCACATCTTATTAATCAGGTCCTGCAAGGGTTAACTGAAATTGGACCATTTGTAAATTCAGGATTTCCGCCTGTCAACCGGACAGAAGATAACCAGCAGCTTTCAGATAAAGCGGTTTTAGAAAATCTTTCCCGGATGCGGTCGGGGGATATCGGGTACGGGTATTTAAAAGCGAGTGATAAATATATCGAGGCCTTAACGCGCTCTGGTTTTAGCTCAATTTTTGTTTACCGGGATCCCAGGGACATGATCGTCTCGCACGTGTTCTATGCAACAGAAATGTTTGCAGATCATGGTATGCACCATTATTACAACGAGAAACTAAAAACAATGGAAGAGCGAATTAATGCTGCCATTGGTGGTGTTACTGAGCCGGGGTTCGAGCTGAAAAGTGTTCGAGCCAGGTACGCAGCTTATCTGGGGTGGCGCGAGCAACCGGATATATTGTGTCTCCGATTTGAAGATTTACGATTGGACCAGGATGAATCCTTCAACCAAATACTGGATTATCTGGAAAGAAAAGGATTTCAGCCTGAGATCGACCGCCAGAATTCAGTGAGAATCCTCGCCAGCGCCATACAACCTAAAAAATCTGGGACATTCCGCAAGGGAGTGCCAGGAAGTTGGAAGGAGCACTTCACTCAAAAGAATATTGACTTCTTTAAACAATCAACCGGGGATCTATTGATAAACTTGGGCTACGAAGTGGACAATGACTGGTAGCAGCTATCGAGGATTTTCGATTTAGTAGATGACCCCATTCAGCTGCTCAGTGGTGGTTAGAGCATTCAACGAGGAAAAACACCTTGGCCGACTCTTTACAGGTCTTAGCCAGCAGTCGAACAAAGATTTTGAAGTCATCCTGGTTGACTCAGGATCAACTGATCAAACAAGAGACATCGCAGCCAGTGACGAGTGGGAATTCCCAGTACAAATAATCCAGATTGAGCCGGAGAGATTTTCATTTGGCAGATCATTGAATCTCGGCATCCGCCAAGCTTCCAGTCAGCTTATCGTGATAGCCAGCGCACATATCTATCCAGTCTATCCAGATTGGATTGAAAAGTTAATCCATCCTTTTGAAGACTCGCGTGTCGGTTTGACCTATGGCAAGCAACGTGGTGGTGAGACTACTCGTTTTTCTGAACACCAAATCTTCTTACGCTGGTTTCCCGATCAATCCAAAATTCAGGAAACCAACCCTTTTTGCAATAATGCCAATGCTGCTATCCGGAAAGACCTCTGGATAGAACACCCCTATGATGAGACGCTAACTGGATTGGAGGACTTGGAATGGGCACATTGGGCGGTAGAGGGTGGATCAAGCATCTCGTACATCGCTGAGGCTGAGATCATCCACGTTCATGAAGACTTACCGAAGGGGATTTATAACCGGTACAGGCGGGAAGCGATGGCTTTCAAACGGATATTTCCCCAGGAAAAATTCAACTTTTGGGATTTCGTTCGTCTTTTCACCAGGAATGCATGGAGCGATTTTTCACACGCTCGACAGCAAGGGAAAATAATCAGCGAGGTTACAAGTATTATTTGGTTCAGGTTTATGCAGTTCTGGGGAACATATCGAGGTTACCAGCAAAGTGGTCCATTAACCCAGGAGCTGAGGCAGACATTTTACTACCCAAACATCCCGCGGGATATCCAACAAGCCGAATCGAGGGATGTTAAGCCAATCCAATATCATGAGTAAGGTTGATATGAAAAAGATCATCGCTTTGGTGCCGATGCGGCATCATTCCCAACGCGTTGAAGGAAAGAATTACCGCCCACTCGCGGGAAAACCCCTTTACCAGCACATTCTTTCAACCTTACAGGCCTGTTCTGAAATTTCAGAGATCGTGGTAGACACGGACAGTGAAACGATTGTGGAGGGGATAAAAAATAATTTTCCCGAGGTCCGAATACTCATGCGACCAGACCACCTCCGGGGAGGCGGAACTCCGATGAACGAAGTCCTGCTGCATGATACTGAACAGGTTGAGGCTGATTTCTACCTGCAAACTCACAGCACGAACCCTTTATTGCAATCTGAGACAATTTCGAGAGCGACCAATACTTTACTTGAGAATTATCCAGATTACGACTCCCTGTTTTCGGTCACCCGGATGCAGACCCGCTTATGGGACGAGTTGGGGCGGGCTATCAACCACAATCCGGCGATTCTGCTAAGGACTCAAGACCTACCTCCAATTTATGAGGAAAATTCCTGCTTGTATATATTCACCAGAGAGACCTTAGTAAATGAGCATAATCGGATCGGTAAACGTCCCTACATGTTTGAAGTTAAGGCTGACGAAGCCTGGGACATCGATGAAGAGATAGATTTTAAGATCGTTGATTTATTGATGAGCCGACCCAGTGTACAAAATGGTGACCATTAATGCCTGATATCCTGTTTTCTGCTCCCTACATGATCCCCTCCCTGGATAGATTTGGCCCAGTTTTTGATCATTATGATCTAAATTTGATCGTTCCGGACGTAGATGAACGACTTGGGGAAGCAGAAATCCTGGAATATGCTGGCGACTTTGATGGCACGATCTGCGGCGATGATCACTATACTGCCCGGGTTCTTGAAGCATGTTCACCCAGATTGAAAGTGATCTCCAAATGGGGGACGGGAATTGATTCGATTGATACAACAAAGGCAGCAGAGTTGACCATTCAAGTATTTCGAACCCTAAACGCGTTCACTCCGGCAGTCGCCGATTCTGTTATGGGCTATATATTAGCATTTGCCCGACGCCAACCCTGGATGGATCGAGAGGTGAAGTCGGGAAACTGGGAAAAGCTGCCAGGCCGATCGCTCAGTGAATGTATACTGGGGGTAATTGGGGTGGGATATATCGGAAAAGCTGTCCTGGAAAGAGCCCAAGCATTTGGTATGGAAACATTAGGTAATGACATTATTGAGATCGATCCTGAATTTATCAGAATATACGGGGTTGAGATGACTTCGCTGAGTGATTTACTTTCGCGGGCTGATTTTGTCAGCGTAAATTGCAATTTAAATCCAACCAGCTATCACTTAATTAACCAGGATACTATTTCCAATATGAAGTCAACCTCAGTGCTGATAAACACTGCCCGTGGCCCAGTGATCGATGAAACAGCGTTAATTGAAGCCCTACAATCTGGGATAATTGCTGGTGCTGCCCTGGATGTCTTTGAAGTAGAACCCTTGCCGAGTGAGAGCTCGCTTCGTGAAATGGATAATGTCATGCTTGCCCCTCATAATGCAAATTCCAGCCCATCAGCCTGGGAAAAAGTGCATTGGAAGACGATCCGCAATTTGCTGGATGGGTTGAATATTCCATATCAGGATGATGATTTCGAAATGTGGACCTGAGATAATGTCAAATTCTGCCGATAACTTGAATAATGGAGAAGCGCGAAAGACGGTCCTTATCACCGGTGCAGCTGGTGGCATTGGACGAGCAACAGTTAACTTATTTTCTGCATATGGTTGGAGTGTAATCGGCGTTGACCGGTTGCCTTACGGTGATGAATTCCCAAAGGATGGTTTGTTTGTTGAAGCTGATATCTCTGAACCCAAAGATATGGAAGATATATTTTCTAAAGCCCAGGGATTCAGCTTGAGATTAAGTGCTTTGGTAAATAATGCTGCAGTTCAAATCGCCAAACCACTCTTGCAGACCTCAGTCGAAGAATGGGATGCAGTCATGGTCTCCAATTTGCGAGCAGTTTTCCTGGCAGTCAAGCTGGCTTTTCCTTTATTCAAAGCGGCCGGAAAGGGGGCGATTGTCAATGTTTCTTCGGTGCATGCGGTTGCGACTTCGGCAAACATCGCTTCGTATGCAGCCAGTAAAGGAGGATTACTGGCATTGACCCGCGCAATGGCGATTGAACTCGCACCGGATGATATCCGTGTAAATGCAATATTACCGGGTGCAGTAGATACACCGATGCTGCGCGCAGGCTTATCACGGGGGCATGTTGGAGCTGGTTCGCTCCCAGAACGGTTGGAGAACCTGGCGAATAAAACAGTGATCGGACGGGTTGGAACGCCGGCGGAAATTGCCCACGCGATTTATTTCCTGGCTGATGAGACTCAATCTTCCTTTATGACCGGCCAGGCATTAATCGTAGATGGCGGTGCGACAGCGAGGTTGAGCACAGAATGAGTTCAACTCAAGAACAATTTAAAAATAGTGTGCCACCCTTAATTTGGAGGGCAGCCAGATCAAGCTGGTACGGGTTATCCCGGGCAGCTAAGTGGCCTGCGGCGACTTTTCATCCCTGGCGCCAGGCAAGCATAAAAACCTTGAAGGGTTTCAAGGATACCCATCTCGGAGAGCGATGTTTCATCATTGGCAATGGGCCCAGCCTGAAACAGACTGACCTGACTTATTTACGGGATGAATGCACATTTGGGATGAACCGGATCTATTTATTATTCCCAGAGCTGGGGTTCACCACCACTTACTATTTGTCGGTAAATAATTTAGTCATTGAGCAGTGTGTAGAGGAAATTCTCTCACTGCGGATACCACGATTTCTTAGCTGGCGATCAAGAGATTTTATTAAGACCGCTCTTGCTGATGGGCGTGATCTTCCGGTTGATCCCCCCTTGTCTTTTTTGCATACGACATATACGGGACCGAAATTCGCGCACGAAGCCAGCGAAAGATTATGGGAAGGCGCGACAGTGACCTATGTAGCCATGCAGCTGGCATTTCATATGGGTTTCAAGCAGGTGATTTTAATCGGTGTGGACCACAATTTTTCCACTAAAGGAAAACCCAATACAACTGTGGTATCACAGGGAGATGATCCAGATCATTTCGATGGGAATTATTTTGGCAAGGGTTTTCGCTGGCAGCTGCCTGATTTGGAGACATCCGAAAAGGCATATATGAGAGCAAAAGAAAACTACCTAGCTGCTAACAGGGAAATCCTGGACGCAACGATTGGTGGGAAATTGAACGTCTTTCCAAAGGTAGAATACTCATCCTTGTTTAATTGATCGTTGGAAATAATTCGCGTTAGAATATTGCCCTGAATGAAAGATTTAAGGTAATCTCTCTTGGAAGAAAAATCATTTTTCGGTCAATCAAAGATATTTCTCTGGATCGTAATAGCAACCCTATTGCTGCTCGGATTTGCGATTCGAATGGTTGATTTAACCGACCCACCGTTAGATTTTCACCCAACCCGGCAGCTCAGATCGGCGATCATTGCACGAACCCTTTATTACCGCAGTCTGCCTGAAACAGATGATTGGCAAAGACAGGTTGCGCTAAGTCAGTATACCGGTGAGGGGATCATTGAACCGCTGGTGATGGAAACTATCGTCGCCACGACTTACAGAGTTATCGGTTCAGATCCAGTATGGGTAGCGCGTGTTTATTCTTCACTGTTCTGGGTAATTGGGGGATTGGGGATTTATTTTCTAACCAGCGCGATGACGTCGCCAGATGGCGGAGTACTGGCGACTGCGTATTACCTGTTCATTCCATTTGGGATCATCGCAAGCCGGAGTTTCCAACCTGACCCACTGATGGTAATGCTCATAGTGCTTGCCTTATGGGCAGTCTATTACTGGTACCGCAAACCTTCCTGGAAAACCGCAATCCTGGCAGGTATCTTAGCCGGATTGGCCCTGTTTGTAAAAGCTGTGGCATTATTTCCCATTCTCTTTGCTTTGGCGGCTTTTCTATTGGTGAGCAAAGGGATCAAGAACACGATTAAGGACCCCCAAATCTGGCTCATCGCTGGATTGTCCGTTTTACCGATGGTCGCTTATACAGTATATGGTGTCTATATCCTGGGATCGATGGAAAGCCAATTTTTGGGGCGCTTCTTTCCTGAGATGTGGCGGGATTTAGGATTTTATTTTCAATGGGAGGATATGGCGACCGGAATCGTGGGTTATGGCCCGGTATTTCTTGCATTGCTGGGGACGTTATTGTTTTCTTCCTGGGGATTACGGGCATTCGGGATAGGCCTCTGGGTCGGATATTTCCTGTTCGGTTTGACATTTCCATACCATTTTACAACCCACTCTTACTATCACCTGCCGTTAATACCGATCATTGCAATCACATTAGCACCGGTCGGGGCACTATTGTTAAGACCACTCGCAGATCTCAGACCCAAGATTCTGGTTGGTATTGGTGTTGTCGGTATTTTATTTGCTGCCATCGTGATCAAAGCATGGGATGTTCGCCTGGATCTTGCTCGAGAAGACTTCAGGCATGAGCCTGCTCATTGGGCAAATATTGGAGAGGTTATTGACCATAATCCCTCAGTAGTTGGTCTGGTGCATGACTACGGCAACCGCCTGACATATTATGGATGGGTGACTCCGAAGATCTGGCCCCCGCTTGGTCAGCAAAATTTACGAAACATGCAGGGGAAACCAGCAATAGAAGTGAAGGAATGGTTTGATGAGCGAGCGGGTAACAAGGATTTCTTCCTGGTTACGATGAAAAGACAATTTGAGAAGCAACCAGAACTCAAAAAACTGCTTGAAGAGAATTTTCCAGTATATGCCGAGGGGGATGGATACCTGATTTACGATTTGAGAAATCCAATCCAATAGTGTATAGCCAGCATCTAAAATTCAAATTCAAAACCAGCAGGTAACATCCGTGAAGGACGATATTTCCCAACCACTCGTCTCAATTGTCACCCCGTCATACAACCAAGCTGAGTTCCTGGAAGACACGATCAAATCTGTACTGGCCCAGGATTACCCTTCGATCGAGTACTTAATTATTGATGGGGGTTCGACTGATGGCAGTATTGACATAATCAATAAATACAGCTCAGAGTTAGCGTGGTGGGTATCTGAACTAGATGAGGGCCAGGCATCAGCGATCAATAAGGGCATGTCGAGGGCGAAAGGGGAGATCGTCGCCTGGTTGAATTCTGATGATATTTATTTGCCTGGTGCGGTGAGTGAAGCGGTTAAATTATTTCAATCCAACCCACAGGCAGGCCTGGTATTTGGGAATGCGGTCACGATTGATGCCGATGGTCGCCCGATAAAAGAGCTGGTGTTTCCGGATTGGGATTTTGAAGATCTGATTGGATTCAGGATCATTTGTCAACCGGCAGTTTTTATGCGGGGAAGTTTGTTCAAGAAAGTGGCTGGTCTGGATTTGAATTTGCATTTCATGCTAGATCATCATTTATGGATTCGCATCGCTAATCTGGCGCCAATTAAGCATGCCTCCTCGATGTGGGCGGCAGCTCGCCATCATGAGGCAGCGAAAAATGTATCTCAGTCTGCAGCCTTTGGACGAGAGACCCTTGAAGTTTTGGAATGGATGCAATCTCAACCTGAACTGGCTCAGATCGTGGCCAGAAATAAAAGGCAGGTGTTCGCTGGGGCGTACCGCCTGAATGCCCGCTACTTGTTAGATGATGGATTCTATGGACCAGCGTTGAGATCATATGCAGAGGCATTTGTAAACCAACCAGTTTACACCGCAAGACACTGGCATCGAATACTATATGCTCTATTGGGGATAATCGGATTGAGAAACCTGGATAACCTTTATTTTAAATACCAAGATGCCAACCGGCCTGATCTCAGCAATCGTCCGAGTCTTGAAGGATGGCCAGGCTTATGTTTGGAACTGAGTGAGTAGGCCTCTGCCTGGAACAAAAGGAATGCAAGCCAGTCCAATTTTGGTGACTGGAGCTCATCGCTCTGGAACGACTTGGGTTGGCAAAATGTTAGCAGCAGGTCAAGAAACCGCATATATCAGCGAGCCGCTCAATGTCTGGCATCGTCCTGGTGTATTACGAGTTCCAACGCAATATTGGTATACCTACATAAGTGAGGATAACCAGGGAGCTTATGAGGAAGCATTAAGAGAGATGCTTGAATTTAGATATCATACCTGGTTGGAAATCAAGTCCCTCCGCTCGGTGAAAGATTTTTTAAGAATGGTGCGCGATTGGTGGATATTTTGGAATGGAAGGCGACTTCTCCAGAGACCGCTGATCAAAGATCCATTTGCACTATTTTCGACGGAATGGTTTACCAGAACCCTGGAATGCAAGGCAGTGATTGTTGTTCGGCATCCCGCGGCTGTTGTCAGCAGCCTGTCAAAATTGGGATGGGAGTTTGATTTTTCTGACCTGATAAGTCAGAGTAATTTACTCCGGGATTGGCTCAAGCCTTTTAAGGAAGAAATGAAAGCAATGCTTGATTCCTCTCAGGATGTAATAGCTCAAGGTAGCTTGCTGTGGAAAATGATATACCGGGTTGCTGCTGATCTGAAGGATAAGCAATCGGAAATTATCCTCGTCAGACACGAGGATCTTTCTTTGGATCCAGTTAACCAGTTCAAGCAGATTTACAATCAGCTAGGATTGAGATTTTCTCCTGAAAGTGTTCGAGCCATTGAATCGAGCAGCAGCGAGGAAAACCCAAAAGAGACTTCAACCAGGAACGTTCATTCAGTTGCAGTTGACAGCCCGGCAAGTATCAAAAACTGGCAAATTCGATTATCAGCTGAAGAAATTGATCGCATCTACCAGCTGACCGGTGATGTTGCTCCTATCTATTATTCAGAAGCAGATTGGCAGTAAATGTAAGGGGAGAATTGAATTTAAAGGCATTACCTCTGGTTTCAATCATTACTCCTTCCTATAACCAGGCTGCTTACCTAGAGGAGACAATAAACTCGGTTTTGAAGCAGGATTACCAAAATCTGGAATATATCATCGTCGATGGTGGTTCTGATGATGGCAGCTTGGAGATTATAAATAAGTATGCTGAGCAGCTTGCCTGGTGGGTTTCCGAGCCGGATCAGGGCCAGACTGATGCCATCAACAAGGGTTTTGCCAGAGCCAAGGGCGAAATACTGGCCTGGTTGAACTCGGATGATACTTATCTGCCAGGTGCCGTTTCCGAGGCTGTCATATACCTTCAATCTCATCCTGAGATCGGCATGGTATATGGAGACGCAAACCTGATCGATGAGGATGGTAATGTGATCGGCAGTTTTCCAGCTCGCCAAACTGACAATCAGCGATTAATGCGCGGTTACGTTCACATCCCTCAACAGGCTTCCTTCTTCAGAGCTGATCTTTGGAAGAATGTGGGTCCCTTAGATCCCACATTCTTCTTTGCCATGGACTATGATTTGTGGGTCAGGTTATCCAAACAGGCGCCGCTGAAATATCACCCACGCTTGTGGGCAAATTTCAGGCTCCACGGAGGGGCAAAATCGATTGAAGCAGATGATCGCTGCTGGCCTGAGATGGTGCGCGTGCATCGTAGAGAAGGGGGGAGCAAGCTTTCCTTGCTTTCACTGAAAGCAAAAGTGCGTCCTTGGATTTATGGCTGGATGCCAATGGAAATGAGGTTGTGGTTACGCCAGTACCTCTAGAATGCTCATCAAAAAAAATCGATATATATTTAAGCAGAGTTTTCAATATTGGAAAAATGCAAATCTTCAATGTTGGGTGGGTTAAAGAGTTCCGTGCAATTGATGAATCTTAATTAATAAATATGGATAAAGCTTCTCAAGTACCAGTATACGATTCCGATCGCCAGGGTTCTGCAGCTCTGGAAGAATTTTGGGCAATCTTGAAATACAGGTATTTAATCGTGCAGTTTGTGCGCCGCGATATTCTCACCAGATACAAAAGGTCTGCCCTAGGTGTCGCCTGGACGATGTTGAACCCATTAGGAACAATGCTTATCTTGACGCTCGTATTTTCTCGGGCATTCGGTGGTTCACAAGAGGGATATGCAGCGTATGTTCTGAGTGGTTTGATCGCCTGGAATTTCTTTTCACAATCGACGACGGCCGCAACGCTTCACCTGGTATGGGGTGGGAGCCTGCTGAAGAAGATTTATATCCCGCGAACTTCATTTGCAGTTTCAGCAACAGGCACAGGATTGATCAATTTACTCCTTTCACTGATTCCTCTGGTCATCGTGATTTTAATCATCAGAGTGCCCATTCGCTGGACGGTTATCCTGCTGCCAATCCCGATTTTGTTTCTGGCGATGTTTGCCTTAGGAGTTGGTTTGTTAATCTCGACGATGGCAATCTATTACGCCGATATCGCCGAAATGTTTCAAATCACGTTGACAGCCTGGTTTTATCTCACGCCGGTGATCTGGTCGCCAGAGATACTGCCAGAATTGTATGGACTTTGGATTACCCGCTTAAATCCAATGTTTTACCTGGTCGAACTGTTTCGTGTGCCCGTTTATTATGGTCAGGTTCCAGATCTTCAGCTGGTGCTCATTTCTGGAGGCATTGCTGTATTCACCTTGTTCTTTGGCTGGATGTTTTTCACTTCAAAATCTGATGAGTTTGCATACCGAGTCTGAGTCTCTGACAATTGAAAAAACAATGATTTCTGAATCACAGGAAGAGATAATCCACCTGGAAAATGTTGGTGTGCGCTACCGGATTGCGTCAGAACGGGTGGCTACATTCAAAGAGTATATGATCCGGCGCTTCCAGGGACAGATTAAGCTGGGCGATTTCTGGGCATTACGAAACGTCAATCTGGCTGTCCAGAAAGGTGAGATGTTGGGATTAATCGGACCAAATGGAGCCGGGAAAAGCACCATGCTGAAGTTGATCGCCAGGGTCATGCGACCAACGCAAGGTAGGGTGTTGGTTAAAGGGATGGTTGCCCCCCTATTGGAGTTTGGCGCTGGGTTTCACCCTGATTTAACCGGCCGAGAAAATATATTCTTAAACGGCGCCTTATTGGGATTCACCAATGATGAAATGCAGGAGAAATTCAATCGCATTGTCGATTTCGCTGAGTTGTGGGAGTTCATCGATGTTCCAGTGCGAAACTACTCCTCCGGGATGACAGCCCGTTTAGGCTTTGCAGTTGCTACGGATATCGATCCAGACATACTTCTCTTGGATGAAATCCTTTCCGTAGGGGATGAGTCATTTCAAAGGAAGAGTCTGACCAGGATGAAAGGATTCCGCCATCAGGGGGCTACGATTATATTAGTTTCACATAATATGGAGACGATCCTGGAGATGTGCCAGCGAGCAGTATGGCTCGAACATGGCAACATTAAGATGATTGGGGCTTCAAGCGAGGTAGTGGAAGCGTATCAGTCTGCTCATAATCCAGCTGATGATTCAACTGATAAAGAGTAATACCGAAAATTGGTTCGTCCTCCTGATCATGGGCCTAATCAGCATTTTGCTGTTTATCGCTTTTTACCAGTGGGCCTATGATGATCCGTTCATCTCCTACCGGTATGCGGAAAACCTGACCCGGGGATTGGGATTTGTCTATAATCCTGGGGAGAGAATCCTGAGTACTACAACCCCACTTTTCACAACCATCCTGGCAGTGGTTGGTCTGATAACCCCAAGGTTCCATCTGCTGGCAACTACGATTGGGATTGTATCCCTGGTTCTCGGGGGTCTGTTCATCTTTGATATTGCTCGCACCTTCCACAACCCCATAGTTGGTTGGGTAGGATTATTTCTTTATCCCACCTTTCCCTTGCTGGTGAGCACTCTAGGTTCAGAAACGCCTGTCTACCTGGCTTTATGTTTGGGAGCGTTTGCATTTTACGCACGAAGAAATTTACTTTTTGCGGGTATTTTTGGAGTGCTAGCGACTTTAACTCGCCCAGATGGGATCCTTGTGCTTGCCATATTGGCAATTGATTATTTAATCAGGCACCGGAAACCCATTCCCTGGAAACCAATACTAATCAGCGGTGGGATCCTTTTGATCTGGATAGCATTTGCCTGGGTATATTTTGGATCGCCAATTCCGGTGACCTTAGCCGCCAAACAACAGCAAGGATTAATGAGCGCCAGCGAACCATTTCCTCAAGGATTGCTGACAGTTGCGAGCAGCTATAACTCATGGCCCTTCATGCTCGGTTTGGTGCTGGCAATAACCGGAGCGGTTTTCGCAGTTTGGAAGCAAAGAGACTGGCTGGTTCTCTTGATTTGGCCAGTGATTTACTTCGCTTCTTATACGATCTTGGGGGTGAGCCGCTACTTCTGGTATTATGCACCGCTTATCCCAGGCATTATTGCCGCGGTCGGATTAGGTCTTTCAGCGATCAACGAATTAATCAATTTGATCCCAAAAGATAAGAAATATATTAGGAGCCTCTCACTGATTATTCCAGGTTTGCTCCTAACCATACTTTTTTTCGCTAACGGCATGCAGCTGCGGCAAATGAGCACACGTAACGATCCCCGACTCGGTATCTACAAAGCTGTTGGCGATTGGCTGCGAGAGAACACACAACCCGGTGACAGAGTAGGGAGTCTCGAGATAGGCATCTTAGGTTATTATGCTCAAAGACCAATGGTAGATTTTGCTGGCCTGATCCGGCCAGAAGTTGCTGAACAATTCAGTGCCACAACAACCTTCCAAGATGCAGCATTTTTCGCGGTCGACGAATTTCAACCTGAGTACCTTGTGCTGCAGGATGGTATGTTCAGCCATTTTCAGCATGTCTATGTCAATAACAATTGTAAGAAGGTAAAAAGGTTTAAAGGTAAAGAATATGCTTATGATTTCAACCTGACGATCTTCGAATGTCGCTGATAAAATTACCGAAACAATGGAATTCAAACCCACAGAGATTCCCGAAGTAATCATTATTAAGCCAGCTGTCCATGGTGATGAGCGTGGCTTTTTTATGGAAACCTATCGAGAAGAAAAATTCGCCGCAGCTGGTATTAGCGGACCTTTTGTGCAAGACAACCACTCTGGATCAATGCAGGGGACTTTGAGAGGACTTCATTACCAGATCCGGCAGGCACAAGGTAAATTATTGCAGGTCGTTAATGGGGAGATATTCGACGTTGCCGTGGACATCAGACATTCTTCCTCAACTTTCGGGAAATGGGTAGGAGAAATTCTCTCCGCAGATAACAAGCGGCAGTTATGGATCCCACCTGGATTCGCGCACGGATTCTATGTTTTGAGTGAATGGGCGAATGTTATTTACAAAACAACAGAATATTACGCGCCTGAGTGGGATCGGACGATCAAGTGGGATGATCCGGACATTGGTATAAAGTGGCCCTTAATTGAAGGTGGCAAGCTGAATGTTTCAGAGAAAGATTCCAATGGAATACCATTGAAGAATGCGGAAGTGTTCCCCTAAAGAATCATGAATCCTAGGATCGAGAAAACGAGGTGCGAATGCACAATGTATTAGTTACTGGTGGCGCAGGTTTCATCGGCTCAAATTTCATTCGCTATCTACAAGAATCGGAGCCAGATGTTGATATCGTCAACCTGGATGCTTTAACATATGCTGGCTCCCTGGAGAATTTAAGGGATCTACCTCATCCAGAGCGCTACAAATTTATCCACGGCGAAATCGGGGACCGGGAGCTGGTTGAGAAAATTCTTCACAAGCAGGAAATCGATACCATCGTTCATTTTGCTGCTGAAACACACGTGGACCGGTCGATTCTGGGACCGGCACAATTTGTTGAAACCAACGTGATCGGGACCTTTATTCTTTTGGAAGCAGCGCGCAACTTCTGGCTAGATGAGAGTGGTAAAGACAGAAGTGAGGTTAGATTTCACCATATTTCCACCGACGAGGTCTTCGGATCATTGGAACCTGATGATCCCCCATTTTCCGAAAAAACTCCATATGCACCCAATTCCCCCTATGCGGCATCTAAAGCTGCCAGCGACCATCTTGTCCGTTCATACGGCCATACATATGGTTTGCCCTTCAGCATCACCAACTGTTCTAACAATTACGGACCCTACCAGTTCCCTGAGAAATTAATTCCGTTGATGATATCGAATGCATTTAATGGTATACCATTAC
>JBFFEL010000032.1:0-33346 GCA_041558875.1 Anaerolineales bacterium
TCCTCTACCCTATGAGCGTGCCTTGGAAGTTGCCGAAAAAGGGTGGGGCGAACGGCATCCCTGGGCGGATGAAAGAGAGGGTTGGGATGGGTTGGTAATGCTTTTTACACCCCAATCTATGGCTGAATTAGAAATCATTTTTCAGCTGATTGTCGAATCTTACAATCATGTCACCGGTCAAACATTGCAAGCATCAGATTTCTAGGCAACCTAACAAAGCGTGCACCCGACAGGTGGGATTCGCGCCGCTATTAAGGAGTGATTCTGAGCTTGTCGAAGGGTATGTCGCACAAGAGATCAACCTGTTGAAAAAGTGGATCTGAAATATTGATATAATCCATTAACGTGAAGATTTAACGGTTAAGCTCCAGTATTTCTCTTAATACACAGAATTTGTGTTGGTAATACCCCAGTGAATGACTTTATCCAAATAAGATGTCGATTTTGATTCGGATAAAATGACTTTGCTTGATTTCGCGCATTAAGATGTTGGGTTATCAACCAGCTAGGTTGGCATTTACATTGGCATCTCCACTACCAAATTTCTGTTATCAAGCAACATTTAATTATGGATTTTTACCGGTTTGTTCGAGTCTATAATTGGTTAAATGGTATCTTGGATCAATTGTTAGAGCAATTATTGATCAAAAAAATCGAGGAGCAGAAATATGGCAGACTTGCAGAAGACCGTCATACAACCGGAAAATGTATTTGAATCCCCGACTTACCCATTTTCACAGGCTATCCGCGTCCGGGCTGGAGAAATTCTATTTATCGCTGGACAGCCATCAATAGATGTTGAAGGAAATACCGTTGGAGTGGGGGATATGGTTGCTCAGACCCGCCAGGTATACGAGAATTTAGGGAATATCTTGGAAAGTGCAGGTGCTTCCTTTAGCAATGTGGTGGAGTTAACCACATTTATCGTTGGCAGGGAGAATTTACCCGCTCACCTGGAAGTGATCTCAGATCTTTATCCGACTTTATTTCCAGATGGAAAATTCCCGACTGATACGGTCGCGATAATCGATGGGTTGTACATGGAGGATTTCCTCCTCGAGGTAAAGGCGATCGCCATCTTGGATTGATCCAATATTCGGGATACGAACCAGGGATTCCTGTTTGCCTGCCTGATTTCTTTAGTAGTAGCATTATACGTGCTTACGGCGGCAATTTTAAGAGCCTTTCTACTTGATTTTTTTCTTCTGAATCCTCTCCACCACCACAAATCGCCAATAAACCGGGTGTAACGCATAAGCGTTTTACTCAATTTACTTAATTAAGAGTGTCACATTTTTTCGATGAGAGGTGTTTGTATTATTGAATGACCATTTTTGGGTTACACTGATGACTGTGACGTCAAAACACATCAATGTTGGTTCACTCAGTTCGGAGTACGACTTTGAAACCATCTTCATCGAGCAGTGGTCCCGGATTTATAGCGTCATCTTCCGGCTGGTTGGTGATCGGGCCGAGGCAGAAGACCTGGTACTCGAGACATTCTGGAAACTTTACCAGGATCCACCATCCAAGAGGGAAAACCTGGACGGATGGTTGTACCGGGTTGCCATGAACAAGGGATTGAATGCCTTGCGGGCCAGGAAGAGACGCAGCCGCTATGAAGAAGAAGCTGGTGTTCGTGCGCTGGATGATTTTCCCACCATACAACCTGAAGATGAAGTCGAACGGACTGAACAGCGGCGTGAAGTTCAGGCAATCCTGGCCCAGATGAAACCACGTTCGGCGAAACTCTTAGTATTGAGGCAATCTGGTTTGAGCTATAAAGAGCTGGCAGCTGTTGTAAAAGTAAAACCATCTTCAGTCGGAAGCCTGCTGGCCCGGGCGGAAGATGAATTCGAAAAGATCTATCGCCAGCTGCGAGGAGAATGAAGATGCATTTATCAGATGGAGAAATTAGAGCGTATCTTGACCAAGAAAATGTCGAGGAGAGAGCAGAAATCCACTTGAAGGATTGTTCAGAGTGTCGGGAGCGTGTCGACGAGTTGAGTGCATCAAGTATGTCTGCAAGTCAGCTGCTCGAATCATTGGAGCCAGGCGGAGCTGATCTACCAAAATCTGGTAGGCAAGCGTATGCCATGTTCGAAAATCGATTCATGATGAAGGAGAATATTCCCGTGTTTGAGAGACTGTTCAAGAGGAAATATCGCTTTGCCTGGGTCGCAGTTGGAGCCATTGCGATTCTCGCTATTGGGATGTTGTTCCCCCAAGTGAGGGCCATCGGAAGCAGCTTCTTAGGGCTGTTTCGGGTTGAGCAATTTACCATAGTCCAAGTCGATCCAGATCAAATTGAGAATCAGTTGGGCTCATCCTCAAATTTCGAGTATTTATTGGCTGAGGATGTCGTGGTTGAGGAATATGGCGAGGCAATGAAAGCAGCAGATGCTGCTGAAGCGAGCAGCCTGGCAGGTTTCCCTGTGCGGCTGCCGACTGCTGCTCCTGACGTTGGAGAGTTGAAGGTTCAACCAGGGGCAAAGGTTTCCATGCTGGTTGACCTGCCTAAAATCCAGGCATTATTGGATGAAATCGGCAGTGCGGATCTGCAATTGCCTGCCATGCTAGATGGAGCTGAGGTTTCGATGGAATTGCCAGTAGCAGTTGGTGCGTTGTTCGGTGATTGTGAGGTTACTGGCGAAATGATGCGCACGGCAAATGTCGATCCGGATGGTCCAGTCCCTGATCTGAGCGATTGCATCACGTTGACTCAATTCCCCAGTCCGGAGATCAGTGCCCCTCCGGGATTAGACATTGCCAGCATTGGCGAGATATTTCTGCAATTGTTAGGCATGACCCCCGAGGAGGCGGCGCAATTCAGTCAGAGCGTAGATTGGACAACGACCCTGGTGATCCCTATTCCACGCTATGGAACTGAGTACCAGGAAGTCTTCGTGGACGGTGTGGAAGGTACGTTGATTATGCAATCCCAGCGGAGCGAATTTCCTCATTACCTCCTGGTATGGATCAAGGATGGGATTGTCTATGGGCTGACCGGTCCAGGGACAGATGAATCAGCAATGGAGATAGCTAACTCATTAGAGTAAGGTAAAATTCTATTCTAGAAACGGAGGGCGTGAAACGTGACACGCATCGCGTTTCACGCTTTCCATTTCTATAATCAAGTAAATTTGTAGTCCAGGGCCTTGTGCCCGTCAGGATGAACCAAAATGCCTACAAGGGGTTACGCTAATGGGGATTAATTACTGTAGGACAGGCACAAACTAATCAATGAGCGATTTTCCCACAATAATCACTCGAGAACTGGAGAAGGAATTTGGTGACAAGGTCGCGGTTGCCGATTTAACCTTGGAAGTGGAAAAGGGGGAAGTGTTCGGTTTTTTAGGTCCAAATGGGGCAGGAAAAACAACCGCGGTAAAGATGCTGCTGGGCCTGATTTACCCGACATCGGGAAAAGGAGAAGTGCTGGGTGCACCGCTTGGAGATCACCGGGCGCGAGATCGAGTCGGATTTTTACCGGAGCACTTCCGTTTTCATGATTGGTTGACAGCGATTGAATTTCTGCATCTGCACGGGAATCTGTACCAAATGCCCGGCGAGCAGCTCAATAAGCGCGTGCCCGAGCTGCTGGAGATGGTCGGCCTGGAAGGGCATGCTCAGAAGAAATTGAGCACGTATTCAAAGGGGATGCTCCAAAGGATCGGATTAGCGCAAGCCTTATTGAATGATCCCGAACTTGTTTTTCTTGATGAGCCGACTTCAGGTCTGGATCCTGTGGGCAGGCGTTTAGTGCGTGATATCATTCGCGATTTGAGCGAGCGAGGTACCACAGTCTTTTTAAACTCGCATCTGCTGAGTGAAGTAGAAATCACCTGTGATCGGGTGGCATTCATCCGTCACGGTGAGGTGCTTTTAACCAGTTCATTACAAGGCCTGGTCGAAGGAGAACTCACGGTCGAAGTACGCGCCAGAGGGTTGGACGAGGATATCGTAGCTGGACTCGAACGCTGGAGCCAGAACGTCCGCGCGGATGGTGAACACCTGACTTTAACCCTTCCCGGGGAAACTCATATTCCGGAGATCAATCACTACCTGGTGGAGAATGGTGTCGATGTATTCGCCATTCGCCCAAAGCAGCTCTCCCTGGAAGATCTGTTTATTCAGGTCGTTGGTACGGAGGGTGGTCTATGACGACAATCGTGATCGCCCGATTGACTTTCAGAGAAGCGGGCCGTCGAAAAATTCTGCTGGCAGCTCTTCTTCTAGGCATAGCATATTTAGTGATTTATGGTTTGGGATATTATTTTGTCAATCAGGATGTCAACCGATCGGAATTTCGTCCAGGATTATTGGAGATCAACCAGATTCGCAATTTCCTGTTCATGGCTGGATTGTACGTGGTTAATTTCCTGACCGTGATGATGGCGGTCTTGACCTCTGTCGATACGCTTTCGGGTGAGATCGCTTCTGGCACGATCCACACTCTGGTTTCTAAACCTGTTCCACGTTGGGAAATTGTGTTCGGCAAATGGATTGGTTTCGCGGGTATGCTTACGCTTTACCTGCTGCTGATGGCTGGGGGAACGATCGGGTTGGTATATTTCATATCGGGTTATGTTGCCCCAAATGTGCTGCGTGGTTTGGGATTGTTGTGGATGAATGCCGTGTTGCTGTTGGGAGTCTCCCTGGCAGGGGGGGCAATGTTATCCACACTGGCCAATGGGGTGCTGGTGTTTGGATTGTTCGGAATCGCGTTTGTGGGCGGCTGGATCGAACAAATTGGCTCATTTATGCAAAACCAAACTGCAATCAATGTCGGGATTATCTCCAGTCTATTGATCCCCAGCGAAGCACTCTGGAAGCGAGCGGCGTTTGAAATGCAGTCGCCGATAGTGAGCGTACTTGGATTTTCCCCTTTTACTTCCGCCTCTATGCCCAGCACATTGATGGTCATTTATGGTCTTGTTTACGCCATTCTTGCGTTACTCCTGGCGATCTTTTTATTCAACCGCAGAGATTTATGATCCCCAATCGAGATGGCCTCAAAATCTAGAAAAATTCGCTGCCAGGATTTAGTCGTCGTTGCTGGGGCATATTTGCTGATCCTCTTCTCCTGGCTTGGAGTATATCTCGCCACAGGAGATCGATTTACGGTTATCGCTTTGCTCAATTTTGTGGCAATATTCCTGTTCGTTCCCCTGGCATTGGTATTACTGGTCGCTATCACCTGCAAGAGCAGGTGGTTAGGCATCGGCTTTATTATTGGAGCAGCCGCACTGCTTTGGTTCTGGGGGGATTTGTTTATTCCCAGGATTAACCGCAACCCCACTACTGAACCAACCTTATCGGTGATGACATACAACGTATTAGCCTGGCACAATCAATATGGACCTATCCTGGATACAATTCGCGCCGAAGATCCGGATGTATTGCTGCTTCAGGAACTCAACACTGGTCTGGCCAGCATCCTGCAAAATGACCTAATTGATGCGTATCCATATCAAGTGCTGGTGCCGGTAGACAACCCTGAAGGGATCGGTGTGATCAGCAAATTTCCGATCCAACCAAGTAAACTAACCTTGCCCCAGCTTTGGGCAGGGGGTCCACAGGTCTTAGACCTGGATTGGAATGGAGAACAGATCACGCTGGTAAATTTCCACATGTTTCCAACCACGGCCATCTTGCCGCTGGATGAAGTCGATCGCAGCATCCGCTTCCGAGAACAAGAGGCGAGAATCCTGGCTGGTCTGGCAAACCAGTCCGAGTCGGCGATTATGGGAGGTGATGCCAACACGACCTCTCTAAGTGATGCTTACAAGACAATCACCAGTGTTTTGGTAGACGCATATCGATCAGCCGGATTTGGCTTAGGTCATACCTTTCCGGGAAGCACAATTCCGGGAAGCGACAGACCACATATCGGCTGGTTGTATGTGCCGGCCTGGGTGATGCGCATAGATTATGTTTTTCACACGCAGGATTGGATCGCTGTATCTGCGCGGACAGCGCGCATTGATGACGTATCTGATCACCGGGGGGTAATTGTGGAATTGGCAAAAATCAAGTAGATCAGACTGATTAAGCATGGCACACAAACATATAAATCCAAAAGGCAGGGATTCACGTAAAATTAATAAAATGTGGATATAATTGATGTTAATGGGGTTTATATGCCAACTTTGACCGAAGGATTTTCGAATACTGATCAGGCCCTGGAAAGCCTGCGAAAGCGATGGGCATCTATATTGACACTGCAGGCGCTGTTGCTTTTGGCTGGAACCACAGTCCTGCTGAACTGGTGGACAGAAGGATATGCAATCCGCTGGTTGGGTCTGGCTGCGTTATCTTCACTGGTATATCTAGGAATTCTGTGGCGTTCCTTAGCTTTCAACTCTCGCCCTGGTGAAAAAATTCTCCTTCCCGACTTGGGACCTGGAAACCTGCTGACGATTTTGCGCGGTTTATTTCTTGCTTTGTTGATGGGCTTCCTGTTATCTCCCTGGCCACCAGGCTGGCTGGCATGGGTACCCGGTTTGCTTTACTCGATTGTCGCCATCGCAGATCTTTTCGATGGGTATCTGGCCAGGAAGTTCGACCATCAAACCTTGATGGGGGAGAGATTGGACCTGTCCCTGGATGGTCTGGGGATGCTGGTCGCCAGCATCTTGCTGGTTCAATACGGTCAGGTACCAGCCTGGTATCTATTGGTTGGACTTGCCAGGTACCTGTTCGTGGCAGGGATTTGGTTGCGCCGAATGCTGGATAAACCTGTATTTGAATTGGGTCCAAACCCCACCCGACGTCCATTCGCAGGAGCCCAGATGGGATTTGCTGCAGTGGTACTGTATCCTTTTTTTGGGCCTCCAGGAACTGCATTAGCCGCAGCATTGTTTGCAGTCCCCTTTCTAGTTGGGTTCACGGTCGACTGGCTGGAGGTATGTGGGGTGAATTTCTCTGGGTTTTTCCAGAGAGCGAAGATAGAGAATTATGACGGACAAAATAAAAGACTCTTGAAGAATATTTTTGTTACCTGGCTGCCGCTAGTTTTTCGGGGATCGCTGGTCGTAATCATCGGCTATTGGGTTTTTCAGAATTCGATCGGTCAGGATATTATCTCGGGTCTTTCTCAGGTTTCTTTTTCTACCTCTTTCTTTCCATGGTTGAGTGGGTTGGTCTTGATCATAGGGATCGGCACGTTGATGATCGCATTGGGGGCTGCAGGACGTATTGCAGCCTTGATCATCCTGTTTGGCGTAGGCATATATGTCAATAATTATGGTTTGGATGTTACAGAAGCATTATTAGTGATTGTGGCTGCAGCACTGCTGTATTTAGGAACTGGTCCATACTCCCTGTGGAATCCGGAGCAGGGCATTATCTCCAGAAGACTCGGTGAGCTGTGAATATTACCCGTAAGAATACGAAATCAGCTTTTGACCTTGGAATGATTTCCCTCAGGAGGAGATCTTATGGGAAGATATTCAGATTCCTGATCTGGCTGCTGATCCCATTAGTGCTGTGGTGGTCATTAAAGGATATCTCAGTAGCTGAAGTATTCAATAGTCTGCGCATGATCGGGCTTGAAGCCGTGTTGATCTTGTTCATGCTCAATGTGCTCATCTTCGTCCTATTTACCTTTCGCTGGTGGTTGATTCTTAAGGCGCAGGGTCATAAGCTATCTATAACCACATTAATCAGTTATCGTCTTGCAGGCTTTGGGGTGACTTATTTCACCCCAGGTCCACAATTTGGGGGTGAGCCTTTACAGGTATATTTATTGAACCAGCGAGAAGGAATGAGGACCTCGGTAGCCGCGGCCAGCGTTACCATGGATAAGTTATTAGAGCTGCTGGCAAATTTCACCTTCCTATTGGTTGGAGTTGCTGTGATTATCTTTGGAGGTGTTCTGGCTGTGTCATCCTCAGCAGGACTGATCTTCATACCGCTATTATTGTTGGCTATCCCAGCTTTATATTTGATCGCCTTGAGGAATAGAAAACTGCCCATCTCCTCAACCGCCAGCAAACTGGAACATCGCTTTCTCAACGCATCCTGGTTTACTCCAATCAATAAAAACCTGAGAGAAACAGAGGATCTCGTATCCAAGTTTTGCCAAGAGAATACGCTTGGTTTGGTGGGTGCAGCTGCTCTCTCGATTGGGATTTGGCTCCTGATGGTTCTTGAATTTAGTTTAATGCTGGGCTATTTGGGAGTTAATCTTTCAATAGCGCAGATCTTGATTGCCCTGACTGCGGCCCGGATCGCTTTTTTGCTGCCCTTGCCTGCCGGTCTTGGAACCCTTGAAGCGGGCCAGGTGATGGCGATGGGACTGATCGGGGTAAATCCGGTGATTGGAATCAGCTTAACTCTCTTGATCAGAATGAGAGATGTTCTTTTCGGAGGGTTAGGTCTATGGTTAGGGGGCATCTACAGTAAGTGATAATTGGGTATTAATATCATGTATCAAAGGAGAGGTGCAATATGAATTCCGAAAGTTCAAGATTGAATGCCGTTCAGATAGGGATTATCATTTTGACGCTTGCAACAGCGTTGATCCATTTTTCTTTGCTGTTCCCTGACGTGCTCTTCATCCTGAATGGGCTTGGTTACCTGGCATTGTTGGCTGCGTATTTTCTACCCATTGAACTAGCGAGGAAAAACCACAATTTGGTCCGCTGGTTGTTTATTATTTTTGCCGCAGTCACAATTCTTGGCTGGGTAGCCATCGGTGATAAATCCTGGCCGGATGGCGCGCTGGGATACGTAACAAAATTAATTGAGGTGGGGTTAATTGTTTTGTTGGTGGTGGATGGTCGCCGAAGCAATTCCTGAGCGCTGCATAAATTTGATTTGAAAAAAGGATATCTATGGAAGATTATTGTGTTGAAAGAAGGGTCGAATCCCGGATTCCCACCGCTTCAGGTGAATTTCGACTCTACCTGTATACCAACAGCAGGGACGAGAAAGAGCACCTGGCCATGGTTATGGGTGAAGTGAGTGGGAAGAGGGACATCCTCGTGCGCGTTCACTCGGAGTGCTATACAGGTGATGTCCTGGGATCGCTGCGTTGTGATTGCGGTGAGCAGCTGCAGAGCGCCATGCAGTCCATTGCCTTGGCTGGTGAGGGTGTGATGATCTATTTGCGCCAGGAGGGGCGAGGGATCGGTTTGTTGGATAAATTGCGGGCTTATAACCTCCAAGACCAGGGGCTAGACACTGTTGATGCTAACCTTGCTCTCGGACACCAGGCAGATGAGCGCGATTACACCATCGCAGCCTGCATTCTCAATGATTTGGGGGTCAAATCAGTCCGGCTTTTGACGAATAACCCACTGAAAATTGAGGATCTGCTCCAGGAGGGGATACCAATCAGCCAGCGTGTCCCTCTGGAAGCGACGGTCACTACCGATAATGCAGATTATCTGTTCACTAAGGCCCAGCGGATGCATCATATGCTCAACCTGGAGGATATCCCAGAAAACAGCCTGACAGGAAAAAATGGGGGACGGAATGGGTCTGCTTGAAAAAATTCTGAGCGAGTTTGACCAAGCGAACAGACCTGATAATCGACCACTTGTCACCTTGAGCTACGCGCAAAGCCTGGATGGAAGTATCGCGGGTGAGCGCGGTCGTCAAATGCAGATCAGTGGCGACGAATCTGCCTTTTTCACTCACCAGCTGCGCGCTATCCATGATAGTATCCTGGTTGGCGTTGGAACTGTGCTGGCGGACGATCCGCAGCTCAATGTGAGGATGGCGGAAGGTGATGATCCACAACCGGTTATCCTCGATAGCACCCTGCGTACGCCGCCAAATTCTACGCTAGTGAAGGCACGCTCACCCTGGATCGCGACGACGTCCAGGGCTGATCCCCAAAAAAGGGAGGTCTTTTCCTCCCAGAATGTGAAGCTGTTGACTCTTCAAGTTGGGAATGATGATCGGGTCAACCTACATGATTTACTGGACTGCCTGTACGAGATGGGAAAGAGGAGGCTGATGGTTGAAGGCGGCGCTGAAGTTATCTCCAGCTTCATCATCAGCCAGCTGGTTGATATCATGATATTGACGATTTCACCAATGATCGTGGGTGGACTCCCGGCTGTCCGAATGCCGGAGGGTATTTCCCTTGAGCAAGACGGCAGGAATTTTCCGAGATTGGAAAATGTGATGAGTGAGAAATTTGGGGAGGATCTGGTCGTGTTCGGGAGACTGGCCTGGCCAACAAGTCAGGGGAATTAAAACGGGTTAGCGATGAAAAGGAAATGTCTATATTTCGTTGAACCGGGGATTGTTGAAGTGCGAGAAGAATCGATCCCTGATCCCGACTCAAATCAAGTCGTCGTGCGCACATTGCTTTCAGGGATCAGTTCGGGTACAGAGATGCTGATTTACCAGGGGAATTTCCCCGAGGGTTTAGCTTTGGATGAGGGTATTGAGGCAATCTCGGGCGCTGCAGCATACCCCTTAAAGTTTGGTTATGCAACAGTTGGTGAAATCGTGGCCCACGGTGAGGGAGTCAATCCTGAATGGGTTGGTAAACAAGTATTCTCGTTTCAACCGCACGTGAGTCATTATGTGGTAGAAAAAGGTTCCTTACAGTTCATACCGCAAGGACTAGAATTGGAGGATGCGGTCTTCTTGCCGAACATGGAAACCGCAATCAACTTGCTCATGGATGGGAGACCAGTAATTGGTGAGAATGTGGTTGTCTTAGGACAGGGAGTCGTCGGTTTGTTGACCACAGCCTTGCTTTCCAGGTATCCATTGTCAAACCTGGAGACTTTTGATCACTACGATATTCGGCGTGAAGCCTCGCTTGACATTGGTGCGCTGGTGAGTTTAAATCCATCTGATCACGAGGTGCGCGAGAAATTTCTCGCTGATCTCGATCGGCAGGATTCTCGAGGAGCAGATCTGGTTGTTGAGCTCACTGGCGATCCAAAAGGATTAGACCTGGCTATCCAATTGTGCGGATTTGATGGCCGCATCGTCGTGGGATCATTTTACGGAAAGAAGATGGCTGAAATCGATCTTGGGGGATGGTTCCACCGAAGCCGGATTAAATTGATCAGCAGCCAGGTGAGCACAATAAATCCTGATTTCAGCGGTAGATGGGATAAATCCCGGCGGTTTACCCTGGCCTGGGATATGCTTAATAAGGTCCGTCCATCCAGGTTGATCACCCATAAATTCCCTCTTGAAAAAGCAGACCAGGCTTATAGGATGTTAGCGGAGAGCCCAGAAGATACCATCCAGGTTATATTTACTTATTGAGCCGCATTTATTGAATCATCCTAGGGGAATATCGCATTACAATATCCATCAGGAGCAGAACAAATAAATATTTGGGGAACACAAAGGAGACATAAGCGATGTACATGGTTGCTGTTAAACGGGACTTCAAAGCCCAGCATTACCTGATCGGCGGGGATTGGGGACCTGAAAATGATCTGCATGAGCACCATTACCAGGTTGAAATTCAACTGGAGGGAGAAGCTCTGGATCAGCATGGTTACCTGGTGGATATCGTAGATATCGAAACCCACCTGGAAGCGCTGGTTGAGCAGTACCGGGGGAAGGTATTAAATGAATTCGCGGAGTTTGCAGGTTTAAATCCGAGCATTGAGAATTTTTCACGCATATTGTGTCTGGATCTTTCGAGCAAGATCGCTGCCGCGAATATAGATGCTGTCACGATAAAACTATGGGAAAATGATATAGCCTGGGCTTCATTCCGGGTCGCCAGGTGACATTTCCCCTTGCCGGATTAGAGTGGAACTCTCTATGCATGTTGGATTGTTGATCTATGGTTCCCTTGAAACCCTTTCCGGGGGTTACCTATACGATCGTGAATTAGTGAAGCACCTGGAATCTTGCGGAGATCAGGTGGAGGTGATTTCACTTCCCTGGCGCAGTTACCCTCTTCACCTGATGGACAATTTTTCCTGGTCGCTGAACCGAAGTTTAGACAAATTAGAAGTCGATATACTATTACAAGATGAACTCAACCATCCCTCATTATTCCTGATCAACAGCAAGTTGAAAAAGAATATGGCTGCCCCAATCATCTCCATTGTGCATCACTTGCGCTGCAGTGAGGGGCATCCCAATTGGCAGAACAGGTTTTATCAGGCAGTCGAAAAGCGATATTTGACGGAAGTAGATGGTTTTATTTTTAACAGCCACAGTACTCGAAAGGTTGTTGAAGGGTTGATTGGAGAAAAGAAATCTTATGTGGTGTCTTTTCCCGCGGGAAATCGTTTGAGTCCCGATTTCTCCGCAAACCAAATAAGATCAAGATCAAGGCGAGATGGACCTTTGCAAATCTTGTTTCTAGGAAATGTGATTTCCCGCAAAGGTCTGGTGCATTTATTAGATGCGCTGGCCAAAATCCCTGGGGATCAATGGCACTTATCTGTGGTTGGTAGTCTTGAGATGGATAAGGGTTATGTGGACAGAATCATACGCAGAGTCAGGCGAAACGATTTATTCAATCGGATTAATTTTTTCGGACCTCTGGATGAGAACGAGCTGAAACAGATAATGGAAAAGAGTCATTTAATGGTTATGCCATCATCTTACGAAGGATTTGGGATCGCTTACCTGGAAGGGATGGGTTTCGGACTTCCGGCGATCGCTTCCACGGCTGGAGGAGCTGCTGAGATCATCAACCATGGAAAAAACGGTTTTCTCGTACCTCCAGACGATGCAATCCTTCTCCAAGAATACATAATGGAATTAATTGCGGATCGGGAGGTTTTGACTGAAATGAGTCATGCCGCGCTTCAGCGATACCAACGCCACCCAACTTGGGATGATACCTCTACCCGTACCAGAAACTTCCTGGTTAGTTTGCTCAATCACAAGGATCAGACGTGACAGTTGAGGGATATAGTTTTACTCGCTATCTCGCAGCCAAAAAAAGCGTCGATGATCGGGCATTGAACCGTTATGTCCTTCAGGTCATAAATGATTTGCTGCAAGAGTTCTCAAATTCGCGACCATTAAAACTGCTTGAAATCGGGGCTGGTATTGGGACGATGATCGAGCGTCTCGTCGAATGGGAGCTGCTGGGGGATGTAGAATATACAGCTCTCGATTCCGAATTAGAGAATATAGATTTCGCCAGAACGCGATTATTGGATTGGGCAACCCAAAACCAATTTCAAATCGTTCAGAAAGGTAATGAACTACATTTTTCCTTGCATAAGAATACAGTCCTGGTGAAACTATTGGCTGTTGACCTCTTCGATTTCCTTGATCAGCAGCTTAAGAGCCGGTGCTGGGATTTAATTGTCGCGCATGCATTCCTTGATTTAATTGATGTGCCAACCACTTTACCGCGCATTTTTGATTTAGCCCGACCTGGCGGCTTTTACTATTTCTCGATCAATTACGATGGCCTGACCGTTCTTGAGCCAGCCATCGATCAAGAATTCGACCATTTCGTTCTTGAACTTTATCACCGAACAATGGAACAGAGGCTCAGGGATGGTCTTCAATATGGGGACAGGAATACTGGACGAAGCCTTATCTCACAAATCCAATACGCAGGCGGCCGAGTGTTGGCCTCGGGTAGCTCGGATTGGATAGTATACCCGCAAGACGCAGGTTATCCCGAAGATGAAGCATATTTCCTACATTTCATCATCAATACAATCTACCGGGCATTGGAACATCATGCAGAATTAGATAACCAGAAGTTTGCTGATTGGATCCGCCAACGGCATGATCAAATTGATCAGCATAAATTGGTTTACATTGCTCATCAACTCGATTACTTCGGTATCTGCCCTTAAGAATGATCCACAATTCTTGTTGAAGAAAGCCTATATTATCTCCTAGCCAGCAAAGTAATCACTCTAAAATGGGATCCTATCCGGACTTTCCCTGGGTGGGTCTCCTCGGACTCGAATTGGATAATTGGATACATTTACAGGTAGAATTAAAGGCAATACTATTGTGGTATATTTTGTTAGATTTCCAACAGATTGAAAAAGACCTCAAGTTAATAGTTAAGTATGGCACCTAGTAAAGATTACTGGCAGGGCAAAATTGCATTGATCACCGGGGGATCAAGCGGGATTGGATTTGCCATTGCTCAATCACTTGCAGCTCAAGGAACCTCTGTGTGGGTATTGGCGCGCGGTGCGGAGGGATTAAAGTCTGCCCTCGAATCAGTGAACTGCCGTGAGAACCAGCACTGCGGGATGATATCCGCGGATGTCACCGATTGGGATCAAGTCTCTGCAGCAGTTGCTCAGGTTGAGACAGAGGTTGGGGTACCGGATTTGGTGATCAATTCAGCAGGGGTCGCCCACCCGGGATATTTCCAAGATCTTGAGATTGAAATCTTTCATTGGACGACAGAAGTAAATTATTACGGAACAGTTTATGTATGCAAAGCCGTCCTCCCTGGAATGGTGGCTCGTGGTTCAGGCCAGATCGTGAACATTTCATCTGGTGCAGCGTTTATCGGGCGCTTCGGCTATTCAGCCTATGCACCTACCAAGTATGCTTTGCAGGGCTTTTCAGATGTCTTGCGCGCGGAATTGAAACCACTTGGTATTGACGTTTCTATTGTTTTCCCTCCTGACACAGATACACCCCAATTAAAATACGAGAAAGAGCTTCAACCGCTGGAGACCAAAGCCCTTTCAGGGATCGCCAATCTCATTTCTCCAAATTGGGATGGCAGAGCGACTCTTTTCACCCCGGCACAGGTTGCTGATATGATCTTGCCTAAGATCGAGCAGCGAAAATATATGATCTTGCCCGGTTTTGAGATGAAAATGCTTTATTGGTTGAGCAGGTTAGTTGGTAGTGGGATTTATCCCATCTTAGATTGGTTGATCGCCCGCGCACAGCGTAATCTTCAAAGAGGAGATTAAAGTTATGGATATCTTTGATAAATGCACTGATTTCACCTACGCCAAAGAAGCCATGGAGGGAGGCTTCTATCCTTATTTCATCCCCTTTGCTGAAAACGAGGGTACAGAGGTTGAATATGAGGGTCGCCGGATTATCATGTGTGGTTCGAATAATTATTTAGGTCTAACTACACATCCGAAGGTCCGCAAAGCTGCTCAGGAATCAATAGATCGTTACGGGACAAGCTGTACTGGATCCCGTTTTGTTAACGGTTCGCTGGACTTGCACGAGCAGCTCGAAGCAGATTTAGCAGAGTTTGTCGGTAAAGAAGCTGCCCTGGTTTTTGCCACTGGGATGCAAGTCAACCTGGGTACCATCAGTGCATTGGTTGGTCGTGGGGATACAGTGATCCTGGACAAGTTCGACCATGCCAGTATTGTCGACGGGGCTCGATTGGGGTGGGGGGAGACAAAACGTTTCCGCCACAACGATATGGAGGATTTGGAACGCGTTCTGGCAAGCATCCCGGATGAGCGTGGGAAATTGGTGGTTGTTGATGGGCTGTACAGCATGGAAGGAGATATCGCCACATTGCCAGAAATTGTTCCGCTCTGCAAACGTTATGGAGCCCGCCTGATGGTCGATGATGCTCATTCGATTGGTGTTTTGGGAAACGGTCGCGGTACTGCGGCGCATTTCGGCTTGACGGATGATGTCGACTTGATCATGGGTACTTTCAGTAAATCTTTGGCTTCAATCGGTGGTTTTATCGCCGGGAGTGAAGATATCATTCACTATATCAAGCATTTTGGGCGTGCTTTCATCTTTAGTGCCAGCATCTCCCCCCCGAATGCGACTGCTGCAAGGGCTGCTCTTCAAGTCATTCAAGAAGAGCAGGATAGAGTCCAAAGGGTAAACGACATTGGGGAAAGGATGCGGAAGAGCTATCAAGAGATTGGGTTTGACATTGGATCATCCATTACACCGATCATCCCAATCATTATCGGTGACGATTTACGCACCGCGGTAGCATGGAAGTACCTGTTCGATAATGGCGTTTATGTCAATTGTGTTGTTGAACCTGCCGTCCCACCCGGCCGGCAGCTGCTCCGCACGAGTTATATGGCATCGCACACGGATGAGCAGCTTGATCAGGTGTTGGAAATATTCGAGCAGCTGGCCGTGATGATGGGATTAGCTGCGTAATTATTGGTGAATTTCGCGTAAATTTAAAACGTATTGTCATTATGCATTCTTCGATCCCTTTAAAACCAGGCAGCTATGCCTTAAGAATATTCCTTGCCAATAAACAAAATATAAAGGTCGGTAGCCTGGGGGAGTATGAATTTTTCCCAGGAGAGTATATTTATCTTGGCAGCGCGTTAGGACCTGGCGGGCTGCACGCCCGACTGGGTCGTCACCTGCGTGGTGATGGGCGCCATCACTGGCACATTGATTGGCTGCGAGCCGAGGCAGTTGTAACCGGGTATTATTTTCTGGTCACAGATCGTCGGCTAGAGTGTCTATGGAGCCAGGCGCTTATGGAATATCCAAATGCAAGGATCCCGGTACCTCGTTTTGGAGCCAGTGATTGCAGGGGAATGAAAAACCCTTGCCCTGCTCACCTGTTCCGGTTAGAACCGGGAAGACTTCGGGAGGGCATCCAGAAAATACTTTCCAAGGCCAGCGGTTTAGAGGTTACCTATTCCCTATTCACATCCGATTCTCAGGCTGAGATGGGGTACATCGAGTAAAATTTAAATCATGGAATCATCTGCGAAAATCACACCTAATTACTTGCGTGATTATTTAACCTTGTTTGGATTCGGTAGCGTGATAATCATCCTCGACCAAACGACGAAAGTCCTGGTCAGGAGGAACCTGGCTCTGGGAGAGTGGTGGTCTCCCTGGGAATGGCTGGAGCCATATGCCCGCATCGTGAATTGGAAGAATACTGGCGCAGCTTTTGGGATATTCCCAAGCCTTGGAGAAGCTATCGCGGTATTGGCTGTCATCGTCGCAATTGCCATCGTCTATTATTTCCCCCGGGTTCCCCGGGAGGATTGGACCCTTAGATTGGCAATGGGATTAACTTTCAGTGGTGCTCTTGGAAATTTGTTCGATCGATTGACGATTGGTTGGGTGACGGATTTTATCTCAATCTGGCGTTTTCCGGTTTTCAACATTGCTGATCTATGCATAACTCTCGGCGTGATTGTTTTGCTGCTTGGTGTGTGGTCGCAGGAGAGAAATTTGGATGATGATTTGGGCGAAACCGAGGTGGATTTAACCCCTGACACGAGCAGCGATCAAGTCCCCGAGGAGAATGTGGGTGAATGATCGCATTGTCAGATTGACCTACGAACAGGAAAATCCCCAACGCCTGGACAAGTACCTGGTAGAACAGCTGCCCGAATTTTCTCGTTCTCGACTGCAATCGTTCATCAAAGAAGGTCGGGTGACCGTAGACGGTGTGATCGCCTCAAAAAGCGGTCAAATTGTTGATCGTGTTTCATATATCGTAGTTGAAATTCCTCCCCCACAACCATCCGAGCTGGTGGCGGAGGAGATCGCTCTGGAAATCATTTACGAAAACGGGGATTTGTTGGTGATTAACAAACCGGCTGGGATGGTCGTTCATCCATCAGCCGGGCATCAATCTGGGACATTGGTGCACGCTGCTTTAGCGCATGCTGACGATATTGAGGGTGTTGGTGGAGTCCAGCGACCGGGGGTAGTTCATCGCCTGGACAAAGATACCTCTGGATTGATCTTGATGGCGAAAAATGATGACTCTCACCAATGGCTGCAGGACCAATTCAGTTCGCGCCGAGTGGATAAGGTTTACCTGGCACTGGTGGATGGAGCCCCACCTACTCCTCGCGGAAGGGTGGAAGCTGCTATTGGAAGGGACTCGAATAATCGCAAGAAGATGGCTGTTGTTCCACCGGGAAAAGGAAGAGCCGCAGTTAGCGAGTATTCTACCTTACGCAATTTTCAAGCCCACACCCTGCTTGAAATACACCCGATAACTGGACGGACGCACCAGATACGAGTTCACCTGGCCTTCCTGAAATGCCCGGTGGTAGGAGATCGAGTATATGGGCGCCGGCACCCCAGCCTTCCTTTGGATCGTCAATTTCTTCACGCAGCGCGACTTCGGATTCATCTTCCAGGGGATGATGATCTTTCTGAGTTCGAAGCACCGCTACCGGAGGATCTTTCCAGTATCCTTGCGGCGCTTGATTCGTCTGGCAGCCCGATGGATGGATAAAAAATCTTAGGTAATTATCATTTCATTGAAGTACAGATAAACAAGATTAAGAGGTTTTCATGGATTGGGTTGACTTACGCTCTGACACGGTGACACTTCCCACGCCCGAAATGCGGGTCGCGATGGCTGAAGCCGAGGTTGGTGATGATGTTTATGGTGAAGATCCTTCGATCAACCAGCTAGAGGAGATATCCGCTGACCGGATGGGGAAGGAAGCTGGGCTTTTCGTGCCATCCGGGACGATGGGAAATCTGTCTGCGATTTTGGCTTATTGTGGCCGGGGAGACGAATTCATACTCGGGAATTTGTCGCACACATTTATCTTTGAAGCCGGTGGGGCAGCGGCACTGGGTGGTGTACACCCCCATACTTTAGAAAACCAGACAGACGGCAGCTTGGTACTGGAAGAGATTGAAGATGCGATTCGGCCGGATGACATCCACCAACCGATTTCACGGTTGGTGGTCTTGGAGAATACGCACAATCGCTGCGGTGGAACTGCACTCAGTGTGGAATATATCCGGGCAGCAGGTGATCTGGCACACCAACACGGGCTAAAGTTGCATCTGGATGGTGCCAGGATTTTTAATGCGGCAATTTTTTGGGGTGTTGAAGTCAGGGAATTGGTCGATCCAGCTGATTCGGTTACCTTCTGTTTGAGTAAAGGATTAAGCGCGCCGGTTGGGTCTGTGCTTTGCGGGTCAGATGATTTCATTAGGCAGGCCAGACGCATCCGAAAACAGCTGGGTGGAGGAATGCGCCAGGCAGGTGTTCTGGCTGCTGCGGGAATCGTAGCCCTGGAAACCATGATTGACCGACTCGCGGAAGATCATGCCCGGGCAAAGCTGCTTGCGCAAGGTTTGTCAATGTTCCCTGGCCTAGTCTTGGATCCAGGGACACCACATACCAATATGGTCTTCCTGTCCTTGGGTGAGGAGGTTCCCCTTTCAGGGACTGAGGTGGAAAACAAGCTGAAAGCACAGGGCGTGCGTGTGGGCGTTGTTTCTAAGAATCGCTTCCGCCTAGTCACGCACCACGGAATCGAAGACGGTGATATCGAAGTAGCGATTGGCGCGTTTCAAGAGGTAATCGGGGGTGTATGATATAATATTGCGCCTAAGGAGGGCGAAACCCTTTTGTGGTGAACGCTCTATGAGCCTTGGGCAAGAGATCCCAGGGGTATCTTCAAGAGTCATGTGTGGCTTATGGAGACAGAAGTACACGCATTTCTGGACAATTTAGAGACTTCCGAAAGCACGCGGATGGCATACGCCAATGATTTGCGTGTTTTTTTGACATTTTTAGATGGGTTTCAAGAGCAGACTCCTGCACTAGGAGACATTAACACTCAACAGGTGGCTGCTTTCTTGAAAGCAGAGAGCAAACAAGGTCGGCGGAAGAGCACACTGATCCGCCGCCTGGCGACACTCAAATATTTCAGGAAATATCTGGTGCAAGAAGGATTACTTCCTCTTAATTCATTTTCAGTGCAGGATGAAGAAATCCAACAGGTAATCGAGGAGATTCCGCACGAGCGCTCCCAGAAATGCTTGAATCAAGACCAAATTGATGTTCTGTTGGCGATCATTGGTTCTTCACCGCGACCCCGAGCTTTGAGAGATCGCGCGATTTTGATGCTCCTTTTAGAAACAGGTCTTTCCGTTGGAGATTTAACTGCTCTCGATCTGAACGATCTGGATTTACATGGGGGACGTTTCCACCTCAACCTGATTGGTAAAGGCGATGTATGGCTGGATTTGGGTCAGGCTAAGGATGCCGTAAAAGTATATTTAGAGGAAGGGCGACCAGATCTTATGCTCGAACCTGGTGAGCCGGCCTTATTTATCAGTCAAATGGATGGCCGCTTGAGCCGCCAGGGAGTTTGGCAGATCCTCAACCACTGGGGACGAAAGTTACACCCTCCCATATCGCTTTCACCGCGGATATTGAGACATACTGCTGTCTTACGAATGAGCAAAACTGGCTATTCAACAGCCGAGATACAGCTGCGTTTGGGTCATCGCAACCCGATTTCCACCCGGGCTCTGATCCGGCGCTTGCGAGCCGACTGTCTTGATCAACTCTAACCAGAGACTATTCAATCGAAGGGATTATGGTCATGAATGAATTTATCACATTGGAACAAATCGATAGCGCAGTAGAAACTATTAGAGGCAGGATCAGCAACCAGCCGAAGGTGGGCATGATCCTCGGTTCTGGGCTAGGCAGTCTTGCCGAATCAGTTGAGGATGCGGTGTTTGTCCCCTATAGTGATCTTCCTCCGTGGCCGGTATCCACCGTCGAAGGGCACGAAGGGCGGCTAGTGATTGGTTCTCTTGAAAATCAGGAAGTGATGGTGATGCAAGGTCGCTCCCATTATTACGAGGGTTACAGCATGCCGCAGATTGGCTTTCCGGTACGAGTCATGCAACGGCTTGGCGTGGAAATACTGATCGTCACGAACGCGGCCGGTGCAGTGAACCCCGATTTCGAACCCGGTGAGGTTATGCTGATCACCGACCACCTAAATCTTCTCGGAATGGCAGGTGAGAGTCCCCTGAGAGGCCCCAACTTTGACCAGATCGGTCCCCGATTTCCTGATATGGGTTTCGCGTATGATCGAAAGCTGGGTGAGTTAACTCGCCAGGTGGCAAAGGAAAGCGGTTTTGCACTGCGAGAAGGGGTTTACGTGTGTCTGGCTGGACCTTCATTTGAAACGCCTGCAGATCTGCGCTTCTTGAAAGCAATTGGTGTTGATGCAGTAGGAATGTCGACAGTTCCCGAGGTAACAGTAGCAGTGCATGGTGGCATGCGAGCATTAGGCTTGTCTACAATAAGTAATAAAGCGAACCTGGATGGCGAGACTATCACCAGCCATGAAGAGGTTCTTGAAGCGGGAAAGATCGTCCTCCCGCGCTTAACTCAAATTGTTACCGGTGTTTTGCAAAGGTTGTAATCCGAGTGGGGGATTAGTCTTAGACAAGATTATTGGAATATACGGTAAGAGATGGAAGAAGCCTTACGCTTTTTCAGAACCTATGAGATGTGGATGTATGTGATCCTGGCACTGGCAGGATTGGTCTATATCCGCAAGTTTATCCTCGCCTGGGAGGATCTCCGCAAGGCTGCGTTTGGATTGGAGCGGGAAAGTGCTCAATCAAGCCTGAACCAATCAGCTGGGATGCTGGTACTGCTGTTTGTAATGGGGATTGCAATATTTGTTCTGGTGTCCTTTGTTGCGCCCAGCTTTCCAGCCTCCAATCCGTTATTAACGCCAACCATGGATTTGCTGGCTTCCCCAACAACAACATTGCTCGCTGAAGGAACTGATCAAAATAATGCAACCCCGACCGTGGAAGATCTTTCACTGACACCGACAATCGCTGTTGTCGGAGAAGGTTGTGTCCCGGGCCAGATAATGCTGACAGAACCTGTTGATGGATCGGAAATCAGTGATGTGATCGTTGTCAGAGGAACGGCCAATATTCAAAATTTTGGATTTTATAAATATGAGCTGGCCAGACCCGGCGAGACAGTCTGGTTGACGATCCAGGCTGGGAGGGAAATCATCCAGGATGGTGACCTCGGTCAATGGGATACCCGTACGTTAGCACCTGGTGATTATATGTTACGATTGGTTGTCACCGATAATCAGGGAGAAAGTTTGGAACCATGTGTGATTCGGGTGTTTGTTAATAACCCTTCCGCGCCGTAAATCCTTGCAAGATTAAGGATGCTATTATGCCTGAAATCGAAATCCGTCCTGCGAATGCTGAAGATATAAAACAGCTGGTCAAGATGGATCATAGTTATTTAAGTAATCATGTCTGGCAGATGGATCCCCATTTCACTTCCGGAGAAACTGGTGCTGTATTTCGTGAGGTGAATTTACCCAGAAAAGCGAAAGTTGATTACCCACGATCGCCACAATTATTGGCCAAACATTGGGAAAGCTACTCTGGAGTCCTAGTTGCTGTCCACGCAGGAGAACCAGTAGGATACACGAGCTTGGTGGAGAATATGATCCCAATTACGACCTGGGTGATGGATCTGGTCGTTCACCCAAACCTTCGCCGACAGGGGATAGGAACTGCATTAATTCTAGCTGCGTTGGAGTGGACCGGCGCACAAACCAAGAGCCAACGCTTGATTCTTGGTATGCAGACCAAAAATTTTCCAGCCATCAATCTTGCTCAGCGAATGGGGTTTGATTATTGTGGTTATATCGATCATTATTACCCAAACCGGGATATTGCAATTTTCTTCACAAAATGGATAATATAATAGTAGGTTAAGGTACCAAATTATTGATAATGGTCGAATTCGCGATTGATATGCTTAAAGGTTTCAATGAACTGCTGACGGCAGGTATTGCCATCACGGCATTTTCTCTGCTGTTGTATGCTCTGTCGTTTAATTTACGTGACCGGGTAGCGAGATCTTTCGCGATTATCTTGTTGTGCGTTGTCTTCGTTTCTGTGGGGGACGCCATCGCCAGCAATTCCAGTACTAGCTTGCAGTGGGAATTTTGGATGCGTGTCGAGTGGATTGGGATCATCTTCCTTCCACCGGCATATTTACATTTTTCTGATGCGCTCCTGGAGACGACTGGGCGGCCTTCACGCGGTCGCCGACGTCGATTGGTATGGGTTTTATACGGAGTTTCATTCGCTTTTGCCCTTACCCTGCCAACAAACTGGCTGGTTGGTCCCATTGTCGATAATTTTGGACCCGCACCTCACTTGGAAAGAACCTGGCTGACCTGGGTGTTTGCTGCTTATTATGTTACCGCAATCGCCGTAGCTGGAATAAATTTATGGCGGGCATATCAGCGAGCGGTAACCAGGACCAGTCGCCGCAGGATGCGTTACCTGCTATTGGGCGCATTAGCTCCAGTTCTGGGTTCATATCCTTTCTTGTTATTTGGATCAAATTTAGTAGTTAACAACCCGCTGCTCTTCTGGATTGCAGCAACGATCAGCAATTTGCTGGTTTCTGTACTGCTGGTTCTGATGGCCTATGCAGTTGCATTTTTTGGCGTTTCCTGGCCCGATCGAGTAGTGAAGCGTCGCTTGTTTAAATGGTTGATGCGGGGTCCGGTGACTACTTCTGTCATTCTTGCCCTCGTCACGTTGGTTAACCGCTATGGAGATTTGGTAGGTATAACAAATCCTGTTGTGATCCCCATCTTAACCGTAACCAGTTTATTGATCATGGAACACTCGATAACCCTGGCAGCACCCTATTGGGAGAGGTGGTTGTTTCATGGAGGTAATCCTAATAAACTTCAATTGATCCAATCCCTGGAAGAGCGTTTGTTAACCACCGGGGACTTGCGAGATTTCTTGGAATCAGTTTTGGCTGCTCTTTGTGATAGGCTGCAAGTTACAAACGCTTTTATTGTGGTATTAAATGCTGGGGGTTCTGAGATGCTGCTTACCCTTGGAGACGAAAGCCCATTCGAGGAAGTCGAATCGCAAGCCGATCTACTCGATGCTGTCGCCAAAAATGGTGGGGCAGGGGTAAAACGCGCTAATGCGGAGAGGTTATTTACCTGGCATAACTACTGGTTGGCACCCCTCTTTGAGGAGAATAACGGAGAAGAGCTTTTATCAGGAATTATCGGGGTAGAACAAAATCCGGATGGGACCCTTGCGGAAGATGAGAAAGAGGCAATAATGATATTATCTCGCAGAGCGGAAATGGCCCTTTTTGACGTGCGGATGCAGCAGCAGGTATTCACCACGGTTGAGGAATTGGCGCCCCAGGTGGAAATGATCCAGAGACTGCGCGCAGCTGCTCGCTATGATGGGACGGAGGTGCTCACTGCATCTGAAATATCATTGGATGACCGGGATATGTCCAAATGGGTCAAGGACGCCCTGAGCCATTATTGGGGGGGACCCAAGCTTTCCCAAAGCCCTCTCATGAAGCTGGCAGTAGTTCAAAGAGCTGTTGACCAACATGAGGGCAATCCAACCAATGCACTGCGAGCGATCTTGCTGGAGGGAATTCAGAAGGTAAGACCCCGTGGTGAACGTCGTTTTACCGGGGAATGGATCCTCTATAATATACTAGATCTGAAATTCCTGGAGGGCCGTAAGGTGCGAGAAATCGCGATGCGATTGGCGATGTCGGAGGCGGATTTATACCGCAAGCAACGAGTTGCGATCGAAGCTGTTGCTGGCGCGATTATTGATATGGAACAACAAGTCAGAAAGGAGGAAAATACTGAGACGAAAAAACAAGAAATAGAACAGTCATCGTAATGGAGGGCACCAGCAGGCACTATCAATCAAAGAGGTAACGATTAATGGTAAACAAAACATATTCAGAAGGATTACAAGGGGGTCCGCAGCCGTTGGATGAATCTTGGTGGGCGGCAGTCCTGGCGGAGGAAGAAGGAGCTGATTCTGCATCTGGAACGCAATCTCAAACCGAGACACCCCATCAAGCGATGGTTGATTGGGAACAGGCTCGCGAGATATATGATTCGGATGAGACGGTGATACTGGAAGTTGTTGACTATAACCGGGGGGGATTACTGGTCGAAAGCGATGAGCTGCAGGGATTTGTCCCAATTTCTCACCTGGTGAATATCGATTGCGATCCAGGCGACCAAACGGATGAAGAGCGAGAACAAGTCTTAAGCGGTTATTTGACAACATCATTAAGCTTGAAAGTAATCGAATGTGACCCGGCTAGAGGGAGAGTTGTATTATCCGAGCGGGCAGCGCTGTTTGAACCCGGACGGCGGATGCAGTTGCTTGAAAACTTACAACCCGGTGAATGTATTTCCGGAACTGTCACAAACGTCACTGATTTCGGTGTTTTTGTTGACTTGGGTGGCTTGGAAGGTTTGATCCATGTCTCAGAATTGTCCTGGGGACGGGTACGACACCCCACTGAGGTTTTGAGCGTAGGGGAAATCGTTCAGGTCTATGTGATCAGTATCGATCAAGACCGCCAAAGGGTGGCATTGTCCTTGAAGCGATTACATCCAAATCCCTGGGAGACCGCTGAAATAAGATATCACTCAGGGCAGGAGGTCGAAGCGGTGATCACAAGCGTGATGCCTTTCGGCGCCTTCGCTCGCTTGGAGGAGGGATTGGACGGCCTGATCCATGTCTCGGAAATGAGTCTCGGGAACGAATTGGTAAGACCTCAGGAGGTTGTGGTTGAAGGTCAGCATGTTCAAGTGCGGGTGCTGCACGTTGATGCAGAGAAACAGAGGCTTGGTTTAAGCCTGATCACCAATCCGAAAATGTAAGGAGACCTAGACCTATCCTGCAGTCCAGCGGGGCAAAAGGAAGATAATAGAGAAAGTAATTTTCTTTTCTTCGTGTTATATCTCATAAATGGACCTGGCGAGTGAACCTGCAGCCTAGGCCAGTTCCATATGTATGGAGGCCTTGTACCTGTTAAAATGAACTGAAACGCCCACAACGACCTCGGTTTTATCGGGATGCTGGCAAATAAAGTATCCCGAGATAAACCACTTCTATTAAAAAATGAAATATTTTTGGGGGATCGCATTTGGAGTAGTCATTGGTTTTTTGGGGGTAGGATTACTGCTTCTGACTACCGGTAAACCTCGGGGAGAACCGATTAAGTTATCTCCACCGCCAACTTCTGCACCCCTTATTATCCATGTTACTGGGGCTGTAAATAGCCCAGGGGTGTACTCTTTACCACCAGAATCACGGGTAGGTGAGGCAATAGATAAGGCTGGGGGACTGACAGACAGCGCAGATGCTTCGTTGATCAATCTCGCCAAGATTGTTGAAGATGGTTCGCAGGTCTGGGTTCCGTACCTGATTGAAGAAAATGTACCTCAGGTTGATTCGGAGATCGTGAGGATGGAACCTACCTCGAGTCGATCCTCAAACCTGATTAATATCAATACTGCCACGCAATCTGAGCTGGAGAGTTTATCAGGCATTGGTCCAGCGTATGCTAAAGCCATCATTCAGTATAGATTGGAGAACGGCCCATTCGAAAAGATCGAGGAGATTCAAGAGGTGAAGGGGATTGGACCGGTTACATTCGAAAAAATCAGGCCATTTATCACCGTCAGAGGACCTTCAAGGAACTAAAAATTTCCTGATTTAGGAATTTCCTATCCCCGCCAAAATCATTCCCGGGGAGAACCCTAACTCCAACTCTTTCAATAATCGATCAACCTATTGGCGGTGGGCAATTTAGCCCTCATAACTTTGGCAGTACGATCGCTTCTTGCTTCTGGTATTTACCTTTTTTGTCCGCATAGGAGACATCACACACCTCATCCGCCTCGAAGAAAAGCACTTGTGCAATACCTTCATTAGCGTAAATCCGGGCCGGGAGAGGGGTGGTGTTGGAGATCTCCAGGGTCACATATCCTTCCCACTCGGGTTCGAAAGGAGTCACGTTGACGATGATCCCGCAGCGGGCGTAGGTCGATTTCCCCAAACAAACAGTAAGCACCTCCCGGGGAATTCTGAAGTATTCCACTGTGCGAGCCAGAGCAAATGAATTGGGGGGGATCACGCAAATATCACCTTTAAAATCTACCATCGAATGTCGATCAAAATGCTTTGGATCGACGACTGCTGAATATACATTAGTAAAAATTTTGAATTCGTCCGCCACGCGAATATCGTAACCGTACGAAGATACACCAAAAGAAATAACTCCGTCGCGCACCTGGCTGTCAGCGAATGGCTCGATCATTCCTTTTTCTTTAGCCATTTTGCGAATCCAATGATCGGGTTTTAATCCCACGATTACCTCCTTAAGAACTGTTTTTTTTACTGTAAATTGCTTGCCGAAAATACTTTATTTAGCAGAATTGCCCTTTCCTCCGGATTCATCAAGCGAGGACGGGCATAATCTTCAAAAACGATGGTGATTAATTCGTTGCCGAGGTATTGTCCATCGTAAAACACATGCATGTCGATGAAACCGTCATCACAGGCGTAATCCGTGCAGAAGTGGTACTGGTCGAAGAAAAGATTGCCCAGACCATAATGGATAAATGAGTTCTTATAAAGTTCCAATCCTTGTGGTTGGTGGGCCTGGCTCCCGCTGACGATGGATGCACCAGCTGAAGCCAGCGCCTGAAAATCTCTCACCTGGTCGGGCTGCGGATTGTAAGTGTAATACTCGAAGTGCTGGAAAGTAGCGATTACCTGATATCCCTCTTCTACTAACCGGGCGATCTCCTTCTGCATCCAATCAAAATCACAGCTAACGGCGCCAGGCTGCTGGTCACTGGCGGTCGCATAGCCTCCGCCTTTCCCATTACATCCAATGAAAGCAATTTTGTTTCCATTATGCTCGATTAACCTGGCCTTTCGAGCATCTTTGCGATCGTATCCCCCACCATAGTAAATCCAATCTCGCTGCTCGTACATGTCCAGAGTGTGGCGCATAGCCTCCGGTCCCCAGTCGCCAAAATGATCGCCGGTCAGTTCTACGACGTCGGTACCAATTTCCTCCAATAGTTCAATGTATTCTGGACGGCTGCAAAAACGCAGATCGGCCTGGAGTGGGTTGGGGTAGGGGCAATCCGGTGTGAAAGGGATTTCATTGCTTATGTGGGTGATGTCAGCCTGGCGCAGGACCTCTCCAATATCCCTGGCGGGATAGGTGATCCCGTTGCGATGCATGGCGAAGGCTGTCGCCCGAACTAGTGCAGTGACCCCGGTCAGGGCGACGGTGGTTAATCGATTAGGGTCGCGGTTTGAAGCAGGTAGATTAGAATTGGCGACTATGGTCTCAGCTAGCTGCTGTTCCCCCTGGATGGATATCGGCACGGTCAAGGGATAGCTGCTGGCATCGAAACCTTTTCTCAAAGGGGATTGACCGTCGATGCTGATTACTTTCCACCCTGGTTCTAAAGATTCAAATGGGACGATCCCCCAGCCACTTCCCTGGTCCCAGGCAACTTCAATCAATTCTTGAGCGGGTACTACCTGGGTCGCGCCGGGAGCAGGTTCTCCCCACCAGGCTGAGAAAATATCGAGCGTGCTTTCTGTCAGCAAGAGCGGCTGCCCCGCAAAAGGGCCGCTTGAACTCCCTTTCCAGGATTGTTTCGGATCGCTCATTGAGACCTGGTCGGTGATCGTAGGATAAGGCGCCACCAGGGCAAAAACCCATTGGCTGATAGGCTGCTGATCGCCTACTACAAGCTGTATTTGGCTCCCTTCGGGGGAATCGGAAAGCCCATAATCCTCGGGCAGAATCAATTCTGAAGTGAGTTCATTTGGGAGATATGCAGGGATCCAGATCGTTTGAGAGCGGTTACTCTTTGGAATTGGCGATGGGGTAGGTGGAACAGTGGGTTCTGCAGTTGGCAAATCCTCTGCTGTTGGTTCACTTGGGATTTGTTCTTTGGTGGTAGGGATGGGGGTCTCGAAATCAATAACTGGTTGGAAGGGAGTTAATGTAATTGTAGTAGGGAAAGAACCAGTTGATAGAGGAGGGTTTGTATTTGTTGGGGGCTGAAGAACGCTGCATGCATTGAGCAATGCGCTTGTGATGATCGTGCCCACAATAAGATAGCCGAGGCGTCGATGGGCGATCATTCCGAGGCAAAACCTCCCCGTTGTACGAGCTGGGAACGAATTTGCGCTTGAAGTTCCTCGGCGCGGCTCTCGAGCTGGCTGATTTTGTCCACCAGCTCAGCAGCGACTTGTTTGTCATCTAAACCAGGAGTGTTAATACGTACATTTAACGCGGCTCCATTGAGGGCTGCACCAGCCAGCGCTGCAGCGGAACCGGCATCGCTGATCGCATTGAGGTTTCCTTTTTGCACGATTATCTGGGCATATTCAAGTAGCTCGACTGATTTTGTCGCCACCTCAAGCGGCACCTGGGCTGCGTACAGGGTGGCCTCTTGAATACGTTTTGTTCGTAAGTTCTTTTCCTGTGGCGTGTCCTTGGGCAGACGAAAAGATGCCATCACTGCTTGAAATGCCTGTGCGTCTTCACTGACTGATTGGTGGAGTTCATCTTGAAGTACTTCAACGCGCTGTTCGATCGCGCGCATTTCATCTTTCAGTTCAGCATATTTCTTTTTACCGATCGTCAACCGGGCGACCATCAATACCAGGGCAGCGGCCATCGCGGCTGCGTAGGCAGACGCCGAACCGCCTCCAGGAGTAGGCGTACCAGAAGCAAGCTGCGTGAGGAAATCACCCGCGGCCTCATCAGGTGAACTGGAAAGATCATCGGCAATAGGTGATTCCTGGAACGATGAGTACAATCTTTTCTCTAAAATCTGATCCGCATCGAACTGGTCTAACTGCAGGTACCAGATAGCTGCCTCTTCTAGGGCATCCTGGGGGATTAAACCGACCAATTCGCTGTGATGGACAGCTGTCCCATGACGGGCAGCCTCCCGGCGGATCATCTCCACCACACGCGCGATCGGGGTTTTACGGAAATTCGTCAAGTTCATTGACACCTGGGCGCGTTCATCGACCAGCAAACCGAGGGCTTTGACATATCTCAAACCCCCGGAGGAATGCCGGACATCCCGGGCGATCTTTTCGGCGATAGAAACGTCATCTGTTGTCAGGTAGACATTGAAAGCGATCAGGAAAGGACGCGCGCCGATTACCGTTGCCCCGGCGGGACCAACCCGCAGGGGACCATAATCTGGCTTCCGATCTGGATCGGTCGCAATGTCAAGTTTCAACCCTTCATACTCACCGCGGCGGATGTTCTCGAGATTGCGGCGACCTGGTTGCGTTGCCGCCGCTTCGTATAGGTATACGGGGATGTCCAATTGGTCGCCAACCCGTTCGCCCAAGCGATTAGCAATCTGGACGCAATCCTCAATGCTGGCCCCCGAAATAGGGATAAATGGGACGACATCGGTTGCTCCGATCCGGGGGTGTTCTCCGGAGTGCTGATCCAGGTCAATCATCTCAGCTGCCTTCTCAATCGCTAAGAAAGCAGACTGTTCGACCTGGGATGGAGAACCTACGAATGTGATCACTGTCCGGTTGTGGTCGGCGTCGGAGTGAAGGTCCAGGATCCGAACTCCGCTGACCGATGATATTGCCGTGCGAATTGCATCCACAACTTCGGGACGGCGAGCTTCGGAGAAATTTGGCACACATTCGATGAGTGGTGATGGCATGAGAAAATCCACTTATGAAATTAGATTTTGGCGAATACTCTCGTTGATGATAATCCTGTGATGTTAGCTCTTGGGTACATACCGCAGCAATTATACTCTTGATTGGACAATCCAATATCGGGATGCAGATTACCAAGAGACATCAAGAAACTCAGAATTATCCAGATCAATCAAATAAGGCATTTTGCAGGGACTCAAGCTCGCCAGTAAACAAAGAAAAGACCCCAAGGTTCATTTCCCTTGGGGTCCTGATTCAGTGAACAATAAGGTTATTTACAGACCTCCAGCGTGACGTCGTCAACGTACATGGCTGAGATGCCTCCAACGCCATTATTGTAAGTTCCGAAGTGGAGATAAAAATTCGAGGTGCCGATGAAGTCTGACAAGTCGAAACTCATATGCGTCCAGGTTTGACTATTGCTTAAATCGATATCCAGCGTGCGCAGGATTGTAGTCCCATTTTGTGCAACAAGTAAGATGTATTGGAAGTCTGAGGAGTATGCCTCACTTCCAAATTCGTCACCTTTCATCAGTACAGGCAGCGATTGGGCTAGCTTGGCTTCGCCGCTCATCGGATAAACCCACATGCTCAATGTTGCACTTTGGGAGTTTCCGCTGATGCTTAACAACTGGCGGGCGCTGGAGTAGCTGAATACATTATCCTCGGGTATAACGATGCCGGTTCGCATCGAGTATGCGCCGTTGCGAGGTCTCGCAGTCGAGTATCCGGCCGTATACACGGTTGCCGGGGTTTCCCAAGCGGTTTTTTCCTCAAATCCGCTGTTTTCGACGATGTTTGAACAGGTTGGTTCTGGTGTCACGGATGGAGTCGGGGTCACCGTTGGGGTGTCTGTGGGCGTAACCGTGACGGTTGGGACTGGAGTTGGGGGTGATACCAGATTGTTCCAAAGCAGCGGCAAGTATGCGAAGAAAGAGACACCCTCTCCGATGAGCACCGAGCCATCTAAAGTTGTACCCGGCACACTTTGACCGGAAGTATCCCCGAATGAAGCAGCGGGACTATTTGCTGAGAATCCAACCTTCGCAGCCAATACAGTGGGTGGATTTTTTGTCCTCAGAATGATCTTCAACACTACGCTGTCTGGTAGGGATGCCAAAGGCACTAATGGATCGAGGATGAAGCAGTCGATCTCTCCATCCTGATCAGCCAAATCCGGTGTGCACCCACCTGCAAAATCATTTGGCAGTGTAAAAGTGATCGCGTTTGGAATGGTATCGTCGAAGACCAGCCAGGTTTCATCATAATCAATAGAAAAGACGGTACTGGCGATCTGGTTTCCATTGGAGGTAAACTGAACCGGTACTTCAACAGTGCTGTTTGCGTTGGCGGGTATATTCGATTGGATTGACAGTTGGGGACCATTTGAGGCGGCTGCAGAAAGATATGGCTGCCAGAAGCTTGATCCGGATCCTCCGACCAATAATCCCAAGAACAAAACCGACAGGATTATGACTGATATAAACCTCACTATTTTCTTGCGCATGTCATCTCCCTTCAGGAAAATGCAATCTCTTGGTAAACCACCAAAAAATAAAAGATTGGATAATTACTTGGTGGCGTTTCTATTGAGAATCCCAACACCGCATGTGGTTAAGATGTTATCGAAATTCTCCTCGGTAAATCCTTCAATTATGCTGGAGTGGTCGAGTTTAGTGTTCCCGACCACTCCAGCCCTCTCACGATAAATCCACTCCGTGAGAGATGTAAATTATTCTATTGTGTGTCAACAGAGAATGGTAAGAATATCTGGTTGACAGCTGTGTTGAAGATCCATATTGAACCATCTACCAACATTCCTGGCACACTCGTGCCCGAAGGACTGCCAAAGGAAGCTCGCGGGTCGAGAGAAGAGTTGACCTCGGCAACAAAGTCGCCTTGAGGTCCACCAATCTCGAAGGTCGCTGTCATGAGGTTTCCCTGCGGTAGTGTACCCTGGGTAAGGCTGGGATAGTAGACCACAACATCGATTTCACCATCCTGATCCTGTGTATCGTGTGCAGCGGAGGCCACAAATCCAGCCGGTAGATTTAGTTTGATCGCATCGGGTATGCCATCATTGTTCCCATCGGCGTCATCGAAAGTGAGCCAGGTCTGGTCATAGTCGATTGAGAACACCGCGCTTGAGATGGATCTGCCTTGGGGATCAAGATTGACAGGCAAGGCCAGGTGCTGTCCGGGGATGGCAGGAGTCTGGTCCGGTATTGTCAGGGTAACCAGACTTGTGCTCTGGAAATCTGTCAGGGGTGACAGTCCAGTGCAGGCAGCTGATCCGCCGCCATAAATGATCAACACCGTACAAGATAAATCACCAGCATCCACCACCAGATCCTGGTTCGGATTACATCCGACCGGGTTGCCGGGGAAGGTTCCACCTGGCGTATCCGCAGGATGCACATCATCCCCGTCGAAGAACTCGAGCACTAACGCGCTCAGGTCGCCGGCATCCACGACGCCGTCGCCATTGCAGTCGCCCAGCTTACCAGGCAAGATGCGCACAAAGCCATCCGAGGCAAAGCCTGGGATGCTCTGACCGAAGCTGCCGAAGGAAGCGGGCGGGTCGGATGAGAATCCCACCTTGGCATGGTTGACCGAACCCGGTGCAGGCAGGCAGGCAGAGGTTACCGTGAATTTTATCCTAAGGATCACGCCATCTGGAATTATTGACCGTGGGGCAACCTGATCGTAAATTGATACGTCGATCTCACCATCCTTATCTGCTCCGTTATAACTCCACTCGGTAACAAAGTCAGCTGGCACTGTGAAGGTTATCGCGCCAGACATGTTTGGATCGAAGGACAGACACAGCTCATCAAAATCGATCGAAAAGACCGTGGTATCAATATTCTGTCCGTTCTTATAGAACACTGGTACAGAAACAACGTCCCCAACACCACCTGAGACGTTGGTGGGGATGCTCAAGAAGGTGGGGATGACCCGCCGGCGATCGTGGGCAAAGACATCCAAGACATTGTTATTATCATTAGTCACCAGGTCGGTCGCCCCGGAGACAAAAGCGATATGCTCAGCTCTGCGAGAGATAACCGGTGCAAATGATGGGCCGTTTGGTTGTCCACGA
>JBFFEL010000033.1:0-33145 GCA_041558875.1 Anaerolineales bacterium
ATCGATAGCGATTTCCAAAATTTGAAGAAGGTACTGGAAGCCGGGTAGGTAGAAATCACAAAGGATTTAATCCTTCTCGTTGCATAATGCTCTAGAACATCATGGGCGAAAATAGTCCGGGCAGCTCATCCCGAGAATGATATTGGGCATGGCGATTCGAACAAGGTGGATTACATGATCAAAGTTGAAACTAAAGTTCTGATTGAAAGACCCAGCGACGAGGTATTTGCTTACATATCGAATTTTGAAAATAATCCAAAATGGCAGTCAGGTCAGCTTGAGGCCAGGTTTACGTCCGAGGGGCCACTTGGAGTAGGATCGACATACGACCAGGTCGCAAAGTTCCTCGGTCGGAGGATAGTTTCAACATTCGAAGTCCTCGAATATGAGCCCAATCGCAAAGTGAAGGCTTCAAGCACCTCCGGTTCTTTTCCAATCACCTTTACCCGCATGGCTGAACCGCGGGGTGAAGGTGCGGAGGTGACTGCCATAATAGAAGGGGATGCCAGCGGATTCTTCAAGCTGGCTGAGCCGCTGCTCAAACGAATGGTTCAGAGCTCGGTCGATGCAGATTACCAGAACTTGAAGAGGATTTTAGAAAGTGATGAATAGGGAATTTGAATCTCGATAGTGCTAGTAATTGATCGTAAAACTATCTAACTTAAAGAATATACTCTGATTCGGACAACTAATTTTGGTACACCCCGTTCATTTCTGATCGGGGTGCTTTTACGTACCAGGGCCGTTATTTTATGCTAGACTGGTAGGTGTTTTTAACAGTCTTTTGAAGACTTGTGTTTTGATAATAATTTGAACTTCTGGGTTAGATATTTGTCATGACTATGCCATTACTGGCCACCAAGATCAGCATCCCACCTGTGCGGGAGAAACGAGTCTTGCGCCCACGCCTCATCGCCCGTCTGGAAGCTGGATTATCGCGCAGGCTGACTCTGATCTCCTCCCCGGCTGGATTTGGTAAAACCACGTTGTTAAGTGAATTTGCCGCAGATTGTGATGTCCCTGTGGCCTGGTTTTCGATAGCTATGGATGATAATGACCCCACTCGCTTTCTTGCCTACGTTATTGGTGCATTGGATTCCATTGAGCGAGGATTTGGCGATTCATTGCTCCCAATGCCACAAACCCCCAAACCAGAACCGTTGGAACCGTTACTGACGGTCATGATCAATGCGATAGCAGAAGAGTTCCCGCCCCATGTTTTGATCCTTGACGATTATCACTTGATCGAGGAAGCGACCATTCACCAGGCGATGGCATATCTTTTGGAGCACCAGCCTGAACAGATGCACACCATGATTGCTACCCGAGCTGATCCGGATTTACCGCTCAGCCGTCTTCGGGCCCGCGATCAGCTGCTAGAAATTCGCGAAAAGGATCTGCGTTTTACCGATCATGAAACGGCGGAATTCTTGACCGGGGTTATGGGGCTCGAACTTGGCAAGGAGCAGCTGTCCACGATGGAAAAGCGCACGGAAGGGTGGGCGGTTGGGCTGCAGCTGGCAGCTTTGTCTCTTCAGGAACAGGCAGACCAGGAAGACTTTTTCAGATCATTCGCTGGTAGCAGCCGTTATATTCTTGATTACCTTGGTCAGGAGGTCCTTGACAATCAAACGTCGGAAGTCAGAGATTTCCTTCTGCGAACTTCAATTCTTGACCGATTGAGCGCGTCGCTTTGTGAATCCTTGACTGGTTCGAAAAACAGCCAGGAGATCCTTGAGTATCTGGAGGGCCATCACCTGTTCATCCTCCCCCTGGATCAAGAACGGATCTGGTACCGTTACCATCGGCTCTTCCAGGATTTTTTATTTAAATCTCTAAGTGAGACCGGATCAAGTGAAATTCCAGCTCTTCATGTGAAAGCCAGCAATTGGTTTGAGAGTCAGGGGTACATCGATCAAGCCATCGACCACGCCATCAATGCTGGCGAACACCAACATGCTGTGGAGCTGATCGAAGAAACAGCTGAATCGAGATTGATGCGCAGCGAATCGAGCGCGATCATCCGCTGGGTTGAGGCGCTTCCGGAAGGCGTGATCTTATCCAATCCTTCGTTGTGCCTGATAAAAGCATGGGCGATAATGCTGCGCGGTGGTCCGGTGGAAGAAATGGATCGTTGCCTGGTGATTGTTGAAAGGGCATCGGTCGCCGACCCGCTGTTAGGCTCTGCTCATGCTCTACGAGCTTTTCAATCATCGATGAAAGGGGACGCGCAAGCCAGTTTAGAACAATCCCAGCGCGCATTAGCTTTGTTGCCTGAGGATGATGTTTTCTTGCGCAGTATGGTTGCTGACAATCTGGGATTGGTGTACTTGATGCTGGGTGATTTCAGCGGTTCAATTGAGAGTTTTAACCAGGCGGTAGAACTCAGCCACCAGGCCGGCAACCAAATGATCGCAGTTGGTGCGCTATGCAACATGGCAGGCATTTGGATGCTCCAGGGACAGTTAAAAAGGGCCTGGTCGGCAAACCAGCAGGCTTTGGAAATTGCCACAGATAGCCGTGGGCGTCGTCTACCAGTTGCCGGAAAAGCACTGCTTGGCCTGGGTGAAATTGCACGTGAATGGAATGATCTCGATGCTGCAACCGGATACCTGAACGAAGGTCTGGAGCTTTTTAAATCGTTTGGGGAGTTGGGCTCTGTTGTGTCTTATCTCTCCCTGGCGCACATCGAAGTGATACGGGGTGATTTGCAAGCTGCCCAGGAGACCCTGAACCACGCTCGCCAGCTGGCAGCCGAATTCAAGGCCTCGGTGATGGATGATGAGATAGTTGATGCTTACCAGGCGCAGCTTTGGATCCTTCAGGGAAGAAAAGAGCAGGCAGTCAATTGGATTGCTGAAAATAACCTGGAAGAACGATTTTGGGAAAATCTCGGCCAACCACGTTTCGATCCGGTCTGGGAGATTCATGGCCAGACTTTGGCCAAGGTATATTTAAATCAAGGAGAACCCGATCTCGCTCTCAAGCTGATCGAACCTATGTTAGATGTGGCCGAGACCAGCAAACGACTGAGAACAATCATCAGGATACTTGCGATTAAGGCTGTGATTTTCGAGTCAAAAGGGGATAGCGATAGCGCACTGGAAATTCTTAAACGGGCATTAAACCTAGCTGAACCAGAAGGCTTCGTGCGCACTATCTTGGATGAAGGAGAACTGATAGTGCACCTGCTCAATAAGGCAATCTCGAAAGGAATCTATCCAGAATATGCAAAAAGGCTTTTAGCTGCCGCTTTGCAACTAAAACCTGTGCAAACACCTATCAAAAGCGACCTAGGAAAACAGGAAGTGCTATTAGAACCTCTGAGTGTGCGTGAGATCGAGGTGCTGCAATTGATTGCCAACGGCTTATCAAATCAAGAGATCGCCAACCAGCTGCATATTTCGCTTAGTACGGTCAAGGGACACACCAGTAATATCTATGGAAAATTGGGGGTTCATAAACGCACACAGGCCGTTTCAAGGGCTGTGGAGTTGGGGATTCTTCCCTAGCGTATTAGTAGATTAGTAAAATTATTGTTGTAAGAAGATTTTTTGCACAGGGAATTCCTGTGCTTTTTGTTTATCCGTCGCTGGTCATTATGGGTAACAGTACTTTAACAGTACTTTTGGCTGGTCACAAAAGTACTCTTATTTGTGTATCTTTAACTTGAGGATCCAAGATTGAAATCCTGACGATGAGTTAGAGGAAGAAATCCTGTGAATATCAAAGGAACAAAAAACCTGAATGGCCTGACTCATTACCAGATTGTCGTTCTGGGTGAGCTGGATGCGAATTGGTCGGATTGGCTGGGAGATGTAATTTTTGAGAGTCATTGCCAATCATGTGATTCAAATAAGACCACAATCGTTGGTGCAGTACCTGACCAGGCCGCCCTGCGAGGTCTCTTAATCAAAATCTGGAATTTAAACCTGACATTAATTTCTATCAATTTATATGAAGATGAGCGCTAAGGAGGTTTTAATGAGTACGCAATATACACTTTCTCTTGATGACCATTCTGCAAATCTTGATTTGGTTGGTGGGAAAGGTTTTTCTCTTGCCCGGTTAGCCAATGCGGGTTTTCCAGTCCCGGACGGATACCACATCACCACGCACGCTTATAAGTACTTCATTGAAAAAAACCGACTCCAACCAAGAATTCTCGAGATCCTTGCGGAGATAGATGTGGCCGATTCTGTGAAACTGGCAGCTGCCGCCGAGGAGATAAAAACCTTGTTTTCCGAGGCTGAAATCCCGGCGCAGGTAGCAAATGCGGTTGTACTGGCATACGCTGATCTGCCAGGCTCCTCTCCTGCAGTAGCGGTCCGTTCTTCGGCAACTGCCGAGGATCTACCGGATGCTTCCTTTGCCGGACAGCAGGAAACCTTTCTCAATATCAGTGGTCCTTCGGCCCTTTTGGAGGCCACGCGCAATTGCTGGGCCAGTTTATGGACTGCACGGGCCATTGGCTACCGCGCCAAACAGAATATCCCCCCAGAAGAGGTGTCCCTGGCAGTGGTCGTACAGCTGCTCATTCCCGCCGAAGCTGCTGGCATTCTTTTTTCAGCCAATCCGATCAACGGCAAGCGGGATCAAATGGTGATCAACGCCAGCTGGGGATTGGGTGAGGCAGTGGTGGGCGGTTTGGTGACACCGGACACCCTCATCCTTGATAAATCTTCCCTTGAGATTATCAGCAGAGAGATCGCCGAGAAAAATATCCAGACGGTGCGGGTGAATGGAGGTACTAAGGAATTACCAATACCTGCGAACCTGAGGGAAGTCCCGGTTCTTAGTGACAAACAAGCTTCTGATCTGGCTGCCCTGGGAAAGGAGATCGAAAATCTTTATGAAATGCCGATGGATATCGAATGGACCTTGTCAGACGGGGAAATTTCAATAGTACAAGCCCGCCCGATCACCGTATTACCTGAACCTGAACCGCCGGTGCCGGATGAATGGAAGCTGCCTGACGGTGCATATGCTGCAATGCGCAACAATATCGTCGAACTGATGGCTGATCCCTTATCCCCGTTGTTTAAAACGATGGGTTTGAATGCAGTGAACGAGAGCATGGGGAACTTATTGAGTGGTTTCTTCGGCAACCAGGATGTCATGCCCGATCAGCTAATCATCGCGGTCAACGAATATGCTTACTACAATGGTTCCGTTCGATTTGGACCGATGATGAAGATCCTCTTCAATTCCCCAGGAATATTAAGGCACATGTTCACAGGAGCTGTTGAGCGCTGGACGGAAGAAGGCCGACCTCGGTATAAAAAAATTGTCGATGAAGTGGGCACCTCTGACTGGAGAGAACTACCTTCAATAGAGCTCATTAACGCGGTCAACCAGCTGACAGAAGCCGCGATCGATGCCTATGGTTCGCTCGTCTCGGGCGTGATCCCCGCGGCCTGGATCAGCGAAGCCCTATTTACCACAGTCTATAAACTGGTCAAGGGCAGGGAGGGCTCATCAGCGCCTACTTACCTGATGGGTTTTGATAGTATTCCCATCCGGGCGGAGAAATCGCTGTTCGACCTTTCTCTCTGGATCCGTGAAAAAGGTGGTTTAGCTACTTATTTATTGGAAACACCGGGTTCAGACCTCGCTGTACGCCTGGAGGATCATCAGGCTCCCAAGAATGTAAATCCCGATGATTGGCAGGATTTTCAGGATCGGTTTCAGAGACATCTCAAGGAATTTGGGCACACAATTTACAATCTCGATTTTGCCAACCCTGTTCCTGGCGACGATCCCACTCCGGTTTTGGAAACGCTCAAGTTGTTTGTGTCCGGCCAGGGAACAAACCCATATGACCGGCAGCAGGCTTCCGTGGAACGGCGTGAAAAGGCAACTAGGTCGATGCAAAAGAAGCTCAAAGGGTGGCGCTTGAACCTCTTCCAGAAGAACCTGGAACGCGCCCAACGTTATGCCCCGATGCGGGAGGACGGCTTAGCTGATGTTGGCTTGAGCTATCCCCTGCTCCGACAGATGCTTTTGGAAATGGGGAAACGATTCAGAGAAGCGGGATTGATCGAACAGGCGGAGGATATTTTCTGGCTTGAGCAAGACGAGGTCTTGAAGGCAGCTGAGAGTTTGGACAGTGGGCGTACCGCAGATAGTCTGGCTGAGTTGATTCCCCAGCGCAAGGCGATCTGGCGATCAGCAAATAGAGCTGCCCCTCCGATGGCATTACCGCAAATAAAAATCTTTGGTTATGATTTAATGAAATTGAGGGCAGGTCGTTCCAAAAAGGGGGATGAGGAGACACTGAAAGGCGTTGCTGCCAGCCCAGGGAGCGTAACTGCTCCAGCAAGTGTTCTGCATGGTCCTGAAGATTTCAGCAAGATGCAAACAGGGAACGTGCTGGTTGCCTCGATCACCACCCCAGCCTGGACTCCGCTCTTTGCCAGGGCAGCAGCGGTGGTAACTGATGTCGGAGGACCGTTGAGCCACGGATCCATCGTTGCCAGGGAGTATGGTATTCCGGCGGTGTTAGGAACTGAATCGGCGACAAAGTACATCCGAGATGGTCAAACGATCACCGTGAATGGAGATGCCGGAATAGTGTCTTTGGCATAGTACGATTAATGGTTTGTCTAAGTGGCAATTTGAACGTTGGGAAATCCAATTCTGTGGAGAAGGCGGTTGAAGATCACCCAATTTCATAAGCCTTAGCAGGCACAGCTATCCCCTTTACCGGAGAGGCATCCATTCTTATCCCAAAGAACCTGGATGCCTCAACCTGTTTTTTGGGCCAGATTCACCCTTTTATTAACTTCGCGCAAGGGATTTTGTAAAGGCAGGAACCCATCCTGGTACAAAGCCTGGTAAGTCTGGTGCCGGGATTCAGCGGGTTGATAAACCTTCTCAGGAGTGATCTGAATAGATGATAATGCTGAACTCGCATCTGGATATAGGCCGATACCAATTCCAGCTAATAATGCCGCCCCGAGTAATGCTGCCTCAATACTGGCAGGTACTTCGATCGGGCATCCGAATACATCCGATTTTATCTGCATCCAACCCTTCATCCTTGTTCCACCACCAGAGGCAACAATTGATTTGATTTCTAAATCCAGGAATTCCTGGGCTGAATGGCGGATGAATTCCGCTTCGAACGCTGTCCCCTCCAGGACGGCTTTGACCAGGTCGGCGCGATTGTGATTTTTGTTAATCCCGACCAAAGCACCCTGGGCGTAAATATCAGTGTGTGGCGATCCGCTGCCGGAAAGGTAAGGGAAATAAATTATCCCGGTAGGCTCAGGAGAGGTTGTATCCATGAGTTGCTCCAGTTGCCGGTAAGAAAGTACAGGATCGCCGAGGATCTTGCGCAGCCATTCGAGTGAGCCCCCAGAAGCGGACATGCCTCCCATCCAATATATACTGTCACCAGACGCATAACGCCCGAAAACAAGCCCTGAATGGTATTCCTCGCGGGCTAAATTCCCCTTATTTAAGATCCCCAACAACGCTTCGGCCGTGCCCATCGAATCAAATACCTTTCCAATCTCACTTCCTATGGTGGCGAAGGCTGCACAAACATGGTCATGTCCACAAATCGCGAGTGGGGTTCCTTGAAGCAAGCCAGTAAACGAGGCAGCCTCTGTGGTCAGATTGCCGATAATATGACCGCTGGGGAGAGCTGGTGGGAATATATCTGTTTTGAGATCGAATGCCTGCAGCCATTCAGAATCCCAGTTGTTAGTTTGGATATTGAAGGCATAGGTGCGTCCAGCCAGTGAATAATCAGTGGACATCACCCCGGATAGTTTATAGGCGATGAAATCAGCGGTCGACAGCCAGGTAGCTGCCTCGAGAATTCCAGGAAATTCCTGGCGCAGCCAAAGTATTTTTGCCAGACTGCATTTGAAATTTGGGCGAATACCACTCGCGCAGAACCGGTCAAAAGGGTCACCGATTTCTTGAAGCAGAGTCGCATGGGGGGTAGCTGCAGTGTCAAACCAGGGGAGCAATGAACTGCGCGTTTCACCGGACAGGTTGTCAATTAATAAACCCGTCTCGGCCATGCTGGTAATCCCGATTGCGGCGATATCTTCCGGGTTTGTGCCTTCCTGGATTTCCTGGAGGAGATCGACTACCGAGAACCACAATTCCTCAGGATCAAAATATGTGCTGTTTGAACTGTCTTGATGGAGAATGGTTTCCCGTTTCGCTATCTTTAGTAAGCGACCATCTTCAGTAAACAATCCAGCCTTGGAATGGGTGGTGCCAAGATCGAGACTTAGCAGCAGTGATGACATATAGGAATAATCCATCGAGTTTGGTATTGTTTTCCAGGATTATAACAACTCCATCCCGATCAAAATTCTTGACCAGCGATTCTAAATAGGTTGAATAGGACAAGTTTAGGGTAGAATACAGTTGTGGGTGAAACTAGCTTTTTGCGAGGAAATATGACAGAGAATTTTGACACGATCATTATTGGGGCAGGACAGGCCGGGCTTTCCGTTGGATACTATTTATCCAAACTAGGGGTAGAGTTTGTAATCTTGGAACAGGCCTCAAATATCACGCCTACCTGGCGTGGGAGGTGGGATTCGTTCACCCTGGTTTTACCAAATTGGACCTATCAAATTCCAGATCATGGTTATGATGGTGACGATCCTGATGGATTTATGGATCGAGATGAGCTGGTCGTTCGCTTGGAAAAATTTGCCGATTCATTTAATCCAGATATCAGATTCGGCAGTAAAGTCACATCTGTGAGAAGTGACCAGAACGGCGGAAACTTCAGAGTTAATACTGAGGGGAGCTCATTTGCGGCAGATAATGTGGTTGTCGCGGCAGGGACTTTTCAGTCGCCACGCTTGCCCCCGTTCAGTAATAACTTAGCTGAAGATATCAACCAGATTCACACCAGTGAATATCAAAATCCAGATTCTCTACCAGAGGGTGCTGTGCTTGTGGTAGGAACAGGCCAGTCTGGTTGCCAGATTGCAGAAGAGCTTTACCTGTCTGGGCGCAAGGTTTTCCTTTGCGTTGGTGGGGCGAATCGGGTTCCACGCCGGTACCGGGGAAAAGACATCATTTATTGGCTGGATAAAATAAACTTCTTTGATCAAACTGCAGATTCATTGTCATCCTCTAAAGAGAGATTTGCTGCTCATCCATTTGTAACCGGGAAGGATGGTGGGCGTTCGTTAAACCTGCATCAATTTGCCAAGGACGGAGTCGTCCTGCTGGGACACATGAAAGACGCGCAGGGTTATCGGGTCCAATTCATTCCGGATTTAAGAGACAATCTTCAAAAAGTTGACCAGTTCGTGGTTGATTTAAAGCAGAGGATAGACAATTACATCATTGAACACAATATCGCTGCAGAAGAAGCTCCCCGGCAGATTGAGCTAAATAACGGCTATGAAAGTGAGATCATCGAAGCGCTTGACTTGAGAACGGAGGGGATCAGCACCATCATCTGGGCAACCGGATATAAATTTGATTTCAGCTGGGTGGATTTTCCAATCTTCGATCAAGATGGTTACCCGATCCAAGATCGCGGGGTTAGTGAAGTACCAGGTTTGTTCTTCTTGGGTTTACATTTTTTGTATAAGCGCAGATCAGGCCTGTTGTGGGGCGTAGGGGAAGATGCTGCCCATGTGGCGAAGGCGATTGGTGCCCGGGATTAATTGTGTTCTTTAACTGCTTGCTCTTTTTCTCTGGTAGAAGACGGATCTATTGATTCGGTTATGGGGCTGATCTGGGGGTTCATATATAATATTCTCGAAGGTTACGAGATTAGTGTATAAATATGAACAGGCTTTGTTCGTGAAGGATTTGCAAAGTGCAAGAGATTGATTTGCTGATAATCGGCAGCGGTCCGGCGGGAATATCCACTGCTTTGCACCTGTTGCAGCAGGACGCTGGATGGTCCGAGCGAATGATCTTATTAGAGAAGGCAGCCCACCCGCGGCCTAAGCTGTGTGCGGGTGGCGTGACGCGCATCGGATTGGAAGCTCTGCGTGATCTCGGTATGAATCTCCCTCTACCGATCCCAAATGTGGAAATCGAAGAAGCGCGCCTTGTTTATCAGGACCGCGTGATCCGGGTGCGGGGAGAGCCAGAATTTGTGGTCTACAATCGGATAGAGTTAGATACTTATTTATCCGATTTTGCTCGTCAGCAAGGGATAAACATCCATGAGAACGAATCCGTGCAGACGATTTCTCTCAATCCAGGCGGTTTTGAGGTTAAAACCTCCCACAATACCTATCGCGCACAAGCAATCGTTGGCGCCGACGGAAGCAAAGGTATAACACGGAGATTAGTTGACAAACATGAGACACCCAGCAGGGTTGCCAGAGTCATAGAGACGGTCAATCCTGCTAAAGACACCCAACCACAATTTACCCAGGGATATGCCATCTTCGATCTGACACCCAGTCAAGAAAGCTTACAAGGATACTACTGGGAATTTCCCTCCAGAGTTGATAATATCCCAAGCCTCAATCGGGGTGTTTATGATTCCCGGATAGCGCCTAAGAGAGCGAAGGCGAACTTACCTGGGATATTAAAGGAAAAAACTGTCACCGATCGAGATGAGTTCGCGACGGCTGGATTGCAGGGACACCCACTTCACTGGTTCAGCCCCATAAATCGATTCTCAATACCGCGACTTCTGCTTGTTGGAGATGCTGCCGGAGTAGATCCACTCTTCGGCGAAGGTATCGGGCCTGCGCTCGCATATGGAAAAATAGCAGCCCTTGAGCTGCACAACGCGTTCTGGAAATCAAATTATTCTTTCAAATTCTATCGACTCCGTTTGCTTGTCTCAAACGTGGGTCGCTACCTGGTTTTACGCTGGCTGATGGCCTGGTTAAGTTACCATCTTAATTGGAGCCGAGTATTTATGCATGGCTTGTGGTCTTTTGGAAAGATCTTGTTTGCAATATGGCCAAAACCTGAACCGCTGTATTCAATGAATCCTTCGAAGGTTGGATCCGCTGGAGATCAGCTTAGCGATTCTATGAAATGATATAGACCAGTATGAAATCCCCCCAGATACTACTCACAAACGATGATGGGATTCAATCACCAGGTCTTTGGACGGCGGCAAGATCGCTCTCAGATCTGGGTTTTGTCAATGTAATAGCACCGCGTGACCAGTTTTCTGGCGCAGGCCGTAGTCTTCCGATCTACTCAGATGGTTTGATCGATGCTCAAAAAATGCAGGTAAATGATCAAAATTGGACGGTTTACGCGGTAGGTGGTACTCCTGCCCAGGCTGTTCTGCATGCGATATTTGAAATCCTGCCAGAAAAGCCTATCCTGGCCGTGGCGGGGATCAATTATGGCGAAAACTTGGGTACTGGGATCACTGTCTCCGGAACTGTGGGAGCAGCCTTAGAAGCAGCAACCCACGGCATCCCTGCGCTGGCAATATCGCTTGAAACCAGACGCGAGCTGCACTTAACTCATTCACCAGAGGTGGATTTTTCGACCGCGGGATACTTCGCAGCATATTTTGGACGCCTGCTGGTTGAGAAGAAAATGCCTGAAGATGTAAACGTGATCAAAGTTGATGTACCGAGTGATGCAACTCCAGAAACTCCCTGGGCGATCACCCGGTTATCGCGCAAAATTTATTACCAGCCCACACCTCCCGAAAGAGAATCATGGAACCAACCAGGTATCCCCAGTTATCGCATAGTTGGTGATCCAACCCAGGATAGTAAAGATTCCGATGTCTACACTGTCCGGGTCAAGAGGATGGTGTCTGTGACCCCACTCAGCCTGGACTTGACCTCTCGAATTGAATTGGAGGATTTTGATCGTCATCTGCGAGGAGATTGAACCGCGAGGGGGTCAACGAATTACATTCAGTGGGGGATATAAATCGATGATTTCTAATTGCTATAAGAAGTTTCCAGATTGAGACTCATTTTTAACGTACCTGTTGATTTGGCAAGAGGGACCATTGACAGGCATGTGATCAAAGATTATAATTATTGGTATCTGTGTACCAAGGTAACTTTATAACATTAAACGGAATTGGTGGAGAAATGACTGAGAAAATAAAAATCCAACGGGTGCAGACTGGTGTGCGCATCGAGAAACGGATGCTGAAGGTATTGAAAGCGCTGGCTGAAGTCCACGACATCTCCTTAGGCGATTTGTTGGAAGCAATTGTGCTGCATTCATTTGAGGGCAGAAGCCCCTTTCATGAAGAAGGGTTACAGAAGATCGCCGCCTTGAAGAAAATCTACGGGATGGATTACGACTCGAGCGCCAGCCACCAATTGATTGAAGAAGAGGAACAAAACCCGGAGTGAAGAGAAATGATTGAAAGCGTCGCAGTTATCTGCCTGTGGGCGGAAGATGTCATAAAAACGGCACATTTTTATACAGATGTGTTGGGATTGGAACTGCTGTCTCACCACCATGGTGGGCGACCGCATTTTAAAGTTGGTGCTGTGTATTTGACGATCCTAAAGGGGAAACCACTTCCGGCAGAAGATCCCGATCCCGAGCGGTTTCCATTGTTCGCCTTTCGAGTTCAAGATCTCGATAGCGCGGTGGAACGTTTGCAGGCGAATGGCGTGGAGCTTCCCTGGGGTATTGAAGGACAAGGAGACTCACGCTGGGTTATGTTTCACGATCCAGCCGGAAATTTGATCGAACTGACTTAAGATTGAATCTATCTCTGTGATCATCTTTCTAGGTATAGGAATCGTTTTATACAAGGAAAAAACCTCACCAAATTAGGTGAGGTGAATTTTTTCATCGATTAAACTTGAAAGTTATTTATCTTCAAGGGTTCTCTCAAGGCGGGAGTATATTTCATCCAGTTCTAATTGGATCTGGTCCCTCTGGGCGTAATTATCCTGCAGCATCTCTTCGAAGGAAATTCTAAGCGATTCTGGAAGTGTTTCTAACAGGCGTTCATTGCGCTTTATCTGGGAATTCTTCTGCTCGAGCTTGACTTCCAGGCGACGCTGGTACCCTTCCAGGAATTGCTTCTTATCCATTGGTGGGGAAGGTGACCTCTTCTCATTGGTCAACACCTCGGCCACCGTGAGCAGAAAATCTTCTGTATCGACTGGTTTTTCTAAAAACCTTGCTGCCCCAAGGCTCATGGCGAAAGCTTTATCCTCTGGAGTGACATACGTGGCCGAAAGGAAGATAATCGGGATATCGGAAGTTTCCTCTTTTCGCCGCAAATTATATGCCAGGGTATAACCATCCATCTTTGGCATCATGATGTCGGTGATCACCAGGGCAGGTTTTTTTCTGGAAATGGTTTCCAGCGCTTCTTCGCCATTACCAGCGGTAGCAACAGGATAGCCTTTGAAGCGCAAGGTCACATCGAGCAGTTCCAGGATATTGGGGACGTCTTCAACAACGAGTATGGGATCGCTCATGTAAGTGATTCTAGCCGGAATTTATCTTGATCCAATCAACAGAATTGATAGTTGCTTCACTTTTCTCCCCTCTCCTCTGCGCCCAAGCGATCGAAATATTCAGCCATGAACCGGTGGCGATCTTCTGCCAGATTCCGGGCTGTGCCGGTGAACAAACGATCCTTGATCTTGCTGAGTTTAAACAGGTATTCGTGGTAAGAACTGTGGGGTTCTCCCGGCTCTTTCTCGCCAGTCTCGATAAATTGGGTAGAGGGTTCTGTATAGATCGGCTGGTTGACGACCACATCGAAGGCAATAGTTCGGGCGACACCAATCGCGCCGATCACATCAAGTTTGTCAGCGTCGAAGATGATCTTTGCCTCTAGAGTTTGGGGCGATTCTGTATTATCCCGAAAGCGATGGGCGCGAATACAGTGCTGGACTGCTTCAATTCTCTCAGAAGACCAGCCTTCAGCATGAAGTACCTGCTCGGCGAATTCCGAAGAAGCATGATGGTGATCATGGCGGCCTTTCTCTCCTCCTTCGGTCTGGCTGCCCTGGGCATCATGCAAGAGAGCTGCAGCGCGCACGATTTCCAGATCTGCGCCTTCAGCAATGGCTATCTTTTCCGCCATGCGGTAAACGCGCAGGATGTGATCAAAACCATGGACCGGGTCAACTTGAGGATACCATTTGCGTGCTGTTTCGATGTCTGGCATGGGTGTGATTCAAGATTGAGATTGAAATACCACTTCACCCCGTTTAACTACAGTCTTTACCAAGTTGGTTCCAAAGCGGTAACCAAGGTGCTGGTAGCTGGGGGTTTTCAGGATCAACAGATCGCCTTGTTTCCCTGGCTCAAGGGAGCCGATCTGATCAGCAAGATCGATCGCCGCGGCAGCATTAATCGTCGCCGCGGCAATCGCCTGAGCCGGGGTAAGATCCATATAACGGCAGGCCAGGGCTATTGCAAACTGCATATTCTCGCACCAGGAGGTGCCCGGATTGAGGTCTGTCGCTAAGGCGAGGAGGCCTCCCGCCTCGAGAATGGTTTTTGCTGGGGTGTAGTTTTCTTCGGCAAGGCCGAACGGCGTACCGGGTAAACCCACAGCCACGGTATCGCTCTCTGCCAATGTTTTTATATCCGCTTCAGAAGTTGCCACCAGGTGATCGGCCGAGACTGCGCCCAGTTCGGCTGCCAGGGCAGCGCCTCCCAGGTTGTCAAACTCATCGGCATGAATCTTCAATGGAAAGCCCAATTCAGCTGCACGGGCTAGGATTTGTCGTGATTGATTCAAGTCAAACGCGCCCGTCTCGCAAAAAACATCTACAAAGGGCAGCTGCCGATCTCCAGGCCACCAGTTCCGCACAGCAGGCAGCATCTCTTCGCAAAGGAGATCTGAATAGCCTTGGGGATCATCCTTGTACTCTGGTGCTATGGCATGGGCGCCCAGGAAAGTGATCGCTAATTGGAGCGGACTTTGCTCATTGAGCATAATCAGCGCCTCGAGCATGCGCAGCTCCGAATCGGTATCCAAACCATACCCAGTTTTTGCCTCAGCGGTGGTCGTGCCGTGCTCGAGCATGGTGAGCATCCTGGGCTGGGTCTCAGCAAGGAGCGTTTCGAGGGAGGCCTGACGGGTGGCATTTACCGTGGAGAGTATCCCTCCCCCAGCTGCCAGAATTTCCAAGTAAGTTTTCCCTTCCAGGCGCATTTCGAATTCCACCGCCCGGTCACCAGCCCATATCAGGTGAGTGTGCGGATCAACAAATCCAGGCATAACCACACAATCGCCAGCATCGAGTCGGATTTCTTGGGGGTAATCGGCCAGCAGCTGCTCGCTTTGACCAACTGCAATTATTTTTCCGTCCTGAATCAGGATGGCGCCATCGGTAATGATCCCCAGCTGACCTAATCGTTGACCCCTTTGAGGGCCGCCAGCCAGGGTGATTAATTGAGACGCAGAGTGGATCAGCATAGCAGATTATCGGATCTTCGAGCTCAAATTCACGAGCAATTTTACCACCTGCATTTCTTTGTTCGGAGAAGGAGGTTTTAGACGATAGATATTTGTGGGTAACCAGGGTTGCGGGCAGTAATTAAACAAGATTAGTCCGAATTGGATAGAAGAGGTTACAATAACAAAAAAAAATTGAGGGTGCTGAAAATGAATCAACAATTCCGTCTCGAAAGAGATTCTCTCGGTGAGGTCAGGGTTCCGGCAGAAGCCTTATACGGAGCGCAAACCCAGCGCGCGGTAGAAAATTTCCCCATTTCTGGATTGCATCCCTGGCGGGCATTCGTCTGGTCGATGGCGACTGTAAAATATGCCGCGGCAAGTGTTAACGCGGACCTTGGTCTGCTCGATGCTGACCTGGCGAAGGCCATCCAGCAGGCATCGCAGGAAGTAATCGATGGAAAATGGGATGATCAATTTGTCGTGGATCCATTCCAGGCCGGGGCTGGAACCAGCCAGAATATGAACACGAATGAGGTGATCGCAAACCGGGCGACCCAATTGATCGGGGGTGGCTTGGGAGAATACCGCGTGCATCCCAATGACCATGTCAATATGGCCCAATCGACGAACGATACCATCCCAACCGCCATCCGTTTGGGATGTCTGTGGCGGCTGGATGAACTTCTATCCGTCGTAGAACAGTTGGGTAAGACCTTACATGCAAAAGCACTGGGGTTTGATGGCATCGTAAAATCAGGCCGGACTCACCTGCAGGATGCAGTCCCTGTGCGTCTGGGACAGGAGTTTACTGCCTATGCCAGGGCAGTTGAGCAGGATGGGGAGCGAATCTCGCGCTCAGCGGAGGGATTGCGCCATCTGGGCATCGGGGGAACGGCGACTGGCAGCGGTTTGAACGCCCATCCTGAATACCACGCTCGCATGGTTCGTGAATTAATGATGCTGACTGGATTTGAACTTTACACCGCCGAGGATTTATTTGAGCGCATGCAATCGATGGCGGATATGGCTGATTTTTCCGCCTCGATCCGGACCTTGGCGATCACGCTGACCCGTATCGCGAATGATTTCCGCTTGCTTTCCTCCGGACCAGCGACGGGTCTCGATGAAATTCGTCTGCCAGCTGTGCAGCCCGGTTCGAGCATCATGCCTGGTAAGGTCAACCCGGTGTTGGCTGAGATGTTGAATATGGCCATGTTCCACGTCCAGGGCTGCGATCACACGGTCGCAATGGCCGCTCAAGCAGGTCAGCTGGAGCTGAACGTGATGATGCCAATCATCGCCCACAACCTGTTCGAGATGATGCAAGTCACCATTGGATCAGTACGAGCTTTCACGGAGAAATGTGTTGCTGGTCTGGAGGCAAACCAGGAGAAGGCTGAGGGTTGGTTGGACAAGAATGCTATCGTCGTCACGGCACTCAACCCGTTGATCGGTTATGCTGCTGGTGCCGCATTGGTCAAACAGGCACTGGCGAAAAATGTCAGCATTCGCGAGCTGGCATCGGAACAGGCAAAAGCTGGTGATTTACTACATGTAGCTGAAGAACGTCCGGTTAGTCCAGAAGAGGTCGAGAGCGCGCTCAGTGATCTGGGAAAACTTACCAACGGGGGTATCTTCAGGTGAGCTGAAAGTATTCTCTAGACAGAGGTTGGGAGATAATTACTATTCCAGGACTATAAGCAAGGTACCTGTCCCGAAAAATCTCCATCTTTGTTTAAGCCAGATTCTAATTGGAACAAATTCAGAAACCTATATAGCGGCTGTCCAAAATCAAAATCCAAGCCAGGCCAGCATGAAGTACCCTGCTTCTTAAATTCTGGGCGTGAATTGAGTTGGTGAATTTTGTTTCCCAGAATCTTTCGGGCGGCATACAATTCGTCTTTATCTTGAGTCCAGTTGCGAAAATCTGCGCCAATAGACCTGGCGGTTGCCAGGGCAAATTGTTCGTGACCAAGATCTTTCAGAATCTGAATATACTCGTAATCTTCACTGCCTTCTCGGAATAGTTTCAACCTGACACCCGGGATGATGCGACCCGGCAGCCCGACTTGCTCCCCAGGATAAACCATGTGCCCTTCGCCTGGAGTATCAACTCGATTAGCTTCAGTATTTTGCCAGGGATTAGCCGTCCAATTGTCGACTCGCCAAAATTTCGTACCGGTGAAACCCAGACTTTGATTGATAAATCCTTGCATGATTCTGGCATTGATCAGTGGGAAATCAATGGTAAATTTCGGGGAATATCCATCTTGCACCAAAGGGTTGTAGGACCAAACCTGGGTATTTGGATGATCCACCAGTTTTTCTATATTCGTTCTCGCCTGATCATAGTGCCTGGGTAAGATGGACCAGATGTCAGCGGCAGTGTTGTCGAGGTCTTCTCCCATCAGCTGATTATCAGGGTAGGTGACAATCATCGGGTGAATGCCTGCAAGCCTCAGATTTTCCGCCCAGGATAGGAATACCGGAAAAAGTTCGGCGCACTGCCAGACCTCGTTTGCATAAGAGGTGTACAGGTAAAGTTCTGCTTCGTGACCCTGGATCGCTTTAGCGAGATCAGTTTGTGCTGGGGGTGGATCAGTGCTGCAGTTGCCGTAAGTCGCCCCCCCCGAGCCAAATACATGAACCATGTCTAATCCATAGTTGTCGATTAAGAATCTCTCGTCATCCCGTTTGACCCACTTAGGGCTGATGCGGTGACTCAGCAGTTCAATCGCAGTTGTTCTAGTTCGTAAAGGCTGCAAGGTATTGGTAAATCCCTTCAGCGATCTTGAATCGGGCAGGGCGAAGTTCCATACGTTGAGATTGACCCGTATTCTTTTGGATCCCTGATCGCTGGTGATGGTTGCAATCCCGCTATACTCACCGGCAGGTATTTCTGCCGGGGTATAGATATCAACCCAAATGGGTTGGTTATCTCCTGCCTTTAAATCGAAAGGGACTGCATCCAACTGACCAGTTAAATCCTGCTTGGTTTCAGGATGGTTGAAAGGGATCAGGGCATCCGGGTACCAACCGGGACCCAATGGGATGTTGGTGGTTGCATTGGATGATTTGCTCCCCTGGGTGACATACAGGTAGTGTTCCCGGAATAGAGCGATATTATCAGCGTCGATGCGGTTGCCATTCTCATCTTCCAGATCTGATATGGTGATATTGACATTGGTGAGATCATTGATCGCAGGTGCTTTGACGATGATCTGAAATGGTTCAAATTCATTCCTCGCAGTATAGAGCGTGATTGTCGAAGCGTCTTTTGCTGGGTCACCTTTAAATACTCTCGTCATCCCATCTTCAACCCAGACGATCGGGCTCTCGGGTTGGATTTGAAGTGGGATGGCGGCAATTAATATCGGAAGTGAGATGACAATAGTGAGAATTATTCCCACTTTATGCATTACTAGCATATGATTATTAACGGTTAATCCGTTTCGAAATTACAGCTTGAAGATTGTGATAAGGGTTTAATGGCCGATTTTTATTCGTCCCACCCAAGTTTTACCTTGTTTTGATTTGATTTTGATTAGAGAATGGCCAGCTAAACTCAATAACAATATCGGGAAATCACAAAAAACAGCTCAAAACGATCATATTGAGCACATGTAATCCTATTTATTCGTCAGTCTATCAATTCCCGTATTTACACGCTCCAACAGCTGCACCAATAATCCCGGCTTCGTTCATCATCTGTGCAGGAACAACCTCGGCCTGTACTGTAATGTATTGCAAAAACTGCTCGTGTTTTTTGCTGATCCCACCTCCAAGGATGATCAGGTCAGGCCAGAATAATTTCTCCATTGTCTGCAAATAATGATTGAAACGGTGCCCCCACTTCTTCCATGATAAATTCTCACGTTTGCGAGCTGCATCAGAGGCCAGCCATTCTGCCTCCACACCATCAATTTCCAGGTGACCGAATTCACTGTTAGGGACCAGGTGACCATCGCTGAAGATCGCCGTCCCTAAACCTGTTCCGATCGTAACCAGCAAAATCACTCCCTGGCGGTCCTTTCCAGCCCCAAACGTGATTTCAGCCAATCCAGCCGCGTCAGCATCGTTGATAATGCAGGTTTTGCGGCCGGTGACTTTTTTAATAAATTTGGCCGCATTTAAACCCACCCAATCGTCATGGATGTTGGCGGCGGTTAAAGTAACACCTCTACGGATGACACCCGGGAAACCAATCCCCAGTGATCCTTTCCAATTGAATTTTTTGCTTATCTTGGCTACGGTTTCTGCAACAGCCTGTGGTTTCGCAGGGGTAGGGGTCAGTAAGCGAAAGCGTGGGGCAAGCAGGGTGCCCTTATCTGTATCGACTGGGGCACCTTTTATTCCTGATCCGCCAATATCTATACCAAGCACTTTCATCAGTTCCCTCCAGGAGATAAGAAGGCTTCACTGAATCTCGCTGTCTGTGATTATAACCTGAACAATCTCAATCACGCATTTCCAAGGAGGGAAATACTTCTCTAAATTTCTTTTTAAAGGATGAATAAATAAGGTGCAAGAAACATCAAAAACAGAAAAGAAGCTACCGGAATGATCAACAAAGATATCATTCCAGTGGCAGGCACTGAATTAAACTATTTAATTCAATTCGAAAAAACTTAATCAACTCAGGCGAGGGAAAAATCGGCCTGTGCGCTGGGAGTATTGTGTATATTCTTCTCCAAACCGCTCCTGGAGGGCTTTTTCTTCGATCGTAGTGCGCTGTAAGAGAATCGCGAAGGTTGGGACAACCAGGAGAGGGATCAACCAGATTTGAGTAACCAGACTCAGGCTTAAGAAGAGCAGAGCGCCAAAAGTGTACAGGGGATGCCTGATCCAGCGGTATGGGCCGTGCGTGATAAGAGAATGTTCCCGGCGGATGATTACTGTGTCGGTGATGTTCTTTCCCAGGCTTCTGAACATCCAGATCAGCAAGATTACTGAGATAAATCCTCCAAAAACACCCAGCCAGCGGAGCCATGAGGTGAGGGGAACTGTTGCCCAACTCACCGCAGGAGGATAAATCATGAATACCAGGATAAGGAGCCAGATCAGTCCGCCTCCAAGCCGCAAGGCGATCATTATAAATTCACCTTCCTTGCGGCGGTCAATCTCATCACCTGAAGATTGCTGGGCTTTACGCCGGTGATATGCGGAGACAATGAAAGCGGAGAGCATCAAAGCAATGACAAGAAATCGGAAAATTAGATCTTCGTCCATGTTGGAATCCTCACCAATAAAATTTCAAATAATCAAAGGTATTAATCTTCGAACATTGAGTGATTATAACACATAAATTTAGTAATATCTAATTATTAATTTAGTTATGTCTAAATTTTTGTCAAACCTTTTACCTTGAAAAATTTGGCCAGTAAAATAAAAGATGAACATTTACTTTGACCAATTTATGTGTTTAAATTCGGAAAGTTATGTGATTGGGTTGACAACGGATTGACAACCCCGTACAATCGTTCTTGCATAGGGGGGTCGTTTATTTAATTGCCAAATAACTTAATATCTTGATCGGAGGAAACGATGGATAAACCAACTGCCGTGAAAAATGAAATGGAAGGGGATGTTTATCATCCTTCTGCCGAAATCGTCTCGGCGGCATACATTCAAGATTATGAAAAGATGTATCAGCGCTCTATAGATGATCCGGAAGATTTCTGGGCCGATCTGGCTGGAGAATTGGATTGGTATAAAAAGTGGGATCAAGTCCTGGATGATAGCAATCCGCCATTTTATAAATGGTTTGTCGGTGGGAAGACCAATATCATCCAGAATGCTCTAGACCGGCATGTCAAGACACATCGCAAGAATAAGCTCGCACTGGTCTGGGAAGGTGAGCCCGGAGATGTGCGCACTTTTTCTTATTTTGCTCTCAATCGTGAGGTAGGTAAATTCGCCAACCTGCTGCGCAGCATGGGGGTCGAGAAAGGGGACATTGTCACGATTTACCTGCCTCGCATACCTGAACAGGTAATCGCCATGCTGGCCTGTGCAAAAATTGGGGCACCACATAGCGTTGTCTACGGCGGTTTCAGCGTTGAGGCCCTCGCGGAGCGGATCGAGGATGCCGAAAGTCGGGTTCTGATCACTGCAGATGGTGGCTGGCTGCGAGGGAAGATCGTAAAACTTAAGGATATTGCGGATGAAGCAATGGCTCGCCAGCCTACAATTGAGAGCTGTATCGTGATCAAGCGCACTGGTCAGGAGATCTATATGGAAGCTGGGCGGGACTACTGGTACGATGAATTGATGGGTTTACCGATTTCCAACTCCCAAAGCGAAACCGTACAGATGGATGCTGAAGATCCCTTATTTATCCTTTACACTTCAGGGACAACCGGCCGACCGAAAGGGGTTGTCCACACGCACGGCGGCTACATGGTCTATACCTACTCCACGTTGAAATGTGTGTTTGATATTAAAGATGAAGACCGGTGGTGGTGTGCCGCCGATCCGGGTTGGATTACCGGGCACAGTTATATCGTCTATGGACCGCTGCTCAATGGCGCAACCAGCTTCATGTATGAGGGCGCGCCAACGCACCCATATCCAAATCGCTGGTGGAAAATGATCGAGAATTATGGCATCACAATTCTGTACACTGCTCCAACCGCGATTCGGGGTTTGATGCGTTTTGGAGATGCCTGGGCGAACCGGCATGATTTAAGCAGCCTGCGCATACTCGGCAGTGTCGGCGAACCGATCAACCCGGAAGCCTGGCGTTGGTATTATCAGGTGGTTGGCAAAGAACGCTCCCCGATTATGGATACCTGGTGGCAGACTGAGACTGGTGGTTTTATGATCACACCATTACCGATCACACCACTCAAACCGGGTTCGGCAACCAAACCATTCTTCGGGATCGATGTCGAGGTGGTCGATGAGGAAGGAGAAGTTGTCCCACCAGGGGAAGAAGGTTACCTGGTGATCAAGAAACCCTGGCCGGGAATGCTGCGCACGATTTACCGCGATCCAGAGCGCTACCAGCAGCAGTATTGGGAAAAATTCAAAACCAAGTACCAGACTGGAGACTCTGCCCGGCGAGATAAGGATGGCTACCTGTGGATAATTGGGCGAATGGACGACGTGATCAAGGTCAGCGGGTACCGCCTGGGGACCGCAGAGGTGGAAAGCGCTCTGGTGAGCCATCCGGCGGTTGCCGAAGCTGCAGCCATTGGCTTGCCCCATGATATCAAGGGCAACGCTATCCACGCATACGTAATCTTGCGCTCTGGATATGAACAGAGCGAAAAATTGGGTGATGAATTAAGACAGCATGTCGGCCATGAGATCGGCCCGATTGCCAAACCAGAACAGGTTGGTTTCGTTGAAAGCCTGCCCAAGACACGCAGCGGAAAGATTATGCGCCGATTGCTGCGCGCCCGCGCCTTGGGTGAGCCTGAAGGCGATATTAGCACCCTGGAAGATTAGCAAATTTCGCTATTCGAAGTTTGTTCAAAAAATCTCGCACATGGAAATCCCGAGAAACAAGATTTCATATAAAAAGATTGCTTCAGAAATCGTCGGGGATTTCAAATCTGCGCGCCTGGTTCCGGGAATAACATTGGGACTGGTTATCGGTTTGCTCGAGGTTATCGTTGCTGTATCCTTCGCAGCCCTGATTTATTCGGGCGATCTTTCAACCTTTGTTGGACTTGGGATCGGGTTTGCCTTGATAGGCGCGATAATCACCGGGGTTATCGTATCTCTGGTATCCTCGCTACCCGGAACGATATCCGGTATCCAGGATGCTCCAACAGCGATTCTGGCCCTGATGTCTGCGGCGATCGTCGCCTCCATGCCGGTTGATGCAAGCGGGGTGGAGACATTCATTACGGTTACAGTGGCGATCGCGGTGACGACCCTTATTTGCGGCATTTTCTTGTTCAGCTTAGGGTATTTCAATCTGGGGGGATTGGTGCGATTTTTACCTTATCCAGTTGTCGGGGGATTTTTGGCAGGATCAGGCTGGTTATTGGTGATCGGGTCAATTAGCATGATGACAGATATTACTCCCAGTCTTTTGAATCTTTCGATCCTTATTCAACCTGAGATTTTGCTTCGCTGGCTACCAGGCCTGTTGTTCGCAATAATCTTGATGGTGATCTTGAACCGGTTCCATCACTATTTGTTGTTGGTAGGCACTGTTTTTGGGGCGGTGGCAGTTTTCTACCTGGTCATGTGGATCGCTGGTTCCTCATTCCTCGAATTGGGTACCCAGGGATGGTTGTTGGGTCCATTTCCAGAAGACAACCTGTTTCAGTCCTTACCAATCGCAGCCCTGGTTCAGGTAAATTGGGATCTGGTATTGACCCAAGTTGGCAACATGGTGATCATTCTCATCATCAGCGCCTTTGCCCTTTTGCTAAATGTTAGCAGCCTTGAGCTGGTTGCAGAAAATGATATGGACGTAAACCACGAGCTGCGAGCTGCTGGGGTGAGCAATGTATTGACCGGATTCTTCGCAGGCCTGGTCGGATTCCACCAGCTCAGCATGTCAGCAATGAATCTCAAGACTGGAGCGCAATCTCGACTGACTGGATTCTTTTCAGCTATCGTATGCCTGACGGTACTGGTCGCCGGAACCTCCATCGTTTCAATCTTCCCAAAAGTTATCTTAGGTGGTTTGCTCTTGTTTCTTGGCATGACATTCCTGTATGAATGGGTTTACGAGACGTGGTTTAAACTTCCAAAAACAGATTATTTTATTATTATCATGATCCTGGTAGTAATCGCTGCAGTCGGATTTTTAGAAGGTGTAGCAGTCGGGATTATCGCGGCCGTGATCCTCTTTGCAGTTAATTACAGCCAGGTTGATGTAATAAAACACTCACTCACTGGAGCCACCTTGAGCAGTACCATCGCCAGACCAAAAATGCATGAGCGGTTATTACGTCGCTATGGTAAACAGATTTTGATCTTGGAATTACAAGGATTTATCTTTTTTGGGACTGCAAATCAGCTCCTTGAGCAAATCCGGGATCACATCCACCAATACGCAAATACTCGTCTGTGTTTTCTCCTGCTTGATTTTTCACAAGTAACTGGCATCGACTCTTCAGCTGCGTTAACTTTTCGTAAGATGAATCAACTTGTACAGGTTAGCGATTCCAGCATCGTACTTTCGGGGTTGTCTACGGAAATCAAGACCTTTTTACAGAAATCAGGCTTTATAGATGAGGGTTCATTTCAAATATCAGCAGATCTCGATCATGGGATCGAATTATGTGAGGATAAGCTGCTTGAATCAACTGGTGTTCTCGAAAGGGACACAAAAAAAACATTTCAGGAGCAATTGAAGAGTTTGGTCGGTGGTATAGAATTGATTCCCCGCATAATGCGTTATCTCGAAAAAAAGGAACTTCCTGCCGGTGAATACATAATTTATCAGGGGGATTCTCCAGGCGATGTATATTTTCTCGAAGAGGGGATTGTCACCGTCCAACTCGAGCTCCCAGGTGAGAAACCGCGACGTTTAAACACTTTGAGCAGTGAAAACCTTGTTGGCGAGCTCGGATTCTACTTGGGATCAAAAAGGAATGCCGCGGTAGTGACCGAAACGCCAACTGTCCTCTACAGGCTAACAAGAGATTCATTGGAGTTGATGGAAGCTGAGGAGCCGGAAGCAGCCGCGTTGTTTCACAAATTTATTGCTTATATCATGGCGGAGAAACTCTCACACCTGATGGTGACGGTTGAGACATTAATGCGCTGATTCCCAAAATCACGTTTGCAACTTGATACTAATAAATATGAGGGGTGGTTGTATTCCACCTACCTTATTAGAAGAGTTGAATTAATAGCAAACCTCCCCAGATTTGAAATCAACACTTGACAGGCTAATCAAAATGGATATACTCACTCAGTGAGTATGTCATCAAATTCTCCGAGCATTGGATCAGTTTCGCCTGAGTTTACAATATTGGGATTCCTTTCCCAAGACCCGGCGCATGGTTATGAGCTGCACCAGAAATTAACTGCCGACCTCGGCCAGGTGTGGCATCTCAGTCAAAGCCAGATCTACAGCATCCTCAATCGCCTTGAAGGGAAAGGCCTCATTCAAGGCTCTCTCCAGAAACAAGAGAAATTACCCGCGAAACGATTATTTACGCTCACGGCAGCTGGTCAGGAACGATTTGAAGAATGGCTGTCCTCCTCGAGTCGACCGAGTGTACGCGTTATTCGGATCGAATTCATCACCCGGTTGTATTTTGCTTATGCCCGTGATCCAGATTTTGCGTTGCAGCTGGTGGAAGGGCAGATAGCGGATACCCAAGCCAGGTTGCAGCAGTTAGAAATAGTAGAGTCTTCTCAGCCAGGTGAGCAAATATTTAACCAGCTGGGTTTAGATTTGCGAATTCGTCAGCTGGACTCCATTCTAGGATGGTTGATCTCTTGTCAGGATATTCTGGCAACCTTATCGAAAGGCAGTCCATCAGCATGAGGGGGTATACCTGGATTTTCCTGTTGTTGTTAGCATTCTCCTCAGCCTGTCGGGGAGCAAATGATGCTCGCAGCGTCAGCGATGAGACCTTGACTATCTTTGCCGCAGCCTCATTATCGGAGGCGTTTACTGAAATCGCGGCTGAATTTGAAGCCTCATTTCCCGGCAGTGAAGTGGCGATAAACTTTGCTGGTTCCCAACAGCTCGCCCAGCAAATTTCACATGGCGCGACGGCCGATGTCTTTGCCAGTGCTGATAGCCAGCAAATTGAAAATGTGATTGGCACTGGGAGGGTGGATGGTGGCTCCGAACAACCTTTCACCCATAACCAATTAGCTGTCGTTCTACCGGGTGATAATCCGGGTGGCATTTTCGAATTCAATGATCTGGCAAAGCCTGGAGTGAAATTGATTTTAGCGGATGCGTCTGTACCAGTTGGTCATTATTCCCAAGAGATGCTTGAGCGAGCCAGCACTAAGATCGATTTTGGAGATCAATTCAAGGAAAACGTATTAGCGAATGTTGTTTCATACGAAGAAAACGTCAGGGCAGTATTGACAAAGGTCGTCTTGGGAGAAGCTGACGCGGGGATCGTTTACTTGAGCGATTTCAATGGCGCCCAGGAGGAGGATGTTCAAATGGTAGCCATCCCTGATGAGATCAATGTTACTGCCAGCTACTATATTGCCCCGCTGAATGATAGTCATAATTTGGAAAGAGGAATGGAATTTCTCAAACTAGTCCTTTCCCCCAAAGGACAAGACATATTAACCCGTCATGGATTCTACCTCCGAGGCCAGCATGAATAATCAAGAAATGCGGGGATCACCACCCGCTCCGACTCCCCAAACCAGGTTAAGCGGCCTTTGGCGGGTATTAAGCCTGCCAATGTTGATCTTTTTGAGCATTCCAATCCTGGCGCTGTTCCTGCGCATTTCACCACCCAGCCTTCTGGAAAATTTACGCCAGCCAGATGTTTTACAGGCCATTGGTTTGAGCCTGGGGACGACGCTCATCTCAACAGCGATTATCATCCTGGCCGGGACACCATTGGCATACTCACAAGCGCGGGGACAATTTCGCTTCAGCCGGATGATCGATACATTAATCGATCTGCCCCTGGTCCTGCCACCTGCTGTGGCAGGGGTGGCGTTATTAATAGCCTTTGGACGGCGAGGATTATTTGGGGGTGTGCTGAGTGATCTGGGCATTAGTATTGCCTTCACCCCACTGGCGGTGATCATTGTGCAAGTGTTTGTCGCTGCGCCGTTTTATATAAAATCCGCTACGCTGGGGTTTTCCAACATAGATCAAGAATTGGAACAATCTGCCGCCTTGGATGGCGCCAGCAGTCCCCAGATATTTCGATTTCTCACAATTCCGCTGTCATGGTCTGCATTGTTGGGAGGGGGCATGATGAGCTGGGCTCGGGCGTTGGGTGAATTCGGGGCGACGATCATCTTCGCTGGGAATTTTCCCGGCCGCACGCAAACCATGCCCCTGGCAATCTACATTGGATTTGAGCTGGACCTGGACATCGCCTTGACCCTGTCTGTAATCCTGATCTTGCTTTCATTCCTAGCGTTGTTCATTGCCAGGAATGTTCTGAACCGGGATTGGATGAGTGGTTGACCAGTGTAAATAGTTGTGGCATAATCAGTCCAACCAACTCCAAAAAGGCATTGATGGAAACGAGTAGGCCTGTATGAAGCTGTCAGCGACCCTGGGATAGGTGAGAGCCAGGGCAGACCCGCAGGCTGAAAATCCTTCCGGAGCTGCAATCTGAACAGGGTTTATCACCTTTACTAAGTGAGCCGGGCTCATCACCCGTTACCATCGATGCGGGTATATGTCAGGAGTATATATTTAAACCACAGACCGTACCCGGCCGAGGTGCCCGCATTTTGTGGGAACCAGGGTGGTACCGCGGGAGATTCTTTCGGATCAGCTCTCTCGTCCCTGATTTGGGACGAGATTTTTTGATCCTGTTCCATTGGTTGGCGATCGATATTCTGTCTGAATATCGAAATAAGTTCGAGAGAGGTAGCTATGTTTAAACCAGTTTCCCCCAAACTAAATATCACTCAAGTTGAAGAAGCGATATTGAGAACCTGGAGGATTCGTCACATATTTGAGAAATGTGAAGAACAACGACGGGGAAGTCCCGAATATGTATTTTATGAAGGACCACCAACCGCTAATGGGATCCCTGGTGTGCACCATGTTCTCGCCCGGGCGTTTAAGGATATCTTCCCACGCTATAAGACGATGCAAGGCCACCATGTGATCCGCAGGGGTGGATGGGACACGCATGGCTTACCCGTAGAGATCGAAGTTGAGAAGAAGCTGGGATTCAACAGCAAGAGTCAGATTGAAGAGTATGGCATCGGGCCTTTCAATGAACTCTGCCGTCAATCCGCGTTTGAATATATCCAGGAATGGGAGCGCTTAACTGACCGAATCGCCTTCTGGGTGGATCTGGAAGAAGCGTATGTCACCTATACCAACGACTACATCGAATCGGTTTGGTGGATATTGAAGAATTTTTGGGACAAAGGCCTCCTTTACCAGGGGTTTAAAGTTGTCCCTTACTGCCCGCGTTGTGGAACCCCGCTTTCAGATCACGAAGTGGCTCAGGGATACAGCGAAGCAGTTGATCCATCGATATTCGTCCGCTTACCCCTGATCGATGATCCGGGAACATCCCTGCTCGTGTGGACCACGACACCATGGACCCTGCCTGGTAATGTGGCTGTAGCGGTCCATCCAGATGTGGATTATGTGATCGTGGAACATGAACTCGCGGATGGGCGCAAGGAAAAACTCATTTTAGCCAAGGATCTGGTGGAGCAGGTATTTCGGGACGAGCAGGTGGAGGTATTTGAAACCTTCAAGGGTAAAAAGCTTAAAGGCGTGAAGTATCAGCCGTTATTCACCTTCCTGGCTTTGGAAAAGCCGGCTCATTATGTTGTATTAGGTGATTTTGTCACCACCGAGGATGGCACCGGAATGGTTCACATTGCTCCGGCATTCGGTGCTGAGGATATGGACGCTGCCCTGGAATTCGACCTGCCTGTCCTGCAGACTGTGGCAGAAGATGGGACTTTCATCGCGGAAGTTCGCCCCTGGAGCGGGAAATTTGTCAAGGACGCCGATCCCTTAATCACAGACGATCTGGATGCACGTGGCTTGCTTTACCGCGTGGAAACCTATACCCATACCTACCCGTTCTGCTGGCGCTGCGACACGCCGCTGATCTACTATGCCCGCGGCACCTGGTACGTGCGCACAACCGAATATAAGGATCAGCTAACCGGCCTCAACCAGGAGATCAATTGGTATCCGGAACATATCAAGAATGGTCGCTTTGGAAATTGGCTGGAGAATAATGTCGACTGGGCCTTGGGACGTGAGCGCTATTGGGGTACACCTCTACCAATCTGGGAGTGCGAAGGCTGCCACCACCAGCTGGCTGTGGGATCTGTGGCTGAAATGAGCGAACTGGCCGAAAAAGATCTTTCAGAGCTTGATTTGCACCGTCCTTTTGTTGACGAGGTGGAATTCAACTGCCCTGAATGTGATGGCAAGATGAAACGCGTCTTGGAGCTGATCGATGTCTGGTTTGATTCTGGCGCCATGCCGGTCGCGCAGTGGCATTACCCATTTAAAAACGAGGAGATATTTAAACAGCAATTCCCTGCGGACTATATTTGCGAGGCAGTTGATCAGACCCGGGGCTGGTTTTATTCACTGCATGCCATCAGCACCTTGCTGTTTGAGGAAGTGAGCTTCCGCAATGTGATCAGCCTGGGCTTGATCCTGGACGGTGATGGATTGAAAATGTCGAAATCCCGGGGTACAGTTATCGATCCCTGGGATGTGATCAACGAACACGGCGCGGATGCATTTCGCTGGTATCTATATACGGCCAGCCCTCCCGGACAGGAGCGACGCTTCTCCGTTGACCTTGTGGGGGAGGTGATGCGCAACTTTACATTGACCTTGTGGAATGTATATTCATTCTTCGTCACTTACGCTCGCCTGGATGAGTGGAAGCCTGGATCCGGTGATGATCAAAATGATGGCCAAAATGAACTGGACCGCTGGCTGTTCTCAGAACTGAATACCCTGAACAGGGATGTTACAGCATCGCTTGATAATTACGATGTGCTTGGCGCTACCCGTCCAATCCAAAACTTTGTCGATACATTGTCCAAGTGGTATCTGCGGCGGTCCCGGCGGCGGTTCTGGAAGAGTGAATCGGATACCGATAAAGAAACTGCTTACTCCACGCTCTATACAGCCTTAACTACTTTGAGCAAACTACTCGCGCCAACCATGCCGTTCATGGCGGAGGAGTTGTACCAAAACCTGGTTTGTAGTGTGGATAAAGAAGCCCCCGAATCGGTCCACCTGGCTGATTGGCCTGCTTATGATGAGGCCTTGATCGACGAGACGCTTAACGCGGACATGCGCCTGGTGATGCGCCTGGCTTCATTGGGTCATTCAGCTCGCAACCAGGCGGCCATAAAAGTTCGACAACCGCTGGCTGAAGCCGCATTTTCGGTTGGCAGCCAGAAGGAGGTTCGCGCGCTGGAGGAGTATGCAGACCTGTTGGCTGATGAGCTGAACGTGAAAAAGGTGAGTGCGTTGAGCTCCGTAGGGGAGGCTGTTTCTTATGGTTTGAACCCGCTGCCAAAACAACTTGGTCAAAAATACCAATCCAAATTTCCTGACGTCCGGAAAGCGATCTTAGCTTTGGATCCGCAAGAATCCGCCCAGGCATTACTCAACGGGGAGTCGATCACGATCACCGTGGGAGATGAAAGTTTGGAGATACTTCCAGATGAAGTTGAAGTACGGGCTGAGGCGCGTTCAGGGTTGGAGGTTGCCTCGGAAGGGGCATACCTGGCAGCATTAAAGACGGATTTAACTCCAGATCTGGTGCGAGAGGGTCTGGCCCGCGAGTTTGTCCGCCGGGTGCAGGATCTGCGTAAGCAGGCAGATTTTGATATCGCCGACCGGATATTCATGTCCGTCAGCGCCACGGAAAACCTGGCGCAGGCAATTGAGGAACACAGGGATTACATCATGGGTGAAACGCTGACTTTGGAAATGAAATCAGGCGTTCCCACGAGTGAGGCAGCAACCGGAGATTTTGAGTTTGATGGTGAACAGGCGAAGGTGGGATTGGTGAAAGCATAGGAATACTCAGGTTGTTGAAAAATTGGATTTGAAATATTGAAATAATCCATAAACGTGAAGATTTAACGGATAAGCTCCAGTATTTCAGTTTATACACGGAATTTGTGTTGAAAATGTCCCTGTGAATGACTTTATCCATATGAGATGTCGATTTTGATTCAGATAAGAGGACTATAGCGGATTTCGAGCAATAAGATGTTGGGTCATCATCCAATTAGGTTGGCATTTACATTGGCATCTCCGCTACCAAATTTTTACTATCAAGCAACATTCTAAGGCAGGCTCCAGATAAAATCATGAAAATGAAACTAAGTGCATAATTGAGTACAAATTCTAAGACACAAAATCTGGTAATAGGTAGGCGAATTAGATAGATGATTTGGAAAAGTTTGAGAATCTTAATTTTTACTATTAGTATCCTTGGTATGATGCTCGCTGCTTGCCAATTCGGGCAACCTGCAACAGAAAATGACAACTCTGAGCCTGAAACAGTAGCAACTTTAGTTGAACCAACTTCAACACCAGAATCAATGATTGCTCCTTTACCTGAGCGCTCTGGACCACGCACACAAACGAGTGGCGCCGTACCGCATGTACAAATCGGCGTAGAGCCGGTACCAGTTGTTAACGACGAACTTTTCCGACGTGCCTTTGCCTTACCGGGTGTTGAGGACCGGCCAACCATCGTATCTTTGCCTGGGGCTCGAGGAATGTGGTTAAGTGATGATATTCCCTTGGCTCACCCAGAAGCCATTGTATCTGGTCGGGAATTTGCCCACATTCACCCTGATGGCAGTTTACACGCTCCTCTACCCTATGAGCGTGCCTTGGAAGTTGCCGAAAAAGGGTGGGGCGAACGGCATCCCTGGGCGGATGAAAGAGAGGGTTGGGATGGGTTGGTAATGCTTTTTACACCCCAATCTATGGCCGAATTAGAAATCATTTTTCAGCTGATTGTCGAATCTTACAATCATGTCACCGGTCAAACATTGCAAGCATCAGATTTCTAGGCAACCTAACAAAGCGTGCACCCGACAGGTGGGATTCGCGCCGCTAATAAGGAGTGATTCTGAGCTTGAGCAATATTCCGTATAATAAACTTAGTTCTCATCCACCTGCGGGTAACGCAAACCGTTAGGCGGACAGCTCCGAACCCATGAGCAAGATCTTCTTCTACGGCCTGTTTATGGATCGGTCTCTTCTCACTGAGAAGGGTCTTCACCCAGAGATTATCGGGCTAGCAGTGCTACCCGACTACCGCATCCACATCGGCGAGCGAGCAACATTGCTGCGATCCGCTTCGAGTCGCGCCTATGGAATCGTGATGGAGCTCGCCGACCAGGAAGCTTGCGCGCTCTACTCGGAACCGAGTGTTCGCGAGAACATACGAGAACGCGTACAGGTGGAGCTGTTGGACACAAGCGAAGCTGTCGAGGCGTACTGCTACAACCTGCCGCGCGAGTTGGGCCTAGCCGGGGCGAATCCCGCGTACGCGACCGAGCTATCACAGTTGGTTGAGGCGCTGCAGTTCGATTCGGCATACGTCGAAGAAATCGCTGCGTTCGGCGAGGTGTCGTAGTTTCGTATCCGCGGGTTCCCAGTCCAATCGAGATGACGCCGCCGCCTAACAGCAAAGCCGTTAGATTTCAATTGAGGGCCATCAAGCTAACATATTAAGCATCGAGTTTACTCTGGGATGATATGTACCGAAAAAATCGGCTCTTCATTATGAGATGTGAATGACTAGGAGTAGAGGTGAGGGGGAGGTTAGTTATTATTCGTACAATCTTAATTTTGCGAATCAAATCCAGCTTCAGAAGTAAAATCTCGGAAAATTGACAAGTACTTTCGAAGCTAATGGGATAAATGGAATGACCTATAATGATCCATAGTTAAGAAAAAACTATAAGGTACTTGATTCACAAGCTCAGCCACAACAACACCGCTAGCATCATGGGATATTTGGGGGAAACAGACAACGAACATCAACCAGTCGGTCAGAGCATGGACCTTTTGCGGGCAATCTTGCCAAACCAGTGAGGTGCACTATGCTTGGTCACAAAACCAGGGACTTCAAGTGCCTTGATGCTGTTTCTCTGCATGAACTCGTTCCTGAAGACAATTTCTATCGTCGTGTCGAACAGTGC
>JBFFEL010000034.1:0-33143 GCA_041558875.1 Anaerolineales bacterium
ATTCTTGATCCTGGTCACAGGATATCCCAGCGAGGAAGCCGAAGTGCCGGTGATCAGCAAATATCGGCTGGATGAAATCACGACCTTTTTGTGAAAACTCAATTTCTATTACACTGTTTGAGCTGTCTGGTCTCACTCCAGCGTCCAATTAACTTCACTTATGCTTCTCATGGCCCCATACAAGATAATTACCCTACTCATACTGTTTTCCTCGTTTTTGGCGAGCTGCACGTCTGCATTAATTGAACCGGAATCGCCCGAAATTGTTGAACCGACTCCAAGCCAAACGCCTTCGCCCGGTGCCAAAGTTTCACAGCCAACGCAAGCAAAGGGACTAGCGGATTACGAGTTTCCAGACAGGCCTGATCCCGATCAGCGGTATCTGTTTTATCTGCATGGCAAAATTATCGAAGATCAAGGCCTACCGGCCATTAGCCCTGATTTCGGTGAATATGAATACGAAGCGATATTGGAAGCCCTCAGCAGTTCCGGTTATTTTGTGATCAGCGAGCAGAGACTGAAGGACACGAATGCAGTGGCGTATGCCAGAAAGATTTCTGAGCAAATTTCCGTCTTGCTCGAGGCTGGCGTCCCTCCAGAGAACATAACTGTGGTGGGCGCTTCAAAAGGGGCCGCAATAGCCATTTACGTCTCCCACTTCCAGGAGAACGAGGAATTAAATTACGCCATCCTGGCGATTTGCCACCCTGACTATATAGACATCCTACTCCGTGACAAAATCTCCCTCAAAGGGAATGTGCTCTCAATATTCGATTCTGTGGATGAATTTGCCGGTTCTTGCCAGGAGTTATTCTCTTTCTCGGAGGGGAAGGGGATTGAAAGATATGAAGAGATCGTCCTGGATATTGGCACCGGACATGGCATCCTTTATCAACCAATGGAGGAATGGATCCTGCCTGTGATCCAATGGGTGGACACAAAATAAGGATCCAAGTTATTCCGCGATCTCCGCAGATAAACTAAATCAGCTTAAAGGATTATCTTGAATATGAAACAATCAATTATCCACGTTGCCCTGGTAGTCCGAGATTACGACGAAGCCATCGAGTTCTACTGCCAGAAGCTTAACTTTAACTTGCTTGAAGATACTTACCAACCGGAACAGGACAAGCGCTGGGTGGTCGTGGCCCCACCTGGTTCAACCGGAACCAGCCTTTTGTTAGCCCGGGCAGCAACACCAGAACAGGAGGCTTTCATCGGCAGGCAGTCCGGCGGGCGAGTTTTCCTTTTCTTGAGCACGGATGACTTCTGGCGAGATTACCATGAGATGCTTGGCGCGGGCATCAAATTTATCAGAGAGCCCAAAGAAGCGCCTTATGGCACGGTGGCAGTTTTTGAAGATTTGTACGGCAATCTCTGGGATCTGATCGAGCTGGCAGGCTGATCTACCTGGGCACAAACCGACGGGTGAAATGAAACAATTTTTAGCATTGGTCGTTGGAGATTGGAGTTGAATCTCCCTCCAGAAGGATTCAATTGCTAAAATTAACTTGGAATGTAAACTGACAAGCGGGGGATATGTAAAGGTTCGAACACATCGAATTAGTACTAAATATTTTGCTTAGTATACCCATTATTACATTATTAAATGATGGTTCATTCTCACGAGGAACTTTGAGGTGGTTTTGAACGTCCATTAATATGGGTGGATTGTAGATATTCTAAAACTTCCGTGGGAGTGGGATAGAGGTAAATGCCTGGAGGTAGGTGGAATCCGTGCCTGAGATTAAGGAAAGTACGCTGTTTTCAGCACTCGAAAGATTCAAACTTGGAGAAGCGAGTCCAGAGGATCTCCGCCTGATCAGCGCGGCTTTCGCCTCTGGTGAATTGGAAATTACCCCCACCAGCGGCTCAAAGGAAATCATGCATTCTGGGGGGACGAATTTTGGCGAGTCGAACGAGATTCGGGTCACTGGTTCAGTGATCGGCACCCAGATTATCAGTGGAATCAAGGCTGAGCAGGTTCAGGAGATCATTGGAGATGCAAAAGATACTCTAGATGGTTCCTCTGCGGGGGGTACTGGTCGGGGAAGCGTCGCTGCCATACTCAAGATCGGTGGGGTAATCGCAGGTCTGATAGTCATGATCGCGTTTCTCGGTCTGGTTATCATCAGACCGCCCGTACTCTTTCCGCCTGCCCCCACAGACACACCAACCTCAACGAGCACTCCTACTATCATAACCAGCACGCCAACCCAGACGAACACTACCGAGCCGCCTACCAACACGCCAACCTTGACCGCCACACCGACTCCTACAGCCACCTTGCAGCCACCGACCGATACCGCTACATCTAAACCGACACAAACGCCGACGCCGACACCGACTGACATACCATTGATCTACGAAGATTTCAGCGATAACAGCAAGGGATGGTTTGAAGGAGTTCAGCGAAATGGCAGCAGGTTTGAAGCCAGGTTCATAGATCAGCGTTATCGAATGATCTTAACCACGCACGGGGATTCAACCCTCCCAGCCAGGTACTGGAGTTCGGTGCCGAACGTGGTGATCGATAATTTCATCCTTAATGTTGATACGACATTTGAAGGTGCGCCCGCGAATGCCGCCCTGCTGGTTGGCTTTCATTACGATAATTTCGGAAACTACTACGCAGTCCTGCTTCATTCCAACCTTACCTATGAGATCAAGCTGTTCCTGGTAGACCAGGAGCAAAACAATCCGCCACCATATTTTTCGGGAAACTTGGACGGTTCAATTTTCAATGTGGATGGGGAAAACCGGATCACGATAAAAGTGAAAGATTCGAAAATCAGCATTGAATTTAATGATCAGGTGCACTTAGAGGATTATCAATTGCCTTCCAGGGGGCCAGTGCGGGGAGGTATCCGCTTAGGGGTGGAACTCTCCAGAGCTGGAAGAGTTGCCATCACTGATTTTGATAATCTGCTTATCCATGTCGCCGAATGATTTTTTCTCTCAACCTGATCTCGTCGGATTTGCTTCCCCTGGAAGTGGGTGATCATTCCGCTAAGCGTGGGATCCGCTGGCGAACGAGCCACAAGGGGATGAGCATTAAACTCAGGCTGACGGCGCTCCCCATGGTGATCCCGATCAGGCGTCCGATGAGGGTGGGGGAACCGATGATTTCGAAAAGGACCGGAGGTCCAAAGAAGAACAGCAGGCAAACTAACAAGCTGACACCGCTGACCAGGGCTCCAAGGCAGCCCAAAGCGCCCTGCGAAATGCGGCGTGGATCCTCCCATTCGAAATTAGCACCAACCACCCCGAATGCGAGGTTTAATCCTGCGACGCCGGCCACAGAAAAAGCAACCACAACCAGGCTGTATGCAAGGGTGGATAGATCGGCTCGTTGGAGCAGGGAGGTGATCAGCAGGAAGGTCCAGCACAGGAATAAAGTGGGAAGATAAGCAACCAGATACTTGCCGGAAACCAGTCGTAATGTGCTCACCGGCGCGGACTTGAGCAGCCAATATTGCTTCCCCTCCAGTGAGAAGCTCATGCCGGCTAAACGGGAAAGTAAGGACCAGCCGATGAACATCGAAATTCCGACATTGGCGTAAAGAAAGAAATTACCAAGAACCCGCATAAATAATTCCGGGGCCTCACCTCGCCCGGGGGGAGGTTCGCTTCCACCGCGCACCAGCATCACTGCGTAGATGATGCCGATGATCAGCGGCGTAACCAGTTGAGACATATTGCGCAGGTCACGCCGCAGGATCAGGAAATCCTTGAGGATAATCGCTCGCACCTGTGGGGTAATCAAGCGGTGGATGATTGGAGAAAACAGTGATCTGGCGGGTGAAGTGACAGGCTGCCTGCGATCTGCCCTCTTCTTTCTCCTGGTGATGTGCACAGATGCCCAACCCGAGAAGTAAAGTCGTTCGGCTGTATTCAGAGAAATGATGAAAATTGCCCCGCAGAACACTATGGTAACCGCGATCAATCCCATTCCGGTTAGCCAATCCCTTTGCCCGATCGCCACCAGGCCGCCTCCAACCCAGGATAGGGGTGAGAAGGGTGAATTAATTCGCCCCAGCTGGTTCAAAGCCAGGGAGGCCTGCTCGCCGGAAACATCGGCGAAATTCGCTATCTGACCGGATTGGGAACAAAGGATAGAGGTGGTGGCGACCAGAAAGCCAAGCACCTCAGAGACCCTTCGGGCGGGGAAGATGCGCACCACCGCCATTACTACCAGGCTGGCAATTCCCGCGGCGGTCAAAGTCAGCAGGGTCAGGATCAGGATGACCAGCGGGTAATAGAAGAAATTGTAGCCCTGGGAGATTCCCAAGCCGAACAGGACTGGCAACCCGACAAGCAGGATCAGGGCATAATTGGGCAGTATGGCTTGCAGCTGCTTGGAAAGGAAGACCGCTCTCATAGGCAGTGGGGAGGAGAGCAGAAAATCCATGTCGCCCGCCAGGTACAGAGCTTGGAGCAGCAAACCGAAACTGGTGATCAAGATAGCCACAAAAGCGATCGTAACTACCAATGCTGGAATGCTGCCCAGCAGGCGCTCGGGATCATTGACGACCTGCGCCATCAGGGGAGAGCGCAGCGCGTTGAGAACCAGAATGCTGAGCACAAATGCAGCTGCCAGCACCCCGAGCACGACCAAACCCAGCACGATCATGCCGATTTTGTTGCGCAAGCGAGCGCGACGAAAGCCACTGATGAAGATCACCCCACGCAATCGCAAGAGCTTCCAGACGGAAGACCACAAATTTGAACCTGGGGTGACTGCCAAAGTCATTTTAGAACCTCGGCGATCTCAGCATATTCTGCGCCACCGGTAAGGTTCAGGAAGATATCCTCCAGGCTGGTTTCCCCTTTGCCTATGGCGCGCAGTTCCTGCATGGTCCCCACGGCGATCAATCGTCCTTCATCGATGATCCCGATCCGGTCGCACATACGCTCTGCGATCTCGAGGATGTGGGTCGAAAGGAATACTGCCGCACCCCTTTCCGCCAGCTGGCGGAGAATATCTTTGATCATGCGCGCTGAGCGCGGATCTAGGCCGACCGTCGGTTCATCCATGACGAGGACTCGAGGATCGTGGAGCAGGGCGCTGGCAAGGGCTGTCTTTTGCTGCATACCGTGACTGTAAGTATCGATCGGGTCATCGGCGACATCATCCAACTCGAAAAGCTTCAGCAGTTCCTGGCTGCGGCGTGCAACTTGTGATGGGTCGATTTCGTAAAGGTCGCCCACAAAACGCAGCAGCTCCAAGGCAGAGAGCTTGGGGTAAAGGTTAGGGGTATCGGGGAGATAGCCGCAAACTGCTTTGGCTTGCAGCGGCTGCTCCTGGAGGTCGAACCCTGCCACCGAAACCGATCCGGAAGTAGGCTGCAGCAATCCGACGATCATCTTGATCGTGGTGGTCTTCCCGGCCCCATTGGGACCGAGAAAGCCAAATACCTCCCCGGCAGAAACCTGGAATGTAACCTGGTCGACAGCAGTCTTTTCACCAAAACGCTTGACCAATTCGTGGGTTTGGATGAGATTGTTATTGGGATTAGGGGTCATATTTGATAAGTAGTGTTAAGTTAGGGCTTTAGTCTGTTGCCTGATTATACTCGCACTCACTTTGCAAGGATTTCAACCTGGGGAGAAATAAAATCAGGCGAATTGATTGAAGCTGAAAAAGGTTGATAGGACTTGGGTACTTATAGAGTTAAGGTGCTTGAATATCATGAAATCTTCGCAGTCAGTTACTTCTCTGTGTGATTATTTTCATTAACTTGATTACTATGACTTGATCGGTCATAATAGAGAAAACTTGCAGGAGGAAGACTATGCCAGCCTATCTAACTTTATTCAATTGGACCGATCAGGGTGTCCGCAATGTGAAAGATACTGCCAAGCGAGCAAAAGCCGCAAGGGAAGCCTGGGAAGAGGCGGGTGGACACATCATCGGTATCTGGTGGACCTTTGGCCAGTATGATGGTTTCTTGGTTCATGTAGCCCCGGATGATGCTACTGCGAACCGTCTGCTCGTAGCCATCGGCATGCAAGGCAATGTTCGCACCACGACACTGCGCGCCTTCGGTGAAGAGGAGATTGAAAGCATCTTGGAGAGCTTGTAAGCGGGAATAAGTTCTCTGCGCCTATTTTTCAAAGTCGATAGTTAGGATTTAATTTCCAATTATCACCAAATAACTGGCTCAGTTCTGGGTTTGGATCATTATCACCGTTCAACACAGTTTGCGGACGGTGACCTGTTTAGTTTGAATTATCTACTGGCATTTGGAGGAATCTGCCATGTTTATGAATGCAGCGGCCAGGGTGGTCAATTACTCCCTTTTTCCAGCAGCTCTCGGATCGCCTGGACTTCAGCTAACAGGGCTGCACTGCCATTGGCAGGTGGTTGTTCCTGAACGGTGGTAGGCGGCATGGCGCCGCGAAACCGGCGCAGCTCTGCGACCACGAGATCGTAGACTTCCTGGACGTTTTCCAAACCAACCAGGTTTTCTTCTGCACCGGTTTGGCCGCTCATTCCTGCAGTCTGGATGCTGAGCGAGCCTAAACTGAAGAACCAGCGATCGAAGATATCGCGTTTGACGGTGATATTGGTGACCGTTCTGAAAGGCACATGTTTGACCGAATGGGTGACGATGCCCACATGGACGATGACTTCATCTTCCATGATTTGGTAGCGTAAACTGCGGAAATAGGGTACCGAGAGGATCATCCCGATCACCCAGAATAATGCATCGCCCACCAAGGCGATGCCTATCACAACCAAACCGGCTCCGGGATCGTCCAGACCGATCAGGAACGACAGAATCCCCGCCCCCAGCAGGACGAGAAATGCGATCAGCGTGATCACCAGCATCATCTTGATCTGGTACTTGTTATTGGGGATAAATTCGCGTTCAGCCATCGATAACTCCTATCGTGTGCGCTGCAATTGGATATTTATTTAATTTACTAGGTTGGATATATTTTTGGTTCAGTCTCTGCGGCCCGAAATTGATTGATTGTTAGTGCTGATAAAATCGGCTCTATCGTGATCGACGTTGATTTAAAATTCCAGCTTTTAGTGGGAGAGTATTGCATAACTGGTGATGATACTTAAAATGCGAAACTATCAAGGTGAAAATGATTACTGGCGCATCAGGGGGTTCTTGCGCAGTTTTTAGACAAGAATCCATTGTTAGCGGTCGAGATTGTTGGTATCGAACTACCCTTTCCCCTCAATTGAAATGATATCCTAGGCTTCGGAGACCGAAGTCAGATTTCCAAGTGGATTGATGCTCAACATCAGCCTGGCGAACTTCGCGTGAACCCAAGCGATACCGTTCGTGACATGCAAGGTTATTGGCCATAAAAACAGTCCGATCACTGCAGCAAGCAGTGCATCACGCAAGCTATCAATTATCCACAAAGATTGATTGGGGTGTGTAAATAGACCAATCTGAAAATTACCCAATAAACGAAATGTCAAGGGCATCGTCAGGAATGATAGGGTGAAAGAGACGAGTGAAACTACGATAACAAATGTTGCCATTCCTAGTGGAAATTTCAAAAATAAATATAGCAAGCTTTTCCAGGTGACAGGATTGACGAAATACTCTTTTATGCGGATCCAAATTCTTGCATCATCCTTTTTTGGACCGATCATCATTGGGACATCTTCCTTCAACAAGGTGATCGCTAAGGACCGTTCAAAACGGGCTAACTGCCACCAGATTACGCCAACGAGGAACAGGATTGGGATTCCTATCCAGATGATCGCTAACGAGAGACCTGTTGATAGACCGGAAACCAGAAAGACGAAGTAGAAAATGCCCAGCGGGAAAGATGCTAATGAATAAATCAGATTCAAGTAGGACTGACCACTTGAGACGACTTTTAAAAACCTACCAAGAGTTTGAAAGGCGATAAGCATAACAATTCTCCTTACGTCGAATAGGTGCGAGGTGATTCATTTTCCTTTGACAAGATAGCTAATTAATTGGCGGGGAGGAGACAAAGAAAACCAGCAGAGTAACACCTAGGATGAGGGAGATGATTATAGCCAAGACAACAATATATAAAACCATTACCCATCTGGTTTTTCGATATGCTTTCATCTTATCATCCTCAGTTAATGTAACGGGAACCTCTCCCAGCATTTTCATTTTTTCCTTTTGATCCTGGGCGAGTTGAGCAAGCTCAGGATCGGTTTCTAGAAATTTGCCAACCAGGACATTTGTATCAGGGCTGGCTTCTCCTGATAAATATAGAGGTAGTAAATCGACAATTACATTGCGTGTGATTTCCATTTTCAACCTATCTCCTTATCATCACTAGTAGCAAGCAGCTTTTTGCGTACACGGTGAACCTTGACTTTAGCAGCAGTAAGTGAAATTTCCAAAATCCGGGCTATTTCTGCATACGGTAAATCATGCTGGACGCGCAATGCAAATGCTGTTCGATCAACTTCAGGTAATTTTTGAATAGTGTTCTGGATTCTCAATAATTCTAGACGAGAGTCTATGAGTTGTTCCGGATTAGGATGAGGATCAGGGTAACTATCATCTATTGCGACCTGTTTGTTGATATTTCTCCGCTTTTTAAGATAGATATTGCGTGCGATCGTGAAGAGGTAAGCCTTCAGAGTTTCAGTCCGAATTGAATCGAAACGTACCCAAATGCGTACAAATGTTTCAGAGGTAATATCCTCCGCCTCGAACCTGTCGCCGGAAAGCCACAAGGCAAAACGAAAAACTTCCTTTGCGTACAAATCATATAGGTCTAAAAAGTTGAGCATCAAATACCTTCATCCATAATATCCAATTAATCCAGGTAAGTTACATCTGATTCTAGTATTTTTTCAGATTTATTGCTGTTTCACTATCCCGCATAGTTCCTTGATGTATTTTTGCCTAACAAAAAATAGAGTTCATCGATAAACGCGGTTCATTTTGTCCCCTCCTTTCAGGATTGTTATTGCAGAAAAATAAATCCTTGCTAAAATTGTTGTCACTTAGCCTGGGTCAGCAACCACCGGCACAAACTCCTAACCATGACGTGGTAGGCAACTACCGGATTAGGAAGTTGGAGGATGGCAGAATTAACTCAATATCAAATTTACGAACTTCTAAATCGTCCAGGTACCTTGTGGCTGCGCAACATTGACCTGAGTGGGTTTGACCTGAGTAAGGCGGATTTACGGGGGGCCAATCTCGGGGGGGCAAATCTAACGAAAACCAATCTGAGCGGCGCAAACTTGAGCGAAGCCGATCTCAGTGCAGCGGTACTCGTTGAGGCAAACTTAAATAAAGCCAACCTGAGCCTGGCTGATCTGAGCAAAACCGATTTTAGTAAAGCTTTGCTCAATGAGGCCAATCTCAGCGAGGCGATCATGGCGGAAGCAATACTAACCGTTGCGGACATGACGGGGGCCGATTTACGTGGGGCAATTTTGACGAAAGCGGACTTGCGGGGTGCTGATTTGCGATGGGCAAAATTAAGGGGCAACCTGGTCGGCGCTGACCTGACTGGTGCCAATCTCAGCGAAGCGATCATGGTGTTGGCGGTGTTAAGAGACGCCAATATGACCGGCTGCAACCTGACAGATGCTGATTTGCGGAATGCAAATTTAACCGGAGTAAACTTGACCGAAGCCGATTTGTCAGGTGCCAGTACGGGAGAAACCAATCTTACCGGTGCAGTTTTGCTGGGTGCCACCATGCCGGATGGCGTGAAACAAGAACGATATTTGGAGCCTGAAGCAGTGCCAGCCTGATTCGCCTTACTCAGTTTTTTATCTTTATCGGTGGATTAATATCGGTTGGGAGTCGAAGAAATGAACGGGTTACGGCCCGTTCATTTCGTTTACAATATATCATTGCACCTCCTAAACCATCTGGGATCGGGATTTCTTGGATCAAGAAGTGACAAGGATTAAGGCATGCAGGTATCAAAAAGAAAAGTTGGTCTTGCATTAATCATTTTCGGAATCATATTCTTCTTAGCTTTCCAAATCTTTCACCCGCAAATTATCACCTTGTTGGAAAGCTCTATCAGTGCTGACGGAGAAATCACTCCCGGCGGTGTGCGGCAGCTGAATTATGTCTTCTACATTTTTACTGGATTGCTGGTAGTCTCCGGCTATGGATTGATCAAGGCGGAGGATGAGTTCTGGCGTCAAAGAATAGTACAGATTTTTTTCAGCGATCCTATTTTTGGTGTTTCTGATGTCAGGCCTTCGCCCCGGTTTATGCTCATTGCTTCAACCGTAATCGGACTTTTTCTCATCATCAATATACGTCTATATGATCCATCATCAAGAATTTTCGAAGTGCTTTATCTTGAAGATGGGATTTTTGAATCGCTGACTCCAATCCTGATGCTGGCCGCTGTCCTGCTGATCGGCCTGGCCATCCCGAGACTCAGGAGAGATCCCCAATTTATCAATATTCGAAATCTGATTACCGTAATCTACCTTTTCTTGATGCTGGCGTTCTTGCTCAACGCGATGGAAGAGATCTCCTGGGGACAACGGATCTTTGGGTGGGAAACGCCGCAGACATTTGAGGGCAATGTCCAGGATGAGACCAATCTGCATAATTACTTCAACCAATACTACCTGTTGTTTTACCGGTTGCTGGTATTTTTCCCAATCTTTATCTTGATCGCCATCTGGTTGGAAATGAAGGGACGCTACCTGGACTTTAGCAGGCTGGTTTTGCCTCATCCCAGTATGATCGGATTGAGCCTGCTCATAGCCCTGGTTTCGCTGGTCTGGTTTAAGGAACAAGAACTTTTAGAAGAAATGTTTGCCGTGTTCTTTATGTTTTACAGCTTCAGGATTTTTAATTGCTTTCGCGTCAGGGGAAAATCCGCGGAGCTCGATCAAGAGCAGCGTGAACAGAGCGAGAAGGAATCCGTAGAAGCTGCTGGCTGAAAAATTTGTCGGAGGATTTTGGGTTATAGACGGGGTCAAAGCGCTTTGGTATCTTGGTCTCTTATCAGAGTCATAATGGTGATGTCATCAACCTGGGGTTTAGTGCCAGTGAAGTTGTAAAGCTCTGCAAGTAGCCCATCCTGAACTGTCTGTGCAGAGCTCCCCAGCAGTTCGCGGATGATGTTGAGCATGCCCTCCTCGCCCAGAAAATCGCCCTGTTGGTTTTGAGAGTCTGGGATACCATCCGTGTAGAGCAGCAGCATAGCTCCTGGGGGGATCTCTTTTGAACCCTGCTGCCAGGTTGCTTCATCCGATACCCCGAGCGGCATCCCTCCCCCAGAAAGAAAAGCCTCGTCAGTGCTGAAGACGTAAGGTGGGGGGTGCCCTGCATTGCTGTAGGTCAGTTTTCCAGTATTAGGATCCAACACACCATAGAAGAGCGTTACAAATAGGCCGGCATCCAAATCTGATAGGATGCGCTGGTTGGTTACCTGCAATAGGTGCTCTGGATGGTTGGGGAACTCCGCAGCATAGGTGCGGATCAGGGTCCGGGTGAGCGCCATCAGCAGGGCTGCGCCCATGCCCTTATCGACTACATCCGCGATTACGATCCCGAGGCGCCCATTGGGGAGGTGCACAAAGTCATAGAAATCTCCCGAGGTCTCTTTGGCGGGTTTCCAGGTCGCTGTGATCTGCCAGCCGGGAATATCTGGTGAACCTTCAGGGAGCAGACTGGCCTGCACGCGACCGGCCAGGGTTAATTCCTGGCGGCGCAGGCTAACCGTCTGTAAAGCCCTGGTAGCCTGGTTGAGGTAACCTGCCATGAGCAGATCTCGCTCTCGACGGTCAACCAGGGAATTTTCGCTTAGTTCATCAGAAATCGTTACCACCCCGATCGGTTTGCCGCCGGGTACCATGAGCGGAATGGCGCGTAAAATGCTCTCTTCTGCCTCCTGCCCGCGAAGGGTGACCTGATAGCGGTAAGCACGTGCTTCTAAACGATCCGCATTAACGGGTATCCCCTGATCAGATGAAAATTCGCCATCGAAATTCATGTCACGAGAGCCAACAGGACGCAAATAATCGTCCTGGGAATTGCGCAACCAGATACGCGTCTCGTTTATACCAAATGCTGCGGAGAGACCTCGACGCAGGAAATATGCAGCTCGAACCAGGTCCTCCGAGGCGTACATGGAGTTAATCGTTGCTGGTAGCAGGTCGGTGCTGGAAGTCCAGCTTCCAGGAAGCACACTGGTTTCCAGGTAATCGATGGCTGAATCCCAACGACCAGCCATCGCCAGAACACGTCCCACACGGTTGGGCGAGAAATGCTGACCGAGAAATTCGCGGTAAATCAGATTCTGCAGACGGTAACGATCGCCAGGAACCCTTTCCACAACTCCGGTCAGGTACAGGGGATCGAGATCAGGAGAGAGGGGTAAAGGTAATTCACTCCGCGGAATGCTGTCTTTCTTGAGCAGTTGTACTATCCCCTGGAGAAGATCGGGATTTTCTTCGATTAGGCGGATGGCTTCAATTAGCGGTGCATATTGAAAGACCTCATCCCGTAAAAACTTGTTGATCACATAGTTGACATCCCTGGAACCCAAACGCCCGGCACCTTTGGTTCGTACCCGCTCAGTGCAATTCTGACTAATTTGGCGGATAAGATACACGTCGCCGCTTGTGGCTGATACCAGCTTTTGTATCGCGGGCCTTGTTGAGTTGATCCCATCTTCACGCAGGAAATCCAGGAGCAGAGATTCGCTGTCGCTTTCCGAAAGATCGCCAATAAAGACCCGGCGGGCGATGCCGCGGAAGGGGGAAGATTCTCCAACAGCCAGAGTGGCCAGGCTCAAGGCGCCTGATACCACGATGGTCATGCGGCTGTCCAGGTTTTGCTGATCCATGTATGCCGCCCGCAGCGAGGTGAGCAGGGCCTGGACCAGATCGGTTGGTAAAGCTTCCAAGGGGTCGATCAACAGCACTAGGTCAGAACCAATGGCCTCCAAGCTATCAGACAGGAAGGCGCGAAATACCGCACTGCTGGCCAGGCTTTCATCCGGGATTGGCAGAGTCTTTCCAGTAACTTCTATTAACCGCTGGCCGGTCAGGCGAATGAGGTCAGCAAAGAAGGCTTGCTGGGTGGTTGCCCGGATGTTCTGCAGGTCGATATACACACAGGTCCAACCCAATAACCGGGCCAAGTTTTGCTCAATGAAGCGCAGCAACAGAGTTTTCCCACACAACCGCGGACCTAATAATGCGCAATAGACCCCCTCTTCTACACATTGAGTGATCTGCTCTATTGCCTCCCGATGGTAACCAGCAGTGGCTGGCCCATCCAGGACAGGATTAAACCCGGTCATATCCTTCTTCTTTTACTTTGTGGTACAAATAATCCAGGTCATAGGTTTGCTGGAGAACCTTGGTGAAGACTGGCGAGGTGAAGTAGAATTCTTTGCCTTTGCGGTGGATGACCCCTGCCAGGGTGAGCACGTTACAGGCTTCGTCGATCTCCTTTTGGGTGAGGGCAATGCCTCCTTTTCTCAGTACAGTATCGATCTTTTCCTGGCTAAACCCTTTTTTGCCAACCTCCTGCGTTGACTTCATTATGGCATAGATAAGTGCTTTTTCTCGATTCTCCGTATTCTGCATGAAAGAGGTCAGAAGATGGCTGGTAAAACCCTCATTTGAATATACATCGATCAGGCTTTCCGGGCTGATCTCTCGCCCGCCGGTTTGGTCGAGATGCCGCAGCAAGATCAGGCAGTAATACTGGATCAGATTGGGGTGACCAGCCGTCTCTTCATAGACGCGACTGATGACTTCTTCTTCATTGCGGAAGCGCACTCTAAGGTTTTCCATCGGCGTGATTATTAAGCTGCGAGCCTGCTGGCGGGTGAATTCGTTGAGTCGGATCTCCTGGGTGAAATTGTAGAAAGGTGAATCGAGCATGTACTGTTCTCGCATGGCTTCGCGGAAACCGGCAATGATATATTGGCAGGCACCTTTATTTGAAGAAGCGCGCAGCATGCGGAAGAGCTCCCAATCTCCGCGTTGCATAATTACCAGGTTATCCACCTCGTCCAGCAAGAAGATGATCTTCGATTTGAACTGTTTGCTCATCCGTTCGAGAAAGTTAGGGAAGAAGAAAACGTATTTTTGCAGTTCCAGGCGGGGTAGTTCACGCGGGTTGAGTTTGCGGACTACCTCGCGAATGTAATCATCTGTAGATAATAAGTCGCTGCACTCCAGGTAGACCACCCGCGCAGAATCCTCTTGTTCCCTTAGAATGCGTTCGGTCTCGCGCAGTAAGGAGGTCTTTCCAATCCGGCGGATGCCCAGGATGGCGTGGTTGGTATCCGGGTTGGCCAGAATGCGTGAGATTTCATGTTCACGTCCAAAGAAACGGCTGCCGGTGACTGGCGCCCTGGTCTCATATGGGGAGAGATAGGAGATCGGCACCTGAGCAGAAATGATATCGAGCAGCTCGCCGGTTGGTCTGCGGGAATGGAGTACATCCTTCTGCTCTTCGCCGCCGATCAGGACCAGGTTGTAGCTGAAGTTGGGCTTATGCCGGAACAGGGGCAGGCTGTTGCCGTCGATGAGCGCTATCACGATCTGGCGGGTGAGATTTCGTTCCCGGATTACATCCCCCAAACTCTCCATCACGTGTTGGGAGGAAACGCCATCTAGATCTTTGGTCTGGACCCAGATCACCGGGGTCTGGTTTGAGAGGCGCAGCTTCCAGGAGGATAGATCGATCTTGAAAAGCTGGTAACCCAAACTGGACTTAGCGGCGTGCACGGAATAACCGAGCTCTTCGTGAAAGAGCCGCAGTATTGAAGGCCAATCACTGCCCATCGAAGCACTCCATCATGATAGGTTTTGTCTTAAATTGAGCGTGGTTGAATTATAAACGATGGTACGTAAGAATGTGCCTCTGCAAGGTCAAAATGAGCTTCAACCTGTTCAACAATATATGCAGTTCGGAATTACGGAAAGCTAGCAAATCGTCACATATTTTTGTTTTTTTTGTAAATTTAACTATAATTCTTTACATCTTGAGTGAATATTCAATCTTTAGGTTTTGGAAGTCGAATTTATCGGAAGAGATTTTGAATCTTTAAAAATCAACACTTGGCAGGAATAGGACAACCAGTAGTTGTTGTCTTTAGCTGGATGTAATCGAAGCTAATGGTTCTTGACGGCCTTTGATAAATAATCTCAAGACCTTCGGACGAACTGATGGATCTAACCGAAGAAGAGATCGAAATGACACCCTTGAAGAAGTTGTTCTACAACTTGCATCCCTATTTATTATCTGCTATTGCGAGCATTTTGACAGTCACACAAATCGTACTAGCGTTCTTCCTACACCAACAAGTTTTCGAAGAGCTTGAGTGGGTTGGATGGATCTGCCTGTGGATTTCGGGGATCTTCGGCATACTGCCGATCATCACATTCCGCAGAAAGGGTGGTGTTCCTAAGGGAGAGAGCTACACCAAGACAACAGTCTTGGTAGATACAGGTATTTATGCAATCGTGCGGCATCCACGGAACGGAACTGCTTGGCTTTTGATTAATCTGGGATGCGCGGCATTGGACTAGCGTAGTTCTGGGCTTAACTTGGTTGGGTTTGGTCTACGCAGATACCTTCAAAGCCGATCAATACTGCATTATGAAATTTGGTGATGCATATGAGAGATATATGGACCAGGTGCCCAGAGTAAATTTTTTGGCGGGTATTATCAGGCGACCGCAGAGCAAGTAAATAAATGTACAAAAAGGAGAATAAATATATAGGACTTAGCTCAACAATTTTACTTCGCTGAATTGGCACTGTGGAGATGAATCGAGAACATTTGGCAATCCTGAAAGGAGACGATGATTGTGAAGAGATATCGACTTCTTGGTGGAATTTTCTTGCTTATCTTCGCCGCTCTGATCTTTTTGATCTTGGAGACAAGCAATTCGATACCAATCGCGATAACTTTAACAATTGTTGGTATAGCTCTTATCGCTACCAGCAGAAGGAAATGATTTAAAATTTATTACTTGGTATTTTCAACAACGATAATGTTATCTTCGCCAGATTTTAATTACCTAGATTTGTTGGGAATTTGCTTCTATCCGTTTATGTAGATTTAAAGATTTCAATTCCCGATTATCAAATTTATATGCAGTATCTAAAAAGGAAAAATAACATAGACCAGTTGGGAATTTAAACTAGTGATTTAGGATGACACGTCGTTCCCTTTTGCTAATTGATTCATTCATCAATCTCGTACTTGGCATTCTCTTGATAATCTTCCCCATCGGCTTAGCTCGTTGGATGGGTCTACCCATCCCTGCTACGCGTTTCTATATAAACATTCTTGGCGCAGTGTTTATCGGGATTGCGATTGCTTTAGCCTGGGAAGCCCAACGGAGTAGTAATAAGCCTGACCAAGTTGGTCTTGGTGTAATCGGCGCAGCAGCCATCAATCTCTGTGGTGGAGGCATGCTCACATTTTGGTTGGCCACGGGCAAGCTTGCCCTGACAACGGCCGGTTCTATTTTTCTCTGGTTGTTGGTCATTTTACTGATGGGTATCAGCGCCTTGGAGCTCACATTGCATATTAGGAATACACAAAAGTAGCGTACAAGTCTGATGGAATCGCGCTTATCTGAGATAAACTAAAGCCTGGGATACTCTCATTTCCATTTTAATCCCACTTAATACTTCAAAAGCAGACAAAATATCCTTTTTGATCAATTCCAATAGTTGGTCAGCAGTCTTTGCTGCTTATGGTCGCATTCCAAGATCCATCCTGATTAATTATTAGCTGAATTTGATGCCACCTTACGAGCAAGAATCCATTTTTTTATGCAAACTAACATTGGTAATGGTTGTGTGACAATCTCATAATTTTTTTATGGCAAGTGCAAAGTTGCTCCGGAAATAAGAACCCATCAATTTTCGATTGAATTGTTGCCTGTCGAATGTTGGACCCTATGTTTCTAACATGATAGAATATTGGTTATAACGCCAATTGTTTTAGGCACAGTAAAGGCCATGTAATATTTTGCTGTTTTAATCTGGTTCAAAAGCACTGAATATCGTGCAATATTCGTTTAAAATGATTGCTTCTGAGGCCAGAAGAAAAATAATTAACTAAAAATACAAATCGAGTTCTGACAATAATTGCTCTCATCTCAATCTAGCATCTATGGTAAACCAAAACGAAGATGTCGACGAAACCACTGTAAACGTCGCACGACAAATCCGCATCTTACGTAAACGACGTAATCTCTCACAGCAAGCACTGGCTGAAGCCAGCGGCTTATCACGGAACACATTGAGCCTGCTTGAGCGGGGTCAAACCTCTCCAACCGTCAGTACTTTGAAGAGGTTAGCAATGGCATTGGGTGTCGACATCAACGCCTTCTTTAATACATCTGATGATGAGAGCATCATCTATACAAAAAACGAGCAGCGACTCAACTTGCAGCTTTCGCAAGGATTAATGGCTGATCTCGGGGTGGGTATGCACGACCAATTGGTAACACCGCTTATACTAAAACTCAATCCAGGAGCGCGAAGTGGACCTGCACTTTCTCACGATGGGCAAGATTTTGTCTATTGTATAAGTGGGGAAATACTATACACCGTAAATGGTAAATCTTTTCTCCTCGAATCAGGTGATAGCCTGTTCTTTGACGCACATCTACAACATCGCTTCCAAAATACAGCAACAGAAGTATCTGAAGTGTTGGTAATTTTATCTACACCCCATGAGAGCTCTCAATACATTTCTGGGCACTTCCCTGAGAATCACGAACCAGATGAGTGATACTAACTTGTTTAATTTTTTCCTGATTGGCTAATGATTTTATGAGAGATTTTTGAACTTTCAAGCAAGGTCTAAAATGAACCGGACAGAATTAAAAAATAATAAATATGTTTTACTAAAGTTGCCATTTACAAATTAAAATTCCCAGGATTCTACTATAAAATCTTACGTAAGTAATAAACACATATTTAACTTAAGTTGCTACCAACCGGACATCACGTCATTCTGAGTGAGGTACGAGCGAAGAAACTCTCCATAGTTCAGCTGATTCTTCACCCAGGACTGAGATTCTTCGTCGCTTCGCTCCTCAGAAAGACATCCGCAGGGTAGATGGCAACTTGAGGTATTTAATACTTTCACCAAGTTCATACCAGCCCCGGTGAAGTCGATGTACACCCCACCCTGTTCCTAGATTGGATTAAAATTATTCAAATAGGTGTGCAGTGGATTGGCGGCAGTCATGCCTAGACCGCAAACGCATGTCGTTTTAATCGTCTGCCCAAGTTCTTTCGCTTTCCGTAAATCACCAGGACTACAATTGCCAGAATTTATTTTTTGAAGAATATTATGGATTTGTTTTGTTCCCAGGCGACAAGGGGCACACTGTCCGCAACATTCGTCGACAAAGAATCTGGCTAAGCCTTCTAGCACATGCCAAAGATCAACTGTCTGGTTGAAAACAATTATCGCACCTGAACCAATTGGTACATCTAGTTCATGTAAATCCTCATGGGTTAGTGGTGTATCAAGTTTGTCAGGGTGCAGGAACCCTCCAGCTGCACCTCCAATCAGAACAGCCTGTGGTTCACCATCAAAGCCACCCCCAAATTGCTCAATTAATTCTTTAACTGGCATTCCATATGGTGCCTCTACAACACCAGGTTTATTAATATGGCCGCTCAAACAAAATAACTTTAAGCCTGCTGATATATCAGTTCCCCACTGTCTGAACCACTCTCCACCGTGGAGGATAAGACTCGGGATAACTGCAAACGTTTCCACGTTATTGATCGCGGTAGGTTTACCGAACAAACCTGCTTGAGTCGGGTAGGGGGGTTTATGCCGAGGGTGTCCGCGTTTTCCTTCAATAGCCTCAAACAGAGCAGTCTCCTCACCGCAAATATATGCACCAGCATTGTGGCGAACCTCCACATTGAAAGCAATTCCTGTTCCCAATATATCTTCCCCTAAAAGATCATCTGCATATAATTCGTCTAAAGCTTCTTCCAATACATCAGTTGCTTCCGGATACTCGCTTCGTACGAAGATATAACCGTCATGCGAGCCTGCTGCATATGCACTTATAGTCATGCCTTCAATTACTCGAAAAGGATTGCCTTCTATTAAGACGCGGTCCTTAAATGTGCCTGGCTCAGACTCGTCAAAATTGCAGACAATATATTTCGGTTTTCCAGTTGCATTTCGAGCAAACTCCCACTTTGCTCCGGTCGAAAAACCTGCGCCACCACGTCCTGTCAAGCGAGCCTCCTTCACCTCATCGATTACCTGCTCCGGTGTCATTTCATAAAGTGCTTTCTCAAGCGCGGTATATGCGCCATTTGATCTGTGAGCAGCTAAATCAGTGGGGGCCAACGAGCCGATTGGTGAGGTTAATTCTCTTGGACTTCCACCTACTTGAATCTTTGATGGTTCTCCTTTCCCAGCTAACATCTCAGCTACGTCGTTTACAGAGATATTGACTTGAGTTTTTTTGTTAACCAATGTAGCCGGTGCTTGGTCGCATAATCCAAGACAGGAAACTTCGTTGATTTTATATTTTTTATCAATGCTTGATTGGCCAGATTCAGACACTCCTGTTTGATGATAAATCTCTACAAGTACTTCCTCACCTCCAGCTATTGTGCAGGAAGGACCTGTGCACACCAAACAATCTGTTGCCCCTGCAGGATTTAGTGTAAACATGTCATAGAATGTAGCGACTCCGTAAATCCGACTCAATGGAATATGCATCTTGGTGGAAACGTGAGTTAGAAGTTCCTTAGATAAGAATCCGTAGGCTTCTTGGGCGGTAATTAGTACTTCAACCAAACCATCCTCTCTATAATTGAATTTCTCCATTGTTTGATCAACGACTGCAAAGCATTCTTCATTATTAAGCAAATATCTCTGGGTATCTTTAGTATTAAGTGTCATAGTCTTCACCTTTCCAAGACAATAACCTAGGATGATTTAAGCTATTTGATGACTGGCAAAGCTTTTGCAAAATAACCATCATTGATTTAATTTCGCTTTTCGTAATTTTGACACAACCGGAATATACGCAATAATTTATGTGCATTATTTTTATTATTGTACCAATATAAATTACTTAAATCAATAATTATGTTCAATTATTAATTATTAAGCACAATATACTAGTTTTTTTTGGGGTGCCATGATCCAGGGGATACTTTAATTATTTTATGTGGTTCCCGCGTAAATGAACACAAAATTGATGTATACCCCTACAAATGAGCTACCAAGTGTCCTTAACACAGTGCCAATTCTAAATAAATCGTTCAATATGTAACGAAATAATTTGGTAGTGGAGATTAATATACTTGGGGGATCACCCTACTAAGAAAATGGATGGACAATCGAGGGATTGAAAAAGTGGTCGTCAAATTGGTCCAAGATCTAATCAGACACCATTATTATGAAAATATTATTGGATACGTCTTCCAAGAAACCAGACTGTCGAAAAAATGGTGCTGAAGAATTGAATTAATCAATTATCTTGAAGGTTTAACGGATAGCTCCAGTATTTCACATTATTCAGAGAATTTGTGCAGATGATATTCTTTATTGTGCAAATTGATAATCAGGCAACCGGTGCGGCAGCGACCTGCTTGCGCCGGGCGTATACTCCTTCCAGGGTGAAGATCAGCAGCGCGATCCAAATGAAGGCAAAACCTATCAGTAGAGTGGTTGTGAACGGTTCCTGGTAAAGATAAACCCCCAACAGGAATTGAATTGTGGGAGCGATGTACTGCAAGATACCTAGTAATGAGAGCGGGATCGTCCGGGCTGCGAAACCAAACAACAGCAGTGGCAGCGCGGTGACAATCCCGGCGAAGGCCAGCAGTAGGGTTACTGAAAGCCCCTGGTGGCCAAAGGCCCCAAAGCCCTGGCTTTGCGCGAAGAACAAGTAAATTACAGCAGGCACGAACAGGATGCCAGTCTCCAGGGATTGACCGTGCAGAGAGCCTAAAGGGGCAACCTTCTTTATCAAACCATACAAACCGAAAGAAAAAGCCAAAGCGAGTGCGATCCAGGGCAGACTGCCATACTGCACTGTGAGGTAAAGGACTCCTATGGCAGCCAAACCGACAGGAAGCCACTGCATAGGTCTCAACCGCTCACGCAGGATAACTACTCCTAAGGCAACGTTTAACAAGGGATTGATGAAATAACCCAGGCTGGTCTCTATTACCTGGCCGCTGTTGACACCATAAATATAGATCAACCAGTTGGCCGCTAGCAATACCGCGGTTAGGGAGTAAGTCAAGAGCACCCGGCGGGAAAAAATTGAAGATCTGAACTGCTGCCATTCTTTGCGCACCAAGATCAACAGCATGACGAACAGGAATGACCACACCAACCGGTGCAGCATAATCTGCAGCGGCGACACTACCTGCAGGGTTTTTAAGTAAATGGGGAAGAAGCCCCAGATCAGGTAGGCCCCGATCCCAGCCAGTACGCCTTTATTCATGATTATGATCCTGTTTACCGTATCGGCACAACAGGGTCAATAATACCAGCAAAGGGGTGAGGCTGGTAATTAATCGAACGAGTCTATGGACAAATATCAACAAGGATGATAATATAGAACAAATGTTCTTTGTCATCCTTCTCCCTCACTTTTGTTGATACCTTATGGATTAAATTATGACGATTGGAGCTCGAAACAATGGATATGACTACCTACCAACCACCCCAAGTTCAAGAGGGAATTGATATCCTGGGCATTGTTGCATTGGTGCTGATCATATTGGGGGGAGTCATGATCTTTAGGGATATTAATTCGCAGGATAACGCGATCGCAATCGGTGGGGAACAGTCTGCAAACCAGTTAACTGGTGATTTCTCTGAACCCCAAAGTCAGGACCCGAATATCGGTTCAGGTCGGGCAGTCCCCTCTGCTGGAATCGATCCCAGTATTGTCGTCTCTCCTTATGAGAAGTACACACTTACCCAGGGCTTACATGGATCCTCATACGGGCATATGGCGATCGACATTGCGGCAGGAAAAAATGCAATAATTAAATCTCCGATTCAAGGTTACGTGGCGGATTTGTATACCGATCAATGGGGTAATCCAACCCTGGTAATTGAGAATGACGTCTACCGGGTGACCATGCTGCATGGCAAATATAAAGTTGCTGTAGGGGATCAGCTGGCGCTGGGCCAGATGGTGGGCAGGGAAAACAACCTGGGCTATACAAAGGATTACGCCGGGCGGTCATGCAAGAATCGCGACTGTGGTTATCACACTCATCTGAATATCTTTGATAAGCGGATCGGCAGCAACATTAATCCATTGACCGTGATAGAAAATTAAACCTACTAGCAAATCTGATCCAAATGAGGTTTTTTTCCAATTTATTTGAGGTTTGTAAGTAAGTCCGGATTAAGGATAGAGGGCATCTTCGATTACCGCAAACAACTCGGGAAGATCCGGGCACACAATCTGGCCATGATCCAAGTTCGGAAATTGCGTCAAAGTTGATTCAATCCCAACATCTTGGAATCTGTCATTGAAGGTTGCCGCCATTTCAACGAGTTCAGGAGAACCTCCTACAATCAAGAAAAATTTTACCGCTGGATTAACAGACTGGCGATCCAGATATGTATACGGAACGATGAGAGCCCAATCTTCAGGAGAACCCTTCTTATACAGCTCGTCAGGAACACAACAATTGACTAGATCATAGGCACCATCGACACCGATGAATGCATCAGGAATGGAAGAATGACCGCTTACCAAACAATCCCCTTCAAAGTCATCCCCTGCTAAAGCTATCACCGCAAGGAAAGTTTTTAGAGGATTGCCTCCCGAGGTGGTTTAGATACAACGTGAACTTTGAATGGATCTTGATTGTGCGAGCTGTTGAATCGGTAAGTACCCCGATAGAAATCTTGATATACAATTATATGACATGCAGATATGGTCAGTTGATAAATCGAGATCAAAACTAGGAAATTGTTCTTGGGAGAAAAGACGTTTTCCATGATCAGGTATATTTTAAAGGGTGGGTGATATGAAAGTTACGCGCTGGATCGCAGGTGGGTTGGGACTGCTGATGGTCTTGATATCCATCTGGCAGTTAGAAAATGGGACAGCTGGTCTGAAGGTCACTGATGTGGTAATCGGCGATCTTCCGGTGACGCTGATTTCCCCAGAGTATGAAGGCAGTGAAAGCCGCCCACTGGTATTGATCGGACATGGGGTAGCTGGATCTCGAGTGATCATGCGGGGATACGCCCTGACCCTGGCGCACGCCGGTTATAACGTCGCCCTGTGGGATTTCGCTGGGCACGGGAGCAATCCTCAGCCCCTGGCTGAAGAACGTGAGACTGCTGTTTTAGTGACAGATGCAGAGACCGCTTTACTCACGGCGCAGGTAAATGGTTTATCGACCGAACAGGTTGCAGTACTCGGTCATTCTATGGGCAGCGGGATGGCGCTGGCTTACGGCACCCGCCATCCTGAGACGATGGCGACGATCGCTATCTCTCCTGTAGACGCGCAGGTCAAACCAGATTTGCCGCGCAACCTACTGCTCCTCGTAGAGGAATTAGATCCCCGGTTTGTGCGTAATGCTGAGCAGCTACTTGAAAGGGCAGGCGGTCCTGGCGGCGATCAACAACTGGGGACTGCCCGCCGAATGGAAACTATCCCGATGGTTGAGCACGTAACGATCTTGTTCTCGCCGACTGCCCAGAAAGCAGCTCGCCGGTGGTTGGATGAAATTTTTGGCTTGCAACCTGGGGCAGAAGACTACACAGACCGAAGGATGCTGTGGTACCTGGTGGGCCTATCCGGTACACTGCTCTTCTTCTGGTCGCTGTCAGCGCTGGTTTACAAGTTGACAGATCGGTCTATTGAACAGGTAACAGTCTCCGTTGGAAGGCGGATTGGTGCGCTGCTCTTAGGCGCATTAGGTGCGACAGCGTTATTTTTTGTGCTCTCACAGTTTGGTTTGGAATTAAACAGACTGCTGGGTGTTCTGGTAGGTGGTTACCTGATGGTCTGGTTCGCCATCGCGGGTGCGTTTAGTATTGTGCTGTTGGGAAGGATGCGCGGACAGCTGACCCTCCCTGCGGTCACAGGCGGTTTGCTGGTCTTTGCCGCGCTATGGATTGGATTGGGTTGGTTGGGAAATTATGTCTGGTTGCCCTGGCTTTTAATTCCCAGGCGATTGATCTTATGGCCATTGGGTGCTGCCCTGAGCATGCCCTGGTTCTTGGCTGTTGCCCAGGCGGTGCTGCCAACCTCCAGGATGGGAAGAGCAGCCTGGTGGCTCGGGTACAGCGTGATCCTGGTTTTTGCGCTTTACCTCGCCATCCGTCTTAATCCAGAATTGGGCTTCCTGATCTTGATCCTGCCGATCTTCCCGCTGGTGTTGGGAGTGCATGCTCTGGCCGCGGGTCCATACCGCTGGCGAGCGTCATTCGCCTTGGGTGGGGCGCTTTTCGTTGGCTGGCTTCTGGCGGCGGTATTCCCTTTGCAGTAATGGCAATCTATGGTTTTGGAGATCATGCAAAAAAATGGATCTTGCCGGTCAGGAATTGCTAGATTTAATATCCCTCAAAGATTATTGGCGATCCGAGCACTTGTTTTAGTAATGTGTGACCAGCCTTTCATCCCTCCAGGATGATCTCAGCGACGAGGTGAACACCTTTATTAATCACCTGACCACATTTCTCTAAAGCACCGCATTGAAACCATTCCATCGCTTCTACCGGATCAGCCAGGTCAAATTTTCTCCCAAATTTGTCTTCGATGATTTCCACACACATTGTGCTGCCTAACTCATCTTCGAAGCGGCGGCAGAATCTTCTGGAAGGAGGGAGCGAGTCGATATATGCCTGCCAGTTGTTTAGATCCTCTTTGTCTCGTCCGTAAACTAAACCGAGGATCATCAACCCTCCTGTTATTGCGCCGCAGGTTTCACCACGCAATGCGATCCCGGGGAATGGAGTCAATGCTTTCAGAATCTCATCACCCTCCAGGTCAAACTCTTCCTGGAGAGATAAGAATGTGGTTTGAGAACAATTCCCACACATTGATAACGTTTCATCTACCTTGCTTTCCAACCTTTGATATATCTCCTGATGTGATCGCTTTTCCATGATGCATACCTCCTGATTTTATGCAGATAGAAGTTCCAGAATCTGATGGTTGCTCCGCATTAAGCAGCACCCCAAAGATGTGAGCCATACGGATCGTGCTCCTGGTTTGGTTCAATGATTCCAGCGCTCGCATTTTCCAGATTGATCTCAGTGGAAGTGATGGACGGGACAGCCTGCAGTGAACCCAGCCCCCAATCTTTGGCAATTTCTGCCACCAGCAGGGATTTTCCATCCGCTAATTTTGACCTCAATCTGGCCAAACTTTGGATAGGGTCCAATCTCTCATCCAGTGGGCAGGTGCTCTGGTGGCAATGTGGGCAGACATAATACGCTCTTTTGTATCTTAGCAGCCCAAATCGTGATTGGATAAATCCAGCCCGCTTCGAGACATAGTTTGCGAATTCCCCACATTCACGGCAGCGGGTTTGTGGTTTTGGGAGGCTATCTTCGCTGCTCTCCAACCACTCCTGGAGAATATTGCGGACCGCTTGCATGGTGGATGCTTCCAGGTCTCTAATGTTAGTAAACTTATCCTTATTTAGGGTTACGCTGCCTGTAAACTTCGTTGTGCTATGGTTGATGTTATTCATTTGATCCTCCGCCTTGAACTTCTAAATCGTTTACCAGCTCATCTTGCGATCACATTCTAGCAAACCAGCGTTTGTCACCGTTTATTTATCGTTTATATTCAATTCAGGCCAACAATCACCATAAACTCGAGAACTTAAGGCTGGGGAATTTATTTGAACAGATTAAGCCTTGTGAGAATGGGCGAGTAATTTCAATAAATATGGATGGTATACTTTGTTCGGTGGATAATTGAACAAATTCCCTCCTTTTCAGTCAGTTCTTAGATTCGTCCCAATTCAATAAAAATGCTGGAAGCCAGGTTTTTAGGTAAGTTTGATATTCGCATCGATGGGGCAACCATCGAGCTGCCTGCCCGGAAAGCGCAATCATTATTGGCATTTTTAATGATGACGCCCGGGACCATGCATCGGCGGGAGCAGTTGGCCGGCAATCTCTGGCCGGATTCCGACGAGTCTACTGCCCGGAGCAGGCTGCGCTACGCGTTATGGCAGCTGCGGAAAACCATTGGGGATGAATATTTTGTAGCCGATAGGATCTCACTGGCTTTTAATCAAGAGATAGAATACTGGCTTGATTGTTCTGCTCTGCAGCCAGGTAAAGCTGAAAACCTGACCACAGATGAATTAGCGTCTGAATTAATCCATTATGGAGGGGAGTTCCTACCAGGATTTTATGATGATTGGGTTATATTAACCCGAGATCAGCTTCACGCAGCCTTTGAGCAAATGATGGTAATACTTCTCGGAGGGTTAAGCACTGAGGATCGCTGGGCCGAGGTTCTTGAATGGGCTGAACGCTGGATTTCCTTTGGCATTCCTTCCGAACCGGCATACCAGGCGTTGATGGTAGCACATGCTCAACTGGGGGACAAGGCTGGAGCAACAAATGCCTTCCAACGATGTCGGCGATCTCTGGACGAACAGCTGGGGGTTGAACCTGCAGAGCTGACCGAAAAAATATATCAGCTGATTTCTGCAGGTGAATTCCCAGAAGCTGCCCTTATCTTCCCATCCTATTCTCAACCAATACCTCCAACAGCAGCTCAACCTGATCGAAAGATCTTGCCGGATTCGGATCGGCGTGTATTTGTTACTCGCGAAGCGGAAATTTCATGGTTGGAGGAAAAGCTAAGGTTTGCTCTCGATGGAAGTGGACAAGTCGCATTCGTGGTTGGGGATGCCGGTCAAGGGAAAACTGCTTTGCTGGCTGAATTCAGTCAGCGAGCCCTGCAATTACAAAGCGACTTGGTGGTCGCAAAAGGTTCGAGCGAAGCTTTCACCGGATTCGGAGACCCCCACTTACCATTCCGAGAGATTTTGGCTTCCCTCACCGGGGACGTAGGGATACAACCGTCCAGCGCTGGACTCGATCAAGAGAATGCAAAACGACTCTGGAATTTGATTCCACAATCAGCCGAAGTGCTGGTGGATTACGGACCGGATTTGATTGATAATTTTTTGCCTGGTGAGGCTTTATTGAACCGGGCTGCAGCTTACGATTCCAGAGAATCTGCCTGGAGGGATCGCCTGAATAATGAGGTTCAGCGAAGGAAGGATAGACCTATCCCCCTCAATATAGATCATGGTGATTCCAAAAAGGATCTATTCGAGCAATACACCCGGGTTATGCAATCTCTGGCAGGCGAACAGCCGCTGTTGTTGATCTTGGATGACTTACAGTGGGCGGATTTAGGGACTACTGGGCTTCTTTTCCACCTGGCACGGCGGATTAAAGACCACCGGATATTCATCTTAGGCGCTTACCGGCAAGGTGACCTTACCTTTTCTCAGGACGAGTCACAGCATCCATTAATAGAAGTTTTAACCGAGTTGAAACGGATATTTGGGGATTTGCGGATTGACCTGGATCAGGTGGTGGAGGGAGAAGGACGTCGTTTTATAGATGAATTTCTCGACTCAGAACCAAACAATTTTGATGAAGCATTTCGCCAGGACTTATTTTCCCAGACCGCTGGTCACCCGCTCTTTACTGTTGAGCTTCTGCGTCAGATGCAGGATCAGGGAGATATTTATAAAGATGAGCAGGATATGTGGGTTATGAATCCTGTGCTCGATTGGGAAATCCTCCCCGCCAAGGTTGAAGCTGTAATCGAGCAGCGGGTTGATCGTTTAGAGCCAGCACTGCGGGAAATAACTAATATCGCCAGCGTGGAAGGCGAGGAATTTACCGCCGAGGTGATTGCCGCAATTTTAGGCCAGGAAGAGATTGATATCGTCCACCACTTGAGCCAGGAATTGGATAAGCAGCATAATCTGATTGAAGCGCGAGGAATAAAGCGCGTTGGCGGACAGAGGTTATCGATATACCGCTTTCGCCACATTCTTTTTCAGAAATTCGTTTATGAGGATCTTGATCTTGTGGAGCGAGCATATCTCCATCAGAGGGTTGGCGATGGATTGGAAAAAATCTACGGTGAGCGAAGGACAGAAATCGCTGGTCATCTGGCCAGGCAGTACGAAGAAGCCGGTATGGCGGGAAAGGCAATCGATTATCTATTGTTAGCTGGTAGAGAAGCAAGGCGAGTTTCAGCGAATGAGCAAGCAGTTGCTTATCTTGAAAAAGGGATAGATTTGCTCCAAGAGCTCTCAACTGGAAAAGAACGGGATGAAATTGAACTTGAGCTGCAGATCACATCAGGTGCTCCAAAGGTGGCTACTAAGGGATATGCGTCTCCCGATGTAGAACGAACATACGAGCGAGCAAGAGAACTTTGCGAGCGCATTGGTGATGTTAAGCGGCTCGCTCCTGCATTATGGGGGCTGTGTACTTTCTACCAGGTGAGAGGAAGACATAAAACGGCTTATGAGATGGCAGAGCAGATCCTGACTATTGCTGAAGAAGGAGAGGATACCGGTCTGCTGTTATTAGCTCACTGGATGTTGGGCACCACGCTTACTCATCTCGGAGAGTTTTCTTCAGCCAGAGATCATCTTGAGTTGGCATTGAGTAAATATGCAGAAAATCCTGACGATAAACTCACCTACTCGTACGGCCAAAATCCTGCAGTTACCTGCTTAAACTACCTGGCGATCAATTTATGGGTGCTTGGATACCAGGATACTGCTTTAGAGGAGTGTGACCGTGCAGTTTCTGTTGCTGATGAAATTGAACACCCGTACACCCAGGCTTTCGCTCATGGGACGGCAGCCTTGTTTCATTCAATAAGGAAGGATGAAGAAAAGACGTTTAGACATTGTGAGGAAACCCTGAGATTTGCTAAGGAGTCCAGTTTTCCATTCTTCCTGGCGCTGGGATTGATCATGCGCGGCTGGACTAGGGTTAAATCAGGAAAAACTGGTATAGGAATAAAACTCATCCAAAATGGGATTGAAGCCATGCAATTGATTGGTGCAGAACTTGGCCAGCCATTTTTCTCATCACTTCTGGCTGAGGGATACGAGGAGAATGGCGATTTCAGGAAAAGTTTAGCGGTGATAGAGGCTGGCTTGGAAAAAACAAGAACCACTGAAGAATTTTGGTCCGAATTCGGATTGTGCTTATTGAAAGGCGATTTACTCAGTAAAATCGATGAAGTGGATAACAGCGGAGCCAAATCCTGGTATGGAAAGGCCTTAGAATTGGCACGGAGACAAGAAGCGAAGTCATTTGAACTGCAGGCGGCAATTGCCCAGGTCAAGCACAGTGAAGGGGATGAAGAGTTGGAGGAAAATCGGGCTAGTTTAGCGAGGATACTTGAATGGTTTGGTGAGGGATATGATAGCGATCTGCTTCTTGAAGCGAAGAGAATTCTTGAATCCGCCCCTGATGTAAAATAACACGGGGGTTATCTAAAAAACACTATCTTTCAAACTGATCATGGCTAAGCATCAAATTTCCATCAAGTGGGAATCTCTCTATGGATCACAGCAACTGATATTATGCTTAGGTTGAAAAAACTTTGAATGCTGTGTCCAGCTGCTGGACGAAACTCTCCCCGTGTTCGATTTCCTGAAATGAGGCTTTAAGGATTTCGTACTCTTCCTGGGCAGCGGTTTCCTCTGGTGAAGCGAGCAATCGTGTGATCGAGATATATCCCTGGTTGAGCATTTCGTCTGTTTTGGCGTTGGCTTTTCCAGCAAATTTCAGGCCCTCTTGAAAGGATCCTGTCGCCTGGTTCTAGGCACCAGTCTCCAGGTAGTAAGCGCCCACCATCCAATGCGCCCGGCTGGTAGGAAGGTCACCGCGCTCGAGCTCAATGGCCAGCCGCAAGTTAACTCGGGCAGCATCGAAACCAGCTGCACGATCCGCCTGTGTAATCGTTATCCCTGGTTCATCCCAACCTGACCAGGCATAAGATGCAAAATCGTCCGCACAACCCTTGGCACCGCTGCGTAGTTTATTAGCCAGCTCTGGATCTTCCAATTTGCATAGATGCATGATGGCGGCGAAGGAATCCTGCTCGGAATAGAGTTTGATTGCCTCGGCAACGAGTTTCTCAACATCTATATAGGGCTCCTTGAACAATCGTGCTCATTGATATTTTCAGTTAGGGCATCTGATACCCTCTAAATGCTCCTCGAGCAGGGATTATAACCCTACTCCAGTGGCTTCCCATTTTTAAGGGTGTTTGATACATTGAAAAAAGCGTGATAACAGATTTAATAACAACTGTTGAAGAATAACCAAGGTCAGAAGGCATTTGTCAAGTAGAATCCATCACCCCGAAGTTGTTCCGCTATACAAATCCTAACCCATGTTCTATACTATTTTAATTACAAGGTTGACGGAGGTATGAATGAAATACGGATTATCCCTACCCCAATTTGACGCCTTTGGGGACATCCACCGACTGGCTGATCTGGCCCAGGAAGCTGAACAAGTGGGCTGGGATGGGTTCTTTATTTGGGATCACATCTTGTTTGACGATTTATGGCGCCAAGTTGTCGATCCCTGGGTTGCGATGGCAGCGATCGCCATGCAGACCAAAAAAATCCGGCTGGGACCGATGGTCACCCCCCTCGCCCGCCGCCGCCCGTGGAAATTGGCGCGTGAGGCAGTCTCTATCGATCATCTCTCCAATGGTCGCTTGATTATGGGAGTTGGTCTCGGCGCGCCAGAACAATGGGAATTCAGTTTTTTCGGCGAAGAAACAGATGCCAAAACCCGCGCTAGAAAATTGGATGAAAGCCTGGAGATATTGCAGGGTTTATTTAGTGGAGAACCGTTCGGCTACCAGGGTGAGTTTTACAATCTGGAAGAGATGGTTTTCCTGCCCAAACCAGTCCAGGAACCGGGGATACCCATTTGGGTTGGTGGGACCTGGCCCAATAAGCGACCGATCCGCCGGGCAGCGAGATTCGATGGCTATTTCCCTGATGCTGTGATCACTCCCCTTTCACCGGAGGATTGGGCTGTTGTCTCCAAGATTATTACTGAGCACCGGGTCAAGGAAGGTCATTTCGACCTGGTACAGTATGGCGTTACACCAGGAGATGATCCTGCAGCCGGAGCTGAGATGGTAGCACCTTATAGGGAAGCTGGCGCTACCTGGTGGGTGGAGGGGATCAGTCCTTTTGATTATGGATTTGATTGGAAGGACCCCTGGACGTCAGAAATCGTTGAGAAATTGGTGCTGCGGGTGCACCAGGGTCCACCGGTTGTGGGATGATGGTTGAATACCTCAGCCTTCATATATTCTCCCATCGATGGAATAATTTCGGGGCAGAGACGAAGGCAGAATATGGATCAAGAGGCGGGCAGTATCGTTGCGACATATTTAGAGCTGATGGACCAGCAGCGGGAAGTTTTATTCGCCGAACTGGATGGGCTCACCCAGGAGAAACTTTGGCGACGTCCTTCAGAAAAGGAATGGTCGATCGGTGAAAATCTGGATCACTTGCGGGTAATTAATTCTGGCTACTTGAAGTTGTTTAATATCACCTGGGGACTACTGCTCCCCTGGGCAAAACTGCGTTATGACAGGCCGTATGAGACAGATATTGATAATGTTTACAAGAGGCCCGGATTCCCGTTAAACACGAGTTGGATCTGGTCACCAAAATACACACCCGCAAAACCAACCTCGCTGGAGGTTTTAAAAGATAACCTGACAGAGGTACATCTAGAAGTGAGGAAGTTCTACTCCGATAAAGATGAGGATTACCTGGGTCAAGTCAGCATCTTTGATCGAGTGATGGGTTGGTTGAACCTGATCCGAGCCCTTAGAGTCGGTTTGTACCATGATGACCTGCATATTGAGCAGATCCAAGACGTTCTGAAGCGAATCGATGGTTGAGACTAATCATCAAGGAAGTTGGAAATGATTGGTGAATTCTCTTACTTCCGGTTACAATCGCGCTGGGGTGCTACCAAGCATATGGGTGGTTTCAAGGCCACCCAACAACTGCTAAAAATGTGCCAAATCGCGGCCGGAAAGCGAGTCTTGGAGGTTGGATGTGGGGTCGGGATGACATCCTGGCGATTGGCCAAGGAATATGGCTGCACTGTTGTCGGGGTTGATCTATCTCCAGAGATGATCGCCTGGTCGCAAAAACGCGCAGAGCGGGAGGGGGTTGCCGATCAGACTGAATTTAGGGTGGCGAACGCAGAACAGCTGCCGTTTGATGATTATGATTTTGACATTGTTATTTGTGAATCAGTAACCGCCTTCCCAGAAGATAAAGGGAGAGCGGTCAACGAATATGCCCGGGTCGCCAAACCTGGAGGTTATGTTGGCATGAATGAGGGTACCTGGATAAATTACCCTCCACCTGAAGACCTGGCTGAATATATTAGTCAGACGATGGAAAATGCCGTATTCCTTAACCAGGAGGGCTGGGAGAAGCTACTAAAGGAAGCAGGCTTAGAGCATATTCAGGTCGTGATTCACGAATTATCCATACTGGAACAATGGAAAAATCAAATGGGAGGCCTTAGCGCGGGCGACAGGCGAGACACATGGAAGGCGTTTAGTAGCTTTATATCTCTATATTTTCGTAATCCAGAATTCAGGAAATACACCCGCAAAATTACACCATCCAGGAGTACATTGCGTCAATTCTTCAAGTATTTGGGGTATGGCTTGTACGTGGGTCGGAAAGTATAATTTGGGTTCAATTTTTTTTGCTGCTGACCCATGAGAAACTCTCGTGGAGCTGAGATATCAAGTCCTTGAATTGCTGGTGTGAATATATCACTGGACTGATGAGACTTTGAAAAAGGAGATCTAATCGTGTTAGATGGCCTCATTGCATTAATAGCTGGGGGACTGCTACTATTTTTCGGAAAGCGGCTCTTCTGGTTGGCTGCAGCCCTGGTCGCATTCTTATTCGGTTGGCAGCTGTTTGTAGACTTATTAGGTCCAATGTGGTCCTTGGTTGTGGCTTTGGTATTGGGCATCTTGTTCGCCTGGTTGGCGATCAAATTCATCAAGATTACCGTATATATGGTCGGTTTCCTGGCCGGTGCGTCGGCCTTACCGTTCCTGGCGGGAACCTTTGGGG
>JBFFEL010000035.1:0-32478 GCA_041558875.1 Anaerolineales bacterium
AGCTGCTACCCATTGGTTAGTATCTCATTCTGAGGAGCGTAGCGACGAAGAAATCTCCGGGTTGAAAGTTAAAAATCAAAATAATGCAGGGATTCTTCGCTCGTTCCTCGCTAAGAATGACATCATGAGGGCAAGAGGCAACTTGAACTTATCAGGTGCAAAACACCTAATAATATAGAACAGAATATTCCTAATAAAGTTAATACACATCGCTAATACAAAATTCACAATTCTCAGGTAAGCTCTAAAGTAGATATCCGTCTAAATAGTAGAGGATACATTTTAGAGGTGTTAAATGGGTAAGAGTATTAAATTATTTCGAATTGGTGGTATTCCAATTGGGCTGCACCCCAGCTGGTTTATCATATTTCTGTTTTTAACCTACTCCCTGGCTAATGGTTATTTTGCCAACCAGGCGGCTGATCTGCCTTTAGCTGGCATCTGGGCGCTGGGATTGGCGACGAGTTTATTTTTCTTTGGCTCAGTCCTGGCCCACGAGCTGGGACATGCCTTCGTTGCCGTGCGCAACAAGATCCCGGTGAAAAGCATCTCCCTGTTTTTCTTGGGCGGTGTAGCTGAAATAGATCGCGAACCTTCTGCGCCAGGCGAGGAATTCCGGATCGCCATCGCCGGTCCGATGGTCAGTTTAATCCTGGCCTTGATTTTCAACAGCCTGGCTCAGGTAAGTGGAGATCTCGCCTTCCTGAGCGCGGCATTTTCCTACCTGGGGAGAGTGAATCTGCTTTTAGGCGTGTTCAACCTGATCCCGGGTTTCCCAATGGATGGGGGCCGCATTCTGCGGGCAGCGATCTGGAAGGTGACTGGCGACCATTACCGGGCCACCCAAACGGCATCCTTCACTGGACGGCTGGTGGCGTTTGGTTTCATCGGGTTTGGCGTCTTCAGCATATTCACAGGCAATTTGATGAACGGCATCTGGATGGGATTCATCGGCCTGTTCCTGCTCAATCTGGCCGGCAGTGCTTCCGCCCAGGCCAAATTGCAGCACAAGTTGCAGGGTGTCAGGGTGGACCAGGTGATGAGCCGCAATTATCCCTCCGTTCCAGGCGAAACCACCCTCGAACAGCTGGTGGTGAGCAGGTTAGGCGACAACTCCCAGGGGACATTCCTGGTGATCGACCATGAAAAACCACCCGGCATTTTAACCCTGCGCGAGATCACCAAGGTTCCCCGCCATCTGTGGGGCCGCATCAAGGCCAAAGAGGTGATGAAATCCTGGGATCGATCAGCACAGATCAGCCCGGATACACCAGTCATCACTGCCCTGGAAAAGATGGAGCGGGATGACCTGCGGTTGGTGCCGGTGGTGGACGGACTCCAGGTCATGGGCATTCTCTCTCGTGAACAGGTGCGCCACTACCTCAGGCTTAGAACCGAACTCGGTTAATTCTTTTACACCTCACGAAGGAATAGCCCCTTCGTGAGGTTTTTCTAAGAATTTACGGATTCATAGCTATATGTGGGATGATGGTTATGTCTCCCGCAGAACTTGCCCAACACCCTTCCTCTCGGGGAAAGATTCCCGCATGGCTCGCTTAACAAGATCCATCATCTCGCTCAAGCCGCCGTCCTCAACGGCGTTCTCCCCGCCTGGACCGATATTATCCAATATCAATCAAAATAATACATTGCTAATTAATTTAAATCCACTGATCATTTTCAGCAGTTAGCTCCCCACCTGCATCCCCGGTGTTGACCGTCCCGGCAGGTTCGATTAGCAAGATCCAGCACTGCTCTTGCGCAAAGGGTTTGTGCTCGGCCCCCTTGGGAACGACATACATCTCCCCTTCGTTCAATTCAACCTGCCCATCCCCCAAATGGATCATCAACTTCCCCTTGATAACGATAAATACTTCATCAGTATCCGCGTGGTTATGCCAGATGAACTCATCCTTGACCTTGGCCAATTTGAAGTGGTAGTCGTTCATCTGGGCGATGATCTTTGGCGACCAGAGATCTGAGAACATGGAAAATTTATCGGCGAAGTTGATCACGGGGGTAAGCATGGGTTAGTCTCCAGTTGGTAATAAATTATAGCGATTGATCTATATTATATTTCGCCCTTACCAATGTGAACGAAGAAACCAGGTTTCTCAGCGAAACCTGGTTTCTGGATATTGCACATGGAGTTCAATTTACTGAAATGCCCGTCTCCTCGCAGATACCATCCAGCAGCCCCCAGTAAGCATCCAACGCCTGGGATGCGGCGGTGAAGATTTCCTCAGCCGAGGCCCCGTTAACTAAACAGCGTTCTAGGGCCAGCCGTTCGCCCTGGCGATGTTCGATGTCCTTCTCGGCATGCACTTCAAAATAGGCCAGTGTTTCGGGATCGTCCACTCTGTAAAGCTCTTGCAGACCATCCGACTTCTGGCGAGAAACTTCCGGCTGCTGTGATTCGTAGGCGTAGAGAGCAGCCAGTGCTCTGCTGGTACCATTGGCAGATAGGCGCTCAAAAGTACCGATGGTGTTTTCAGCTGCGGGGTGCCAGGTATCATGGAGGAGATTGTCTCGCGAGGCCCCGACTCCCTCAGCGAAGTCCAACCATAATTCGCTGTGTGCCTTAGGGTGGTTTAGCTCATCATTCAGGTTGGCCTCCATCTCGGCGCGCACAACCTCATCTTCCACCGTTTCGAGAGCCGTTTTTAAATAATTCGGAAACTCAACCACGTGGGGGTAATACACCCGGGCATATGTCGCCAGCTGCTCAGGGGTTAATTCTCCATTCTGCCAGGCGACATAGAATGGATGCTCGAGGATCGAGCGGGATTGGATCAATTGATCAAGTTGGTTGAGGGTATCTTTGGCAGGCATGATTTCTTCTCCTTACTCTATGGTGGTCCCTCGGTGAATGTAATCTGACCACCAAGTTATTTTGGATATTATATACCTAAATTATCCAATTAAGAAGGAGGAATAATGCTCGATCAATAACCAGATTTTTAACTGCGTAGGTGCGACGCGTTTCAAATATGCGTCGCACCTAAAATCATCTTGAAAACGAGGTTGTTAGTACCTTCCCCTCACCTGGCGTGCCTCCGGGTTGGCCAGCTCGCTTTCCTCAGCCTGATCGACTCGCACCGCGCAGGCCTTGTATTCGGGGATCTTGGCCAGTGGATCCAGGGCATCTATGGTCAGCAGGTTGGCGGCAGCCTCTCGGAAATGGAAGGAGATGAAAACCACGCCCATGGTGGTCTTGTAGGATACCTTGGCGCGCAGAACGATCGTCCCGCGGCGGGAGGAAACGCGCACTACATCACCTTCGTTGACACCAATCCGGGCCGCATCCGTGGGGTGAATTTCCACCAGGGCTTCCGGGTAAAGGTCATCCAGCTTGGAGTTGCGCGTTAGCGAGCCGCCGTGCCAGTGCTCCAAAACTCGACCGGTCGACAGGATGAAGGGATAATCATCGTCAGGCATTTCCACCACCGGGATGTATTCCAGGGGATGGAACTTGCCGCGCCCGCGGGGGAAGCTCTCGGCAAAGAGAAACGGCGTCCCGGGGTGCTCATCATCCGTGGCGGGGGTCTGCAAACCGGTCTTTTCAATGCGCTCGTATTTGACACCCGCATAAGCCGGGACCACGCTGCCCATCTCTTCTAAGATTTCACTAGGGTGGTTGTATTTCCAATTTGCGGTGTTATCGCGATCTAACCTGGCTTCGATTCGTAGTGCCAGGTCGCAGATAATCTCCCAATCCGGGCGCGCGTCGCCTCGCGGGGGGATGGCCTGGCGCACGCGCTGGACGCGGCGATCTGTGTTGGTAAAAGTGCCCTCTTTCTCCGCCCAGGAGGTGGCTGGTAGGAATACGTCCGCAAATTCCCCAGTTTCGTTGATGAATAAATCCTGGGCGACCAGGAATTCAAGGCCTTCCATCTGCTGGTGGGTGTGGTTGAGATTGGGCTCGGACATCATCGGGTTTTCACCCATGATGTACAGGCTGCGCACGCCCCCAGGTTTAACCTGGCTGAGGATCTCGGTAGTGGTCAGGCCGAGGTTCAAGTTGAGCCCTCCTGGCTCGATATTCCAGGCTTTTTCCCACTTCTCAGCGTTGGCCGGGTCATCCACGTCCATATAGCCGGGATAATGCCAGGGCATGCCGCCTGAGTCGGAGGCTCCCTGGACGTTGTTCTGGCCTCGCAATGGATTTAAACCCGTGCCGCGCCGTCCGATGTGGCCGGTGAGCAGCGCCAGGTGGATCAGGCTCATGGCATTGTCCGTGCCGTGTGAGCTCTCCGGGATGCCCAAGGCCCAATAGATGGCGGCATTGTCCGCATTGGCGTACATGCGGGCTGCCTGGATTACCAAGTTGCGGTCCACCCCGGAGATGGCTTCGGCATATTCCGGGGTGAATTTCTCGACCGATTTGACGAACTCGTCGAAGCCCTCGGTGCGCTTCTCGATAAATTCCTGGTTGTAGAGTTTTTCCTTGATGATGACATGCGCCATAGCCGAGAAGACGGGGACATCGGTGCCCGGTTTTTCCGGCAGCCACAGGGTGGCGTAATTGACCATCTCCACCCGCCGGGGATCAACGACGATCAACTTTGCCCCGAATTTCTCGACGGCGGCTTTCATCTGGATGGCGATGATCGGGTGTGTCTCAGCGGTGTTGGAACCGGTGATCATAAATACATCGCTATGGATCACTTCCGCCGCGGTATTGCTCATCGCTGCCGATCCGATCGCCATCTGCAGGGCGACCACAGAACCGGCGTGGCACAAGCGCGTGCAGTGATCGACATTGTTGGTGCGAAATAGGGCGCGGAACATCTTCTGCAGCAGGTAGTTCTCCTCGTTGGTGGCTTTCGCGCAGCAGTAGACCGACATGGCATCCGAACCGTCGCGCTGGTAGATCTCCACCAGGCGATCGGCGACGTAATCCAGGGCTTCATCCCAGGAAACCGGCCGCCATTCGGACAGATCCCTGGCCGGAGTCCGCGATCCGGGGGATTGTGGGGTTTTGCGAATCAGGGGAGTGGTCACCCTGCCGGGGCTGTAAATGAAATCGTACCCAAAACGACCCTTGACACACAGGTTGCCGTGATTAACCACGGAATCAAATGGCGAGCTGACGTTGTAGATATAATCGTCCTTGATGTGCAGGTCCAGGTTGCAGCCTACACCGCAAAATGGACAGGTGGTGGGGACGATTCGATCGGGTTCAAGCATAATTTCCTCCGCATACCAGTAAAATAATCACTTGCGGCGCTTTCTCCTGCGTCGCTCGCTGCGGGTGATGCCCATCACTTCATCAGGCGATAAACCCTGTTCAAGCAGGTGCTGACGTTTGGCTTTCAAAGCGCCGCTGGGACACACGCCCACGCACTGACCGCAGAAAACACAGGTAGTCTCCATCAGAGGTTTGTCAAAGAAGGTGCCGATCATAGTATCGAATCCGCGGTCGGTGAAGTTGATCGCAAAAGTGTATTGGGCATCTTCCGCGCAAACCTGGACGCAGCGCCAGCACAACACGCATTTTGAATAATCGCGGATAAACATGGGGTTATCATCCAGGATGGGCAGCTGGTGCGCTTCGCTCTCCGGGAAGCGGTCCTCGTCGGCGTCGTATTCCTCCATCATGGATTGGATTTCCGGGGCTTCGCTCAGATCGACTGCCGAGGAGAGCAGTTCCAGCAGGGTTCTCCGGCTGCGTTCAACCCGCTCATTGCGGGTGTTGACCTGCATACCCTCGCTCACCTTGGCCACACAGGCGGGCGAGAGGACCCGCGTACCTTCAACTTCTACGACGCACAGCCGACAGAGTCCGTTTGCAGTGGTGTGATCGTGATAGCAGATTGTCGGCACGTCCACCTCGAGCTGCTCCGCAGCCTTGAGGATGGTCGTGCCGGGCGGCACCTGGACGATCTGACCATCAATGGTTAGAGTAACGTTGTCTGCCATGCTAGTCTCCCATACCTGCGGGGGTGAAAAGTTCAGGCCACAGGTCCATCGCGCTTAACACCGCCATGGCCGCGGTCTGGCCCAGGCCACAGATAGAACTGTCGGTCATCGTCCAGCCCACGTCGGATAGGCGCTCTACATCACCGGGGAGGATATTTCCTCCAGCCTGGCGAACGAGGATTTCATGCTGGCGTTGGGTCCCTATCTGGCAAGGGTAGCATTTACCGCAGGACTCGTGGGCGAAGAACCTGGCCAGGCGCACCAGGATATCGCGCATATCGCGAGATTGATCGATGACCATCAACATTCCCGATCCAAGCGGCAGCCCAGCCGCCTGCATATCTTCGAAAGTAAGCTGCACATCCAGGTCCTTCTCTACTGCAAAGGCGCCTGCGGCACCTCCGACCAGTACAGATTTAAAGGGATGCTCTCCTCGCATGCCTCCAGCCAGGTCGAAGAGCAGATGTCGGAGGCTGATGCCGAACTGGGCCTCATATAATCCGGGTCGCTTTACGTCGCCGGAAACACAAAATAGTTTCGTGCCGGGTGATTTCTCGGTCCCCAGGGCGCGATAGGCTTGTGAGCCTTGATCGATGATAAATGGTAGGTTACAGAGTGTTTCAACATTATTGATGGCCGTCGGCTTGCCGAATAAGCCGTAAGTTGTCGGGAAGGGTGGCTTCAGGCGGGGGAAGCCGCGTTTGCCTTCGATCGCCTCGAATAGTGCGGTCTCCTCGCCGCAGATGTAAGCACCGGCTCCCAACCGTAGTTCGATCTCGTAATCGTAATCAGATCCCAGCAGCTTCCGCCCCAGATGACCAGCGGAACGAGCTTCTTCGATGGCTTGCTTAAGGATGGAGAATGCCTGCGGATATTCCCCGCGCACGAAGATATAACCGCGTTGGGCACCAACGGCATACCCGGCGATGATCAGGCCTTCGAGGAGACTATGCGGATTGTCTTCCATCAGCACCCGGTCTTTAAATGTGCCTGGTTCTGATTCATCCGCGTTGCAGACCATGTATTTGGGCGTACCTGGCGCGATAGCCGCGCCTTCCAGTTTCAGACCGGTGGGGAAGGCAGCTCCGCCGCGCCCCACCAGGCCTGAAGCCTTGATAGTGGTGATGATTTCTTCAGGGGGCATCTGCAGGGCTTTCTGTAAACCCGCATATCCACCATTTGATTGATATTCGCTCAGGGAGGTTGGCCTGCCTTTTCCACATTCAGCAGTCAGCAACCTGATCTCGCCCGCGATGGCGGGCTTGAGTCCGCCATTATTGCCCAATATGATCTCAGGAGCGGCTTCGGGGTGGATGTTTCCAACCGGCGTATCGCCAACCAGGGCTGCCGGAGCGTTTGCGCAGAGACCCAGGCAGGGGGCTCGCTCAATGGTGACCGAGCCATCTGGGCTGATTTGATCGAGAGAAGTATCCCAATGGCGGCATAAAGCTTCGCTAACCGCGTCGCTTCCAGACAGGGCACAGGAAGGATCTCCACAGACTTGGATCACCGTCTCGCCGACCGGCTCTTTGTAAAACATACTGTAGAAATCAATCACACCGTACACATCTGCTAAGGGTACCCCCAATGTGTTGGCAACTTCCCCAGCAACCGGTTCGGGTAAATAGCCATAAATATCTTGGGCTTGATGTAATGCAGGCAGGAGGTCGGAACGATCCTGCATTCCTTTCAGTGCGCTCTTGAGAGGTGCGAGATCAAAATCAGCCATTCTTATTGGCCCACCTGGGATTGCTGATCTTCCCAGGCGAGCTGCCAGGAATCGTAGGCCTCTGCCCAATTATGCTTGTCTACCAGGAGCTCTTTGTCGATTCCATCCCGATCAAGGATGATGAAGGACCGGGATTCTTTGCCGTCATCGATGATCTCCAGCGTGCAATCAATCGGCGTGACCTCCTCGCGCAAGAAATGCCAGCCGAAATGGGATTCACAGGCCGGTTGCCAACATGTACAGGTTCGTCGATCGAGGATGATTTTCATTACGATCTCCTTTCTCTATTGGCGAAAGATTTTTGAGACTTTGATTGTAGAGAGATTTCTATCGTTGATCTTGCTGAGTCAATTGGTATCGAAGTGAATTTTAACTGAAAAATCGAAATCCTTGATGAGAATATTACGGCTGGGAAAAAACCAGCAACCAGGAACCCCAGTAGCGCTGCCCTGCCTCCGTCTCACATTCGGCTGGCGTAATATCAGGAACGACCTGACCACCACCAGACATGCTAACCTGGTAGACGATCCCGGGCGTCATCAAGTAATCCGCGTAACCTAAACCAAGTTCGGGTTTCAGCCCGGTGAAGTAATGATCTTCCCCGTCGTCCCAGGAGGTGATGATCTCCTCGCCAGGCAGCGGGTCTCCATCTGTATCTTCGGCGATGACCTGGATCAAGGGATTGGGCAGGTCCGGGTCACAGACGAAAGTATTGCTCTGTAAAACGAAAGGCGAACCAGATGTTGCTGTAGGAGTGCGGGTGGGCAGCGGAGTGGCCGTCGAGACGATTGTACTCGTCGCCTGGGGTGTCTGGTCTGTAGGGAGTGGGGCCGGTTCGGTGGAAGTTGGCTCGGAAGCGACATCGGTATCTGCGGGTTGGGGAGTTGGGTTGGTGTTTTGAATGCTGGTAGGGGTCGGGCTGGAAATCTGGGTCGGCAACGCAGCCGCCTCATCCTGCCCCAGGGCAACTGCCAGCAAGCCCAGGGCCTGCGCTTCAATGGGTGAGCCTCCGTCTCCTAAAGTACGTTGGGCCTGTTCTGAAAGAGCAATCACGGAATCGCTTTCTCCGAGTAGGGCCAGGCGCGCTTCAGCTCGCGGTAAATTTCCGGTGGCTACAAACGCAGCTGCGATCATCGCCCGGTATTGATCCTTAAATTCTGGTTGGAGAGAAGCGGGTGAGGTATCCGGGGTCTGCTGGGGAGAAATCAGCCAGGCATACACCAGGCCCAGTACTGCCCCAATCACGAACCCGGTCAAGAGATACCAACGACCACGGTCCTCCGTCATGGCTGCGCTCCCTCTGGGCTCCAGGTTTGTAAAGCGCTCGCCAGCTGGCTGAGAAAATCCTGGTCTGAGTCTGCGTATGGAATTTGGGCGGCGACGATCATCGCCTGGCGCACGATCTCGGCTGGCGGGCTATCGCCTAATACAGCTAACCTCCGGGCAGCCAGGTCTAGATCTCCTTCAGCCTGGTAAGCCTCCGCCACCATCAATATATAGTCTGTTTGATAATCTGATCGGAGTTTGGCAGGGGTGGTGTCGACGTATTTAACCGGGTTGATCACCCACCCATAATACAATCCGGCAGCAACGCCAAGTAGAACAACGATGAAAAACCAGAACCAGCGTCTCATTAGGGTCTATTGTGCCACAGACCGATTAGTGGGGCAAGAGCAGGGCATGAAAAGCGGATTAATAGGAAAAAGCGCATGGTTCGCAGCTACAGCAACCATGCGCGATGGGTGAAATTCGGATGTGTTTTGGTTAACGGTTGGCGAATATCTCCCGCAAGGCTGCCAGCAGCAGCAGCACGTTTTCCCGCCGGCTACTGTAGCCCATCAGACCGATGCGCCAAATCTTGCCCACCAAAGGACCAAAACCGCCTGCTATCTCGAGATTGTAATTGTTCAACAGCTGCTGGCGAACTTCCAAGGCATCAACCCCGGGTGGTACGATGGGCGTGGTGAGCGTGGTCAGGCGGTATTCCTCCGGCACCATCAAAGATAGATCCAGGTCTTCCAATCCTGCCCACAGCATCTCGGCGTTCGCCCGGTGCCGTGCAAAGCGCTCTTCAAGACCTTCCTCTGCTACCAGGCGTAAACTCTCCCGCAGACCATAGTTCATGTTGATCGGTGCTGTGTGGTGGTAAGTACGCTCGTCACCCCAATATTTCTCCAGCAAGGAAAGGTCGAAGTACCAGTTGCCGACCGGGGTAGTGCGATTGCGTAACACCTCGCGTGCCCGGGGAGAAACCGTCAGCGGCGCCAGTCCCGGCGGTCCGGACATGCTTTTTTGAGTGGCGCTGAAGGCCACATCCACGTCCCAATTATCGATTTCGACCGGCATTCCACCCAGGGAGGTGACCGTGTCCATAACCAGCAGGGTGCCTTGTTGGTGAGCCGCCTCCGCGATCTCGGCGACCCCTTTCTGCAGGACGCCAGTTGAAGTCTCCGCGTGAACCAGAGCCAGCACTTTGTATTTTTTCTGGCCGAGGGCAGTCTTGATCTCATCTGGATCAAACACTTCTCCCCATGGACGCTCGATGCGGTCGACATTATCTGTGTAGCGACCTGACATTTCATATAAGCGCTCACCAAAATATCCCAGTACCGCCACCAAAACATTGTCACCGGGTTCAATGAAGTTTGATAAGGCCGCCTCCATCCCTGCGCTACCTGTACCCGAAATTGGCACGGTGAGTTCGTTTTCAGTTTGGAATACGAAACGCAGCAGATCCTGGACTTCTTTCATTAAGGTCAGAAATTCGGGATCGAGGTGACCTATTGTCGGGAAAGACATGGCATTTAATACCCGCGGGGATACCATACTAGGTCCTGGTCCTAAGAGGATGCGGGGGGTAACGTTCAGGTCCTGGTAACTCTTGACTTCCATTATGTTCTCCTAAGTGGGTAGTTTATCAGTACTAGTTTACAACAAACTCGCTCCAGTGTAAACTTTCCAGCTTGACTTCCGCAGTATAAGGGAGCTTGATGGTGAATGAGTAAGTGACCCCAAAATAGCCATCAGTTCCGATATTGAGGCAGGAATCAGATCCTGATTAACAAGATGTATCCTTCTTATCCTAATACTCGACCACTTTGATTTTGAGCGGTGTAGCGTAGGGTCTTGTGCCCGTTTTCAAGCTCATAATGACGCCCACAAGAGCCTGCACTGAGCCTGTCGAAGTGGGCTAGACTACACATCAAATTCCTTTTGGATGAGAACTAATTTAAAGGTAATTTGCCTAGACAAAGGCAAAAAGCTTGCCCCGAACACAAAAATCTTGTAGAATCATATCTGGACAACTGGAATATCGCGCAGGCACAGACATTAATGCTCCTTCAAATAGGGGTTCGCTCATCGTTGCTATCAATATGAGGAGTGCAAAATGGACATAATCAAGGTAAAAGGCACCTCCCGAACATCTGCTGTTGCCGGGGCGATTGCTGGAGTATTTCGCGAACATAAGCTGGCTGAAGTGCAGGCAATTGGTGCCAGCGCAGTGAATCAAGCCGTTAAAGCTCTGGCCCTCTCGAGAAGCTACCTGGCTCAAGATGGGATTGATGTGGTCTTCATTTCCGAGTTTGTGGATGTAGAGATCGACGAAAAAGTTCGCACAGCGATCAGATTCACGGTAGAACAGCGCTAAAAAATTCCTGAAAAATATAACCTGAAAGTTAAGCATCCATGGACTGTTGGATCGCTTAGTGATGATGTAATCAGCGCCAATAATTTGGCGCTTATAATTTAAGCTAACCGCTAACCGCTAACCGCTAACCGCTAACCGCTAACCGCTAACCGCTAACCGCTAACCGCTAACCGCTAACCGCTAACCGCTAACCGCTAACCGCTAACCGCTAACCGCTAACCGCCATTGGTGAAACTTTGAAACGATCTTGGTTGGTACTTGGAACGCTCACAATTTTGCTCACTGCAAACGCCTGCGCGTCTGCCCAGTCTTTAGCCACCTCGAATCCGACCGCGACAGCAACTACCACGAGTACCTCCAGCCCTGCTCCTTCTCCTACCATCTCTCTAACGCCTACATTAAGCCCCAGTCCGGTTCCTAGCCCAACCGGAACGCCTTCTCCTTTGCCGACGCCAGAATCGCTTGACTGTTTGGAAAGTGGAGGGCGCATCGAACAGGGTGATTTGCGTACCAATCTGCTGCCTCTGCCGTTGAGTTACCGAATTTACCTGCCTCCGTGTTATGACGAACTGCCGGGTGAGAGCTATCCAGTTCTATATTTAATTCACGGGCAGAATTTCAATGATGACCAGTGGGATCGATTGGGAGTCGATGAAACAGCCGATGAACTGATCGCCGCAGGCGAAATCCCTGCTCTGCTAATTGTTATGCCGCGTGACAGATCCTGGAGCCAGCCAACCGAAGACATGTTTGGTCAGGTCGTTTTCGAACAGCTGCTGCCTTGGATTGACGAGAATTACCGCACAATTCCAGAGCGTGAATATCGCGCTATCGGTGGTCTGAGCCGGGGGGCAGGCTGGGCGCTTCATATCGGCTTTTCACACTGGGAATCTTTTGGAGCGATTGGGATGCACAGCCTTCCGGTCTTCTGGACGGATTTGCCAGATATTAGAGCCTGGCTCGCCGGGATTCCCCGGGAACAGTTGCCTCGAATTTACCTGGATCTCGGAGACAAAGATCGACCCCAGATCACCAAGTCTGCGGTTTGGTTTGAGGAATTACTGACTGAGGAGGATATCCCTCACGAGTGGCATTTGTACCCGGGATATCATGAAGAAGCATATTGGCAGGAACACGTTGAAGAATACATTCGCTGGTACACCCAAGGTTGGTAACAACCAATATCTTTCAACGGGGCGATCAAGAATTCTACAAAGACCCGCGTGATATAATCGCCAGCATGAAATTGACTTTGGAAGAAGTTGAGCATATCGCCGAATTGGCGCGTTTGAGGCTTTCGGAAGAGGAAAAAGAACGCTATGGCGAGCAGCTTTCCGATATCCTGGATTACGCCGCGCGGCTGCAAGCCGTTGACACTACTGGAATCTCACCCATGTCCAGTGTGCTACCGGCGCACGGCAAACTTCGTCCAGATGAACCACGTCCAGGGTTGAGCTTGCAGGATGCGCTACGCAACGCTCCTGATATCGAACAAGATCAATTCCGCGTGCCCCCCGTTCTGGAGTAATCTAAACTCGATGACCGAAATCGTGAATCTCTCCCTGGGAGAATTACTCGCCGATTTGCGTGCAGGCGACCTTTCCAGCCGGGAGATCACCCAGGCATATCTCGACCAAATCGATCGCTTGAACCCCGCATTACATGCCTTCCTGACTTTAACCCCAGAAGCTGCTCTCTCCCAGGCAGATGAAGCAGATCAAAGAATCAATACCTGGCGCAGCGATCCAGGGGAGGATCTACCACCTTTGACCGGGGTGCCACTAGCGGTTAAGGATGTACTCTGTGTGAAGGATATCCGCTGTACCTGCGGCTCGCGAATCCTGGAAAACTTTGTACCACCTTTTGATGCCACGGCAGTCGCTCGCTTGCGGGAAGCTGGCGTCGTCATTTTAGGAAAGACGAATACAGATGAATTTGCGATGGGCTCATCGACCGAGAACTCGGCATATGGGCCAACTCACAATCCCTGGAATCTGGATTATGTCCCCGGAGGTTCTAGCGGCGGCAGTGCCGCAGCTGTGGCAGCCAGTCTCGCTCCCGTCGCGCTGGGCACGGATACGGGTGGGAGTGTGCGGCAGCCGGCTTCGTTTTGCGGGGTAACCGGAATTAAGCCCACTTATGGGCGCATCTCTCGCTACGGTCTGGTCGCTTATGGGTCTTCATTTGACGTGGTTGGGGCTTTCGGTCGTTCGGCGGCTGAAATCGTGCCCTTGTTCAAGATCATGGCTGGCCCAGACCCGCAAGATGCCACGACTGGTGATGTCCCCCTGTCTGATTTTGATCTTACCCTTATCGATCCAGGTGATAGTTTAGCGGGTATGCGTATCGGGGTGCCGGATGAGTATTTCATCGAGGGTATCCAGAGCGAGGTCGAAGAAGGGGTTAGGCGGGCGATCGAGGAGCTGGAAACCCTTGGCGCCCAGATCAAGCCGGTCAGTCTGCCATATACTGAGCAAGCCTTGCCTGTGTACTACCTGATTGCACCCGCAGAAGCATCTGCTAACCTGGCTCGTTTCGATGGCATTCGTTATGGTTCTCGTGTCCCGGCTGACAAAATGTGGGATATTTTTCGTCACACCCGGGGAGACAAATTTGGTCCCGAAGTTAAACGGCGCATCATGCTGGGTACTTACGCCCTGTCAGCCGGGTATTATGATGCCTACTATGGCCAGGCGCAGAAAGTTCGCACCCTGATCAAGCGTGATTTTGAGCAGGCTTTTGAGGGCGTAGATCTCATCGCGGCCCCGGTTGCCCCAAGCACCGCATTTCGTATCGGTGACCACGGCGATGACCCGCTTTCTATGTACCTGGAAGATATTTTTACCTTACCTGCCAACCTGGCCGGCGTCCCTGGGATCGCCTTTCCGGTTGGTTTTGACCAAAAAGGGTTGCCGATCGGTATGCAGCTCATGGCTCCTCATTTCCAGGAAGAGCAGCTCTTCCAGGCTGCGAATGCTTATCAGCTGGTCACGGATTGGCATACCCGGCGGCCTGACCTGAATGGCGCCTCCTGATCATCTTTGCTGGCAGACATCCTGGTTACCACAACCACATAAAGGACACCAAAAACGAGAAACGTAGACCAATCCCTGGAGTGAACAATATGGCAGCCTCATTGCCCGCTGACGCAGTCGAGTTTCTCGATTGGACCTGGCCGCAGATCGAACCGCATTTTCAAGCGCTGCACAAATGGAGCTTGGATGAGGATAATATCCTCGATTGGCTGGACCAATGGTCGCAGTTGAGCAAACTCCTGGATGAGAGTTACTGGCGCCTATACGATGCCACGGCGATCGACACCAATGACCTGGAGACCGAAGAGAAATTCAAACGTTTCCTTGACCAGATCAGGCCGCGGGCTAAGGCAGCCGAACAGGGGCTCAAGGAAATGCTTCTCAATAGCGGCATTAACCCTCCAGGATATGAGGTGCCCCTACGGGATCTGAGAGCCCAGGCCGATCTTTATCGGGAGGAGAACCTGCCACTGCTCAGTGAAGAAAAGAAGCTCGTCGTTGAGTATGACAAGATTATTGGTGCACAAACTGTATCCTGGGAGGGGGAAGAGGTCGCGCTGCCGCAGCTGCAGCCAGAATTCCAACACCACGACCGGGCCCGCAGGGAAAAAGCCTGGCGTGTGTCAGCAGAACGCCAGCTCGCAGATCGAGATGCATTGAATGATCTATGGGTGAACTTCCTGGCATTGCGCGGGCGGATCGCGGCCAATGCTGATTTGCCTGATTACCGCGCCTACCGCTGGCGGGAACTGCTGCGCTTCGATTATACGCCTGAAGATTGCTACCAATTCCACCAGGCCATTGAAGAGGTTGTTGTTCCAGCAGCCAGTATGATTTACGAGAGACGGCGTCAACGCCTGGGGGTGGAAACCCTGCGACCATGGGACCTCGAAGTTGACCAATATGGAAAACCCCCGTTGAAACCTTATGAAAGTACCAGCGAGCTCGAGGAGACCACCTCCAGGATCTTTCGACAGGTCGATCCCCAGTTGAGTGAATATTTCGAGATCATGCGCGCAGAAGGTCTGCTTGATTTAGAGAGTCGGGTGAATAAGGGCCCGGGTGCCTACTGCAGCTATTACCTGGCTTCGAAACGACCCTTTATCTTGATGAATGGGGTCGGTATTCACGATGATGTGCAGACAATATTGCATGAAGGCGGTCACGCCGTTCAGGCGTTTGAGTGTGCTCAGCTACCGTTTTTCTTTCAGGATATTCCAGCCGAGTTCGCCGAAGTGGCTTCTATGTCGATGGAACTGCTGACCAGTCCCTATCTGGTGAAGGAACGCGGCGGTTTTTACACTTCTGAAGGCGCCGCGCGAGCCCGCATCCAGTATTTGGAAAGCATGCTGCTCTTCTGGCCTTACATGGCTGTAGTGGATGCCTTCCAGCAGTGGGTGTATGAAAATCAGGAAGCTGCCTCGCATCCTGAGAACTGTGATGCTTGTTGGGCGCGCCTGTGGGAGCGGTTTATGGCCGGCGTTGATTGGAGTGGACTCGAACAAGAGATGATGACTGGCTGGCAGCGCAAGCCGCACATCTACGATGAGCCATTTTATTATGTCGAATACGGCTTGGCTCAGCTGGGTTCTGTGCAGATCTGGCGCAATTCTTTAACTGATCAGGCCGGTGCAGTAAAGGCCTACCGGGGGGCTCTGGCGCTGGGTACGAGTGTCACGATTCCTGAGCTTTACCAGGCAGCCGGGGCAGAGTTCTCATTTGCGGCAAGCTCGCTACGCGAGGCGGTCGATCTAATCCTGGAGACTGTCTCAGCATTAGAACAGGAAATTGATTGAAATCTGTTGAAAATTCAGCTTTAATGAACAAGAGATGAGGATAATGGAATTTCAGAGATTGGGAAATAGTGGGCTGAAGGTATCCCGTATTTGTTTGGGGACGATGACATATGGAACTTCCAAGTGGCGAGAATGGGTTCTTGAAGAGAGCGAATCTCGACCATTTATCGAAAAAGCATTGGAATTGGGCATAAATTTCTTCGACACTGCGAACGCATACTCGCTCGGGGTTAGTGAGGAGATCGTCGGCAGGGCTCTGAAAGATTTTGCCCGCCGGGACGAAGTGGTCATCGCCACAAAAGTCTTTTTCCCCATGGGTGAAAGACCCAACCAGGGAGGGTTATCGCGCCTGCATATCATGCAGGCTGTCGAAGACTCTTTGCGGCGCCTGGGGACAGACTATATCGATCTTTACCAGATCCACCGTTGGGACCCAGAGACCCCGATCGAAGAGACCCTCGAAGCGCTGCATGACCTGGTTAAGTCTGGTAAAGTTCGTTATATTGGTGGATCCAGCATGTATGCCTGGCAGTTTGCCAAATCGTTGTACCTGGCTGATCTGCATGGATGGACACGCTTCGTGTCGATGCAGAACCACTACAACCTGGTTTATAGGGAAGAAGAACGTGAGATGATACCTTTGTGCCTGTCGGAGGGGATCGGGCTGATCCCTTGGAGTCCATTGGCGCGAGGATTCTTGAGTGGCAACAGGTCCCGCGAGGATTGGGGAGACACCTCCCGGGCGAAGACGGATGACTTTGCCCACCTGATGTACTACCAGGAGAGCGATTTTACCGTAGTGGAGCGGGTGAAAGAATTGGCTGAGAAAAAGGGAGTCTCACCCTCCCAGATCGCGCTGGCATGGTTGCTGCACCAGCCGGGCGTGAGCTCTCCCATCATTGGAGCCAGCAAGATGTCCCATCTCGAAGAAAATGTGGCCGCGCTCGATATCGAATTGAGCCCAGAGGACTTGGAAGCCCTTAAGGAGCCTTATACACCCCATCCAGTGTTGGGGCACAACTGATTGGATTGCTGGATTAGACCAGGATATCTATGACGACCAACGATTCGCAGCCTCCCCCATCTCTACGGGTACGCATCCTGCACTACTGGATCCGCATCACGCGCCCCATAGATAAAGAGCGCCGGGGAGAGGTTCGAGTTAGGTTGAGAGAATCCTCCCACCCTGGGTTTGATTTCTTCCTGCTGGTGATCCTGTCCTGCACCATTGCAACGATGGGTTTGCTGACGGATTCGGTTGCCATCATCATTGGGGCAATGCTCGTCGCGCCGCTGATGTCTCCCATCCTGGGCATGGGCATGGCATCCATTACCGGTGATGGACACCTGCTGCGCGATTCGATCAGCGGGGTGATCCAGGGGGCCATCGTGGCGGTGATTGTCTCTTTCTTGTGGACCTGGTTGAACCGCAATTTGCCCTTCATCCTTCTCCAGGATGTTCCGGGGGAGGTACTTGCCAGGACAAATCCCAGCCCAATCGACTTAACTGTCGCCGTGGCCGGGGGGATTGCCGCGGCGTACGCGCTGGCCCAACCGCACTTGTCAGCTGCGTTGCCAGGGGTGGCTATCGCTACCGCATTAATGCCCCCGTTGTGCACGGTTGGAGTAGGTTTGGCATTGGATCGCATGGATGTCGCAGGTGGTGCAGGATTGTTATTTGTCACCAACGCGGTGGCGATCGCCTTTGCGGCGACATTAGTTTTCTTCGCGCTGGGGTTTGGGCCAAAACCGATCACGACCACAAACCGCCTGCCGCCCAGTTTGATCTTTGCAGCAGTTTTAACTGTTACTCTCATGATCCCACTCACCTATATAAGTGTGGATTTCGTCCAGGAGGCGACGGAGGCAAAGAGAATCGAAGATGTGGTCCAGGAGGAGGTCGTAAGGGTACTCAACTCGGAATTGGTTGAATTATTTGTGGATCGCGATGGGGATGTGATCAGTATGAATATGACTCTGCGCACCGCGAGACCCTTGTACTACCAGGATAGTGTTGCCTTGCAGGAAGCAATCGCCGGCCGTTTGCAGGAGCCAATTCAATTGGTGCTCAACAGCGTGATCGTGTCCCAGTTAGATCCAAGGGTGCCTCCGACCCATACCCCGACTCCGACCATTGGACCCTCGCCGACTCCTACGCGTACTGCGACCCCCACCAGGACTGCAACTGCCACAGCCACCCAGACGCCTACCAACACCGCTACTCCCACGCAGACCAACACCCCAACCACCACGCCGACCCCGTCTGTCGCTATGGTAGATCAAACGCTGGGCCGTGGATTGCGACTGCGCCAGTATCCAGAAGGTCCGATCATCGGAACTTTGCGTGAAGGAGATCCATTGATCGTTTTGTATGGCAGTGATATCGTCAATGGCCTGGTGTGGATTGAAGTGATGGATAAGGATGGACGCTTTGGGTGGGTCCCGCAAATGTTCACCACGATCGTCACGATCACCCCAACCCCGAGTATAACCCCTTCTCGAACGCCCAGACCATAAATAACAATTCAAACCAATTTGTTACTACTAATTTGTGCGTTTGGAGTTGCCTTTCTATAGTTTACAGATTCATATAGAATTCTTACACCGTATATCCAGTCCCTTAATTGTTTCACTGATATAATGCCCTTGGTGGGACATATCCTGCCAGAGGAAGGTACAAGAATTATGATGAGATTTGATCGTTTCACTGAACGTGCCCAGGAGGCCGCGCAGCGCTCGGCCGAGATCATTCAACGCTATGGGCACAACCAGATTGATACGGAACATATATTATTGGCGTTAATTGAACAGCCCCAAGGGGTGATCACGCAAATATTGGAAACTTTGAACGTAGATGCGAATGCGCTCACTGAAAGATTGGACTATATCCTCAGGACAAGCCCGAAGGCGAATATCTTTGGCGGCGGCGCAGGGCAGATTTTCATCACCCCGCGGGTAAAGCGCATTATTGATCTGGCTAATGAAGAAGCCAATCGCTTGAAGGACGAATACATCTCCACGGAACACATTTTCCTGGCGATCCTCAGCGAGCGAAGCACACCAGCCGCTCGCCTGCTGGAAGGCGCTGGGGTGACCCGTGAGCGGGTGAACGAAGCGGTTCAGCAGCTGCGAGGAGGTCAAAGGGTGACCGACCCGCAGGCTGAAACCCGCTACAGGACGTTGGAGAAATACTCGCGTGATCTGACTACACTGGCTCGAGAAGGAAAGCTTGACCCCGTGATCGGTCGGGATGTCGAGATCTTGCGTGTCATCCGCATCCTCTCCCGCCGCACGAAAAATAATCCGATCCTGATCGGGGAAGCGGGCGTCGGAAAGACGGCCATCGTCGAGGGTCTGGCACAGAAGATCGCCACCAATGATGTCCCTGAAATCTTGGGCGGCAAGAAGGTTGTTGCCCTGGATCTGGGTGCGATGATCGCTGGTTCGCGCTTCCGGGGTGAGTTCGAAGAGCGCTTGAAAGCTGCGATTGAAGAGATTCAACGTGCAGAAGGGGAAGTGATCTTATTTATTGACGAGCTGCACACGGTAGTCGGTGCTGGCGCTGCACAAGGCGCAATGGATGCCTCGAATATGCTCAAACCAGCCCTGGCTCGCGGCGAGCTGCATGCCATTGGAGCGACGACTCTGGATGAGTATCGCAAGCATGTCGAAAAGGATGCTGCATTGGAACGCCGGTTTGCACCAGTTTACGTAGAAGAACCTAGCGTGGATGACACCATAAAAATGCTGGAAGGCCTGCGCGACCGCTACGAGGCGCATCACAAGGTCCGTTTCTCAGATGAAGCCCTGGTCGCTTCTGCACGACTTTCGAACCGCTATGTGACCGATCGTCATTTGCCCGATAAAGCCATCGACTTGATGGATGAGGCGGCTGCAAAACTGCGCGTGGCTCTCTATTCACTACCCGCTGATTTGAAAGATCTGAAGAGTGAACTCGACCGATTGTCGATCGAAGAGGAACAGGCTGGTCTAGAACGCGACTACGAACGCGCGGCAGAGAAAAAATCTGAACGCTTGCGGCTCGAGTCTGAATTCAATGACCTGCGTGATAAATGGGAAGCCGAGCACGAGCTTGACGAGGTGGTAGACGAGGATGATATCGCTGAGGTAGTTGCCCAGTGGACGGGTATCCCTGTCAACCAGATGATGGAAACGGAATCCGAGAAATTGCTGCACATGGAAGAGCGCCTGCACGAGAACATCATTGGACAGGATGAGGCCATCCATGCCATCTCAGATGCAATTCGCCGGGCGCGTTCCGGCTTGAAAGACCCACGGCGCCCGATTGGTTCGTTCATCTTTATTGGACCTTCCGGCGTGGGGAAGACCGAGTTGGCCAAGGCATTGGCAGAGTTCATGTTTGAAGATTTGGATGCCATCGTGCGGATTGATATGAGCGAATATCGCGAACAGCATGCTGTTTCCCGGCTCTTTGGGGCCCCTCCAGGCTATGTAGGCTACGAGGAAGGCGGGCAGCTGACCGAAGCTGTGCGGAGGCGCCCATACCGGGTGATCTTGTTTGATGAGATCGAAAAAGCCCATCCTGAGGTATGGAATTCGTTGCTGCAGATCCTGGATGATGGACGCTTGACCGATGGCCAGGGTCGCATCGTCAATTTCCGCAATACGGTTCTAATCATGACCAGCAACCTGGGTACGGAGTTTATCAACAAATCCGGAACCTTGGGCTTTTTGCAGAGCTCGGGTGACCAGGAAGAGCGCGAAGCGCATGACAAGATCGAGAAAGCATTAAAGAGCACCTTCCGTCCCGAGTTCCTCAACCGCATCGATGAGATCATCACTTTTTCATCGCTGTCGAAGGAGCAAATGGAACAAATCGTCGACCTGCAAATGGCAGAAATCCGGGAGCGTCTCTACGAGCATGACCTGGCTGTCGAATTGACACCCGCAGGGCGAGAATGGTTGGCCAATGAAGGCTATGATCCTGCCTTTGGAGCCCGGCCATTACGCAGAGCTTTGCAAAAACACGTCGAAAGTCCGCTCTCAGTCAGCCTGCTGAGTGGTGAATTTAAGTCCGGTGATACGGTCATTGTGGATGTGGATGAAGAGACCCAGAAGCTGGTCTTTGTTTCTCAAGGAGAGCCAATCCCGGCTGAGAACATCCAATCTGTGGAGACCCAAACATAGCCCGGGTTAGTAAACCATTATCTTCAACAAAGCCTGTCATTTCCCAGCTGGAATGATGGGCTTTTTTCATTTCTTTGCGAGAAATCTCTCACCATCTGTTGTAATTTTTTGAACTGATATAGTTAATATTGCTGAAAGGATGAATGTCGCCAAGCAGGTGATATTTGTCCTTGGTTTGAGGATATTTGCCACTTGGAGATTATCCCTGGAAAGGATACATTGTTAGGACAATAAGGTGGCTATCATGGCTTTCGACGCCCTTAAACAATTTCCCCTATTTGATGGCTTTTCTGAAGAGCAGATGACTCTGCTGAGGCCGTTGTTTATACCGAATGAGTATCACACCGGCACAGTAATTTTCGAACAGGGTGATCCGGCGATTTATTTTTACTTGATGATCTCGGGCGAGGTGGCAATTAATTACAAGCCGGAGGATGATGAAGATATCGTCATCACGCGCATTAAACCGGGCGGGATGATCGGCTGGTCTGCTGTGATCGGCAGGCGCAGCTACACTTCAGCAGCAATCTGCACGGAATACACCGAACTGCTGCGCGTGCGCGGGTCCGATCTGCAGGAACTATGCTCACAACATCCGGAAACAGGTAACCAATTCGTCGATCGGATGGCCGACGTGGTGGCTCAACGACTGGAAAGCAACCACCCACAGGTGTTACAATTGCTGGAGAATGGCTTACGCAATGGTGCCCACCAGGAGGCGAAATAAGTGATGGTTGCTGATAATAATATATCTGAAGCCACTGACGAAGAACAAATCCAGACTCTGATTGAACGTTTGAGTGCATACATTGAGCAGTATCACGGGGGTTCAGTGGAGATGGTCGATTACGATGGCGAGGTGGTCAAGGTCAGGCTTGGCGGAGCATGTTTGGGTTGCCCCTTATTACCGAGTACCTTGCATGGTTGGGTCGAAGGGACCATCCGCCAATTCTTTCCTGACGTACGAGTCGAATCGGTACCCTCACAATAGACCACAAATGTTGATCGATCAATCCAGACATCTCTTTATTGAGATGTCTTTTTGATAAGGCGCGAATGGGCGGAAAAAGCGTCTCCAGACAGGAGGATAGATGGATAAGACGATTGGAATCATAGGTGCCCTGGATACAAAAGGGGCGGAATTCGCTTTCCTGAAAGCGGAGATCGAAAAACGTGGCTTTAAGACGCTGGTCGTTGATACAGGCGTTTTGGGGGAAGCGTATTTTGAGCCGGATGTCTCTAGATCACAGGTTGCCGAGGCCGGAGGATCAGATTTAGACCGGCTTCTCGAGCGAAAGGATCGCGGCGAGGCAATGGCGGTCATGACGAAGGGCGTAGCAGAGGTAGCCAGGGAATTATACAAAAACAGGCGAATTGATGGCATCATCTCGATGGGTGGTGGTGGGGGCACAGTGATCGGGACAAGCGCCATGCGGGCACTGCCGGTTGGATTTCCCAAGCTGATGGTCAGCACCCTGGCTTCTGGAGACACTACACCTTACGTTGGCACAACCGACATCACCATGATGCCCTCTGTGGTCGATGTGGCTGGCGTCAACCGCATCAGCAGGCGAATATACACCAACGCCGCTGGGGCGATCTGCGGCATGGTGCAGGGCGAGCCAGACGAGAGTGAGGATAAACCGCTAATCGCTGCCTCCATGTTCGGCAATACGACGACTGCAGTGGATTATGCACGTGAAATTATGGAAGCCAAAGGTTTCGAGGTGCTGGTATTTCATGCCACCGGCACTGGTGGACAAACGATGGAAGCGCTGGTCGCGGATGGGTATATTGCTGGCGTCCTGGATATTACCACCACCGAATGGGCGGACGAGATTTGCGGAGGGGTGTTGAGCGCAGGCCCTCACCGCCTAGAAGCAGCTGCAAAGGCTGGCATCCCCCAGGTCGTGGTGCCGGGATGCATCGATATGTGTAATTTCTGGGCCAGGGATACCGTGCCGGAAAAATACTCTGATCGCACTTTCTACGAGTGGAATCCGAATGTCACCTTGATGCGCACCACTCCGCGAGAAAATCAGCGCATGGGTGAGATATTTGCCGAGAAGTTGAATTCCGCCACTGCCCCGGTAGCGGTGTTGATCCCGCTGAAGGGTTATTCACAGCTCGATCTGGAAGGCCAGCCGTTCTACTGGCCGGAAGCCAACCAGGCCTTCATCGAGGCCTTAAAAAGGGACCTGAGGCAGGATATCCCGGTCACGGAACTGGATTATGATATCAACGCCCCGGAATTCTCCAGCCAGGTGGCGGAGACATTATTAGCAATGTTGGATATCTAACGGAGGAAAAGCATTATGGCAGCAATTTCACGTCAGGAGATTATAAACAGGCTTAAAGCTCAGGTAGCAGCTGGAAAACCGATCATCGGGACCGGTGCAGGCACCGGCATCTCGGCAAAATTTGAGGAAGCCGGCGGTACCGACCTGATCATCATTTACAACTCGGGTCGCTTCCGCATGGCAGGTCGCGGTTCGTTATCGGGGTTATTCGCCTATGGAGACGCGAACGCGATCGTGATGGAGATGGCAGGCGAGGTGCTCCCGGTGGTTAAAGACACCCCAGTGCTGGCAGGAGTGAATGGAACAGATCCCTTCCGCCAGATGCCCATCTTCCTAGAAGAGGTGAAAAGGATCGGCTTTTCCGGTGTGCAGAATTTCCCCACAGCCGGGCTCTTCGATGGGGTGATGCGGGATAACATGGAAGCCACCGGTATGGGCTATGACAAAGAGGTGGAGATGATCGCCATCGCCCACGAGATGGACCTGTTTACCACGCCCTACGTCTTCAATCCTGAAGAGGCCAGGGCGATGACCGAAGCAGGGGCTGACCTGCTGGTACCCCATGTCGGCTTGACGACAGCTGGCACGATTGGCGCTAAGGCAGCTTTCACCCTGGATGAGGCGATCGACAAGGTTATGGATATGGCGGAAGCTGCCTGGAAGACCAGGAGCGACCTGATGGTGATCTGCCACGGCGGTCCTTTTGACGAGCCGGAAAACGTCGGCAAAGCCCTGCTCAAGATGCCGGGCATCGCCGGTTTTTACGGCGCTTCCAGCGCCGAACGCCTGCCTACCGAGCGAGCGATCACCGCCCAGACCCAGGCTTTTAAGGCTCTCAAGCTGGCCGAATAGCTAGTATTAGAGCGATTAAAAATGCGGATGGCTTTGCTGATTTCTCAGCAGTCATCCGCTTATTGTTTAATCAATCTAATTGCGCTTTAGATCGTACTTCGACCTCCGCTCAGGGAGCAAAGGTCAAGCGAGAGGGAATATTGACCTCAGCCCTCACTACTCCTCTGTGCTGTGACCCTCTTCGACGATCGGGTTGCGAGCCAGAAAATCTTCCACCCACAACATGTTCGAGCCCGCCCGGTCTACGACGGCTAAAAGTGTGTCCATCGTGGAGACCTCTTCGAGCTGTTCGGCGACGAACCAGCGCAGGAAATCCTGACCAATGTGATCTTTCTGCTCAATAGCCAGATCCATCAGGTTATTGATCTGCTTGGTGACCTCCACCTCCCAGTTTAAGGCTGCCTGGACGGCTTCTTTTGCAGATTGGAAATCGTATATAGGCTCATCGACGCTGGGGACGCGCACCTGGCCACCGGCTTCCACAATATAATGGACGAACTTCATGGCGTGCATTTTCTCTTCATCCGCCTGGCGGAAGAAGAAAGCTGCTAACTGCGGCAAACTATCGGCATCAAAATATGAGGCGATATTGACATACTGCAGGCTGGCTCCGAATTCACGACCGACCTGTGCGTTCATCGCAGCTTCTAATTCCTTACTGATCAGCATTGTTTTTACTCCTTTATCTATCATAACTAGTATCCAATATCCAGTATCTAATATCCCGACTCCGGACTGTCGGGACGTGGCCTGTCCCGGGAGGAACGATCGGGATCCAATAACCAATCCCAGAACTCCGGCTGATTATAACATGCAGGGTGTTCACAGGCTCATAGCACAACCATCCGCCCTGGGATCGCTGCCGCCGCAAAGGACTCCGCTCTCTGCATCGCGCAAGATGATCTGGCCGCGCCCGAAAAGCGACCGACCATGCCCGCTGACCGGCTCGATATCGTGGCCCATGTCTGAAAGCTGATCCATCACTATCTGATTGATCCCCTCTTCCAGAGCGACCCCACCACCCGCCTGGCCCTCGTTAATGCAGAAACGTGGTTGGTCGAGGGCTGCTTGTGGATTGAGCTGGTCATCAACCATAGAAACGACCACCTGCAGGTGACCCTGGGGCTGCATAAAGCCGCCCATCACCCCGAAGCTGGCGAATAATTCTTCCCCACGATCCAGATCCGATTTGGTTGCCAGGGCAGGGATGATCGTATGGTAGGGACGTTTACCGGGCGCTAGGGCATTCGGGTGATCCGGGTCCAGGCGGAAATTGTGACCCCTATTTTGCAGTGAAAAGCCCCAGCCTTCTGGGACGATCCCCGTGCCGAATCCCATATAGTTGCTGTTGATAAAAGAGCAGGCGTTCCCGTCGCCATCGACGACGCTTAGATAAACCGTGTCCGAGGCGGAGGTGGGCACGCCATGTTTTTGATCTATGGTCGCTTTTGATGGGTCAATCAGCTGGCGGCGGTTATCGGCGTACTCCTTGGAAAGCAGTTCTTCCAGGGGCGCTGGATTGAATGCTGGGTCGGCTACATACCAGCTGGTATCGGCGAATGCCAGGCGCATCGCTTCGATCTGGAGGTGCAGGCGGCTCGTGGAAAGCGGTGGGTGAGCATCGAGATCGTATCCCTCCAGGATATTTAGTCCTATTAAAGCAGCCAGCCCCTGGCCATTGGGCGGGCATTCCCAAACCCGCAGGCCGCGATAAAGTGTGCTGATCGGCTCTTCCCAGGTGCTGTGGTGAGCAGCTAAATCCTCTACACCGAGGCAGCCGCCGGCCTGCTGGACAACGTTGGCGATGGCTTCCGCGATCTCCCCCTGGTAAAAAGCTGCGTTTCCCCCTTCTGCCACCGCGCGCAAGGTGCGTCCCAGGCCCGGGTTGCGAAAAAATTCCCCAGCACGAGGTGCACGGCCGTCTATAGTCAATTCGGAACCTCCGGGGGCATTTTTAAGCTGGCGCTCAGCTCCCCGAGACCAGAAATAAGCTGTGATTGGGGCAACCGGGAACCCCTCTTCCGCCAGGCGGATTGCGGGAGCTAAAACCTGCGCCATATCAAGGCGGCCGAATTCTGCTACCAGGTCACACCATCCAGCACAGGCTCCCGGGACGGTGATTGTGTAGGGGTGAAAAGGCGGTAGTTCCTGGCCAAATCCTTCCTTCTGTAGGCGTTCAAGCGACAAAACAGCTGGGGCGCGCCCTGAACCATTAAGCGCACTCACTTGGTGATCAGCAGCATTAAAGAACAGCGCAAAGCAATCTCCACCGATGCCAGTGGAGGTGGGTTCGGTGACGTTGAGCGCGGCTGCGCTGGCGACAGCCGCGTCAGCTGCGTTGCCTCCCTCGGAGAGGATTTCTAAACCTGCGGCGACTGCCAGCGGTTGGGAGGTGGCGACCATCCCGCGATTACCGTACACAGCTGAGCGACGGGATTGAAATATCGGATCTGTATACATTGTTGTGACCTTGATTTTGCCAGAGGGAGTGTTGGGAGAGGTTGCGAATTGGTTATGCGGAACTGCGGAGATGTTCGAATTTGCCTTCGATCTGTTTATCCTGGTTGTTGATTTGAACCACGATAACTAGCGTGATGATCGGGATAGCCAGGAACAGGAATCCTAAATCCTCGAACCGATGTAATTCAATGCTGCCCATCGAGGTGCATTCTCATCCTTTATTTTGTTACCTCGATTGAATCTCCGGCGATAACCTGGCCGACCTCCCAGAATACCTGCCCAACCTGCTCTGCCCTGGCTAATAGGGGGGAGACCTTTCCGGGATCTACTGCCAGCAAAAGACCGCCGCTGGTCTGGGCGTCGAACAGGAGCATTTGGGATTCTTCATCAATTTGAGGGTCGAAATTCACATTTGGGCCAAAAAAAGACCGGTTGTCAGTGGAACCACCCGGGAAGATCCATTCCTGGGCATAACGCTGCGCTCCGCTCAGGATTGGGATCCTCTCGAATGAGAACTGCAATCCAACCCCAGAAGCCTGGGCGATCTCGTAGCCATGACCGAGAAGGCTAAACCCGGTGACATCCGTGCCGCCGGACACGCCAAATTCCTGGGCAAGTTCGCTGGCGGTTCGATTGAGGCGTTTCATCCACTTCACGACCTCGGAGACATCGGCCGGATCTGCTTTCCCATTCTTGAGCGCAGTAGTTGTGGTCCCAAATCCCAGCGGTTTGCTGAGCAGCAGCTTGTCGCCCACTTTGGCGCCGCCCTTGGTGATCATCTTCTCGGGATCGATGAAACCGAGGGCGATCAGGCCGTACTTGGGTTCTTTATCCTGGACGGTGTGCCCGCCAGCCACGACCACTCCGGCTTCACGCGCCTTTTCTGCCCCGCCGCGCAAAATCTCAGCCGAGATCTCTGGGGGTAAATCGGGGGGCAGGGCGGCGATATTGAGTGCCATGAAAGGTATACCCCCCATGGCGTAGATGTCGGACAGGCTGTTGGCAGCCGCGATCGAGCCGTAGTCGTAAGGATCGTCAACTACGGGGGTGAAGAAATCCGTGGTCACCACCAGGGCGCGCTCCTCGTCCAGGCGCCACACGGCAGCGTCATCCGCGTCTCCGAGGCCGACGATCAGGTCTGGATAATCCCCGGCTTGGAAGGTGTGCTTGATCGGCTGCAGGACCTGCGCCAGCGTTTCCGCGTTGAGCTTAGACGCTCAACCGGCACAGCTGGACAGGCTGGTCAGGCGAATCTGGCGCCCGGAGGGCGCAGCGTCAGGCATCATTTAGGGCGTCACCTCAGGTGTTGGTTCTGGAGTAGGGAGCGGCGTAGGCTCCGGCGTGGGTATGGCGGGCAACAGACTGGCACCCGGTTCCAAGGTCGGCAGCGGGAACAGGAACTGGTTGTCGCTGGGCAGCAGCATCACCTGCACCCCAGGGGCGATCTTGGTAATGTAGGTATAGGTGATCAGTTCTTGGTTATCTTCCAGGGCTTGCTGGATCAACAACAAAGATCTTGACTCGGCGTCGGCTTCGATCAGGCGCGCTTCTGCATTGCCGTTGGCCCGGATCACGGCTGCGTCCGCCTGTCCTTCGGCCACCTGGCGGGCCTGCTCGGCCTCCTGGCGTCTCTGCTCGACCACAAAAGCGGCCTGCTGGGCTTGCTGTTCGGCGATCTGTTTCTGCTCAACCGAGGCGGCGTATTCTGGGGAGAACTGGATGTTGCGCAAGACGAAATCGGTAAGAAGCAGCCCATTTTTGGCCAGCGAGGAAGTCATATTCTCCGTAATAGATTGCTGCAGTTCGAAGCGCTTGGTGCTAACCACCTCTTCAACCCCAAACTGGGAGACCGCGTCACGGATGATGCCTCGCGATAATGGACGGATCAGCTCCGTGGTATAGCGATTCTGCCAATCGATGTGCACCTGGACCACTTTGCTGGGATCGATGGCATAGATCACCGACGCATCCATGAAAATCTCCTGCCCATCCGAGGTACGAGCAGCCACCGAATCATCGCCTTGAATCTGTCCTTCAGCAGGGGCGATGGACATGGTGTAGGTCTGGCGGGCGATGGGGTAGCGCACGACCGATTCGAAATAGGGGATGATCCAGTTCAACCCGGGCTGGAGCGGTTCCTGGCGGTAGCCTTCATCGGCGATAGCCGAGATGACGACGCCTCGCTCTTCAGGTTGGATAAAAATAAGCCCGGCGCTGACGGTGGTCAAAACAACGGCCAAAATTGCGCCGACCAGGATTGCGATCGATAGCGACCTGACTTTATAGCCTCGCGCAGCGCGCACGACGGTCAGGATGAGCAGGCCGATCACGATGATCCACAAGATGGCCACAAATCCCTGAAGCACACTGGCAAAGTTCATTGTTATACCTCCCAGTAATAATTGTTGATAGTAGGAGGATTATACTCGAAACAAGGTCATCATTTCCTGGTGGCAGAACAGCATTCAACCATTCTTAATTTGATCGCATTAAGGTGCGATGGAATTGGCCTAGCACGAATGGGACCTGGGGGGGATTGACCACGTTTTCATCAAATATTACGCTTATAAAGAGGACCAGGAAATGAATCCAACCAATTTTAAGCAGCCAAACTATTTATGGGTAACAGGCAGGCTCTTTGACCAAAATGTGGATCGTCAATGTTTTTTCCAGGTAATTCTCATGAGGTGCGATACACTTACCAAGCTTGTCCTGAGCCTATCGAAGGGTGTGTCGCATCTTACTACAAATTTACTGATTTTACCCATCCTATTAGATTGTTGCGATAAAATAGTAACTACCAGGGGATTAACATCATGCCAGTTAAGGGCTTTACAAATAATGGTCTCAATACGCCCAGGATCGTTTTGTTGAGAAAGCGAATAGTCCTCGGGGTCTTAATATTGCTTTTTCTCATGGCTTGTAATCCTTCTCAGGCGGCCTCCCCCGATAGTATCAGCAGCCCAACGCCACGGGAGACCGCTCTGGTCGAACCAGTAGATGCTCCCACCGATCAAATCTCTTTTCCCACCTTGTTGCCGACGGTAACCCCCCTGCCGGCTGTAACACCCAGTTCCACCTCGATGCCGGTTCCAGAATTCCGGAATTCGATCGTCTTTGTGTCAGACAGGGACGGCAATAAAGAGATTTACCGGGTGGATGTGGATGGCTCAGATTTCTTCAGGTTGACGGAGAACATCGAAGACGATTCCAGCCCCCAATGGTCGTTTGATAAAACTCGCATACTGTTTCTGTCTAGTACTGGAACTTCCAACCATCTATACACGATTAATCCGGATGGGAGCGAAATGGTGAATTTAACCCCAGGAGCAGTTGGATTCAACCAATGCGAATGGTCGCCGAATTCATATCAAATTGCCTGCATCTCCATTCGGGAAGTCACCGGCGGGAATGGTTTGGTACTTGTCGATCCCGATAGCGGTGGGACCGAAACTGCTTTCACCGCTGAAGGCCGCATATTAGACATTGCCTGGTCTCCGGAGGGCGAGAAGATTGCCCTGGCAACTGAGGATGTTGATGGCATCATGGTCTACAACCTGGCTGACGACTCGCTGGAGGAATACGAGCTTGGTGATGGATTCGCGCAAAGCGTCGCCTGGTCGCATAACGGCAACCGGTTGGCCTATTCGTTTGGACCGCGGGACCCGGAGATATTTGCGACCTTATACACGGTAAAGACAGATTTTGTGAGCCCGAAAAGATGGATCGAGGAGGGTGGTCCTGAGTGGGTTATATCCTTTTCACCTAATGATGAGCATGTGCTGCTTGAATCTTCCCGCCTGGGGCACATTGAGATATTTTTCTTCAACCTCGAAGCGAGTGAATTAATCCAGTTGACGAACACGGAAGAGGCGGAGGGGAATGCATCTTCCGCCAATGGTTTCCCTGTTTACTCAGCGGACGGGACCAGGATTGTTTACGTCTCCATCCAGGAGGGACAATCCGATATTTTCGTCATGGATTCTGATGGCACGCGGCAGAGGAATTTGACGGAACATCCCGCGGTTGATGCGGAGCCGGATTGGTGAGAAACCCCAACCCTGGCCCTTCCCCTTGAAAAGGGGAAGGGTGTCCCTGAAAGGGACGGGTAGGGGTTGAAAGGGGATATTTGGATGGACGAACAGAATATTTCTCAAGATCTTCGGGATCAATTAATCAAACAGGCACGTTGAATGCGGTCGCAATCGACTCCAGCAGAGGCTCACTTGTGGAAGATATTGAGAATGCGCCAGGTAGGGAGATTGAAATTTCGAAGGCAGCACATAATCCAAACTTTTATTGTTGATTTTTATTGTCCGGAGGCCAAGCTGGTGATTGAAGTCGATGGACCTGTGCATAGGAAACAAGTTGAATATGATCAGGAGCGCGACATGTGTTTGCACGAGCTGGGATTCCAGGTCCTTCGATTTAAAAATGGGGTTGTAACCGATGAAACGGAGAAGGTAATTGCGAAGATTATTGACGCGTGCATGGAAACAAACTCATCAACTGAGGTGGATGCAATGAATAAGCTGAAGTAGGACGTGATTCCAATCACGCCGCTCCCATCCACCATTCTCCAACAAGACCCGCTCCGCGAGCCATCCCCCTCCCCCATGCGCCGCTGTGAATCCGAGAGCGGATTCGTTTCTCCACTTGCAGCAGTGTAATTAATCACATATCTATTCCCGATCTAACTTCTTCTCTCACCTAACTACTTCAAATAAATGATAAATGGGACGCAGGTATTTGGAACTGCGTCCCATAATCCATCATTGTGCAGAAGTCAACTTCAATGCTGAAACATGCTTTATGCTTCCAATCTGGCTTTCAAGTTTGCCAGGATTGTTTCGCTCTCATTCTCGTTCATTTTGACGATAAACGCCTCGGCCACCTTTCCCAGGAGAGGCACCGGTATCTTGTACTCTGTCAGGGCGGTCATCTTGGTTCCGCCGCTCACCGATTCATATTTCCATGTTATGGTGCTTTCGATGCCGGTGGATTTAGCTACCGTGTACTCATTTTCCACAAACTCAACATGCTCGCTTGACCCATTAAAATTCATCCCAGCCATCTTGTACATCCAATCCCAGCTGTAACCTCCGTTAGGCAATTCTTTGATGTTCTTAACTTCAACTAGGCTAGGCCAGATTTCTGGCAGATTTTCCGGTTTGGTATACTCAAAAACTTCTTCCACTGGGGCATTGATAGTTATGGTTGATTCTATAGTTGCCATTAGTCTTTACTCCTTCCGTAATCCCCTTTTTTTCCGTTGACTTCGCACATGGGAATTTCTTTGCTTATCACTCACATATTTTTTTTGCTCCGAGCAATTAGTATTAAGAATCAATGTTTGAGTACATCAACTTTTGCCGATAAAAAAAACCACCTAATATATTTTCGGTGGTTTGCAAGCTTGGAATGATGTTAACCCACTCTGCGTAAATTGATTATATAGTAAATGATTGGTAACTACAAGTTAAGTGTTCAAAAATGGCGGTCATATTGGCGGCTAGTTGCTATTTTAAGAAAAGAGACATCAAAACTTCATCCCATGTCTCTACAC